>CALVBY010000005.1 GCA_944325905.1 Candidatus Gastranaerophilales bacterium | reverse complement strand
TTAGTACCTACCTTGCCATTGTTTCCTTTTGCTTGAGCTATCTGTGTATTCAGCATAAGCATTGTAGATAAAATCATCATTCCAATAAAATATTTTTTCATGTACACCGCCTTTCAAAGAACCTATATATGTACTAAACAAGTGAAACTTTGTGTATGCCATTATAATGAATTCTCATAAATCAAAAAAAGAGTTTTAAGTTTATACTTAAAACTCTTTTATAAATGGTTGCGGGAGCTGGATTTGAACCAACGACCTTCGGGTTATGAGCCCGACGAGCTACCAGACTGCTCCATCCCGCGATATTATCGCTTACACACCATTATTAAACGCTAAAAAACAAAAATCAAGCCCCATGGTTTCTATTGATAAAATCCCTTATACTCCAATGATTGAACGTGTATTTTTAACGTTTAATTTTGTAAGCCCCTGTTTCATTACTACTAGTATCAGCATGCTTATACCAGTTACGGTTATGAATCTTAAAACAGCAACAAAAATAGTTGGTATCAGATCTGCTGCTGAATTTACCGGAAGAACTTTTGCTGTTTTGAATAATTCATTAAATCCAAAAAAGACATACCAATGCACAAAAAATATTGCAAAGCTGTATTTGGCAACGATATCTGCACCATTATTGAACCAAGTGCACTGTTTTATTTTTTCATCATAGTGCATTAAATATCCCAAAACTACGAAATTTAGGAATATTTTAGATACAGTATTATTCATTATATTGAAATTGTGGAGTAAATAAACATCTAAAACTGCTGTAAAAAGCATCAAAAATATTGCTGCCCAGCGATATTTATAGCATAAACTGATTTTATCTTTATTTGCTGAAAAATACATTCCAAGAATGTACATTGATGCAAAGTGTACAAACCCGTTAATGACGTACTTTATATACTCAAGATATTTGTCAAAATAGCTTAATCCTACTAAATTTTCAGGTTCAAGAGCCATTCTCGGAACCAAGAAAGTTACCAAAAGAAGCAGCGGGATAAATTTATAAAGTATCTTTTTTCTCTCTAAAATCAAAAAAACATCAGCTAATAGAAAGAATATACAAATCATAGGGATATACCAAGTCGGAATATTTTGGACACGACCTGTAGTTAAAAATATTCCTATTTGTGCAAAAGGATTCATGCCGTCAAAAGGGTTTCCGTAAGCAATTGGCATTGAAAAACACAAGATTATCCCGGGAATTGCCGTTATTATGTACGGAAGAATGACGTTTGTCCATTTTTTCTTTAAATAAGTTTTGTACTCATATTTGTCTGATAGATGTTGGAATAAAAATCCTGATATAAATACAAAAAGTGCCGTTCCGCCAGTGAAAATTTCAAACGCAATGTTGTTGGGCCATGTGCCAGGATTGCCAAATTGCATAGTGTGCCCCACAACTATGAGTAAAATTGCAAGTCCTCTAAAAACGTTTATGTAATTGAGCATTTCTCTTTTAGGCTTTGTTTGTTGTATGGTTGTATTTTGCATAAATTCCTCTTATAAACTCTTTATTGCACCCCAAGCGCGTATTGTACCGCGTTCGTATTTTATTAGGTAGTAATTTCCGTCTTTTATGTATTCAATTGTAGCACGCATATGAACTTTTTCTTCATCCGGAGGCATACCCACCTCAGCACGTTTTTTGTTTGTTTTTTCTCGTTCTTTTTCGCGCTTCTTTTTCATTTTTTGATAATCTTTGTCAAATTCTTTGTTGTAGGCTTCTTTATCTTCTTCAACCTTAAAAACGGGAATTATTGCTACCGGATTTTTTGTTTGCATAAGAATTAAAAAATCTCTCTCGTCAGAAAGCGCCAATTCATAGTGCCCTGCAGGTATTAGATTCCCTTCAGTGTCAGAGATTTTATCGACTATAATTAAAATCGGATAATCAGAATCTCTTAGCGAATATCTATAAATTGCTTGAGAACCCAAGCCTACGCCAGAAGTTTCCTGCGGGTGGACAGGGTAAGGTCTTATTTCAGGGAATGTTAGAATTTTTTCTGTATAAAGCCCCTCAAGCATTATTGAACCCCTTGAACGAGTTTTTTTATGGCGTCATCGATTTCTTTAAAACTTTTCCCTAAAGCTCTTTCAGTTCCGACAAATACTAAAGACAAATATTTTTGTGAATTCCCGAGATTATTTTCTTTTAATAATAATCTGTAACTTTCTCTCATAAGTCTTTTTAGTCGGTTTCGCTTTACGGCTCTTTTGTGAACTTTTTTACTCACAACAAAACCGACTTTTGTGGGGGTATCTTCTTTTTTTAAAATTCCTGCAAACAAAGTTACTCCACCCTTATGGGAGGAGTTCTTAACTCTGTATGTTGCTTTAAATGCGGATCTGTTTTTTAATCTATATTGCTTTGGTAACATATATCCGCCCTTTCATTAATTGCTTACAGGTATAATCCCTAAATCGCAAAAAATGTGCTATTTATAATTTATAAAAATATTAAGCACGTTTTTTAGCAGTAATAGCTAATTTATGACGACCTTTAGCGCGACGTCTGTTTAAAACTTCTCTGCCGCCCGGGGTAGCCATTCTTGCTCTAAAGCCGCTTACGTGTTGTCTTTTTACTTTAGTTCCTTCTAGTGTACGTCTCATTTTCTAATTCCCTTTTATTTATATTTGTCGTATGATTTTTATGTTAAATGAAAAAAACTCATTAGTCAATATTTAAGCGAAGCGAGGTTAAATAATATGAACAAAAAAATAGGTTTTATAGGCTGCGGAAAAATGGCAAGTGCAATTATCAAGGGAATTTTGTCATCTTGTTGTGACGATAACTATGAACTAAAAGGTTCTGAGGTTAACTGTGAAATAGCAGAGCTTGCACAAGAAAGGTTGGGCATTCCTATTTTAACAGATAACAGAATGTTGGTTATTGACAGCGATGTCATATTTTTAGCGGTAAAACCTAATTATGTTCAGCAAATTTTAGAAGAAATAAGAGATGAAATCACGTCGGAAAAGCTTGTTGTATCTATTGCAGCCGGTGTAAGTACATCTAAAATTGAAAAAATAATTGGTCAAGCAAGAGTAATAAGAGTAATGCCAAACACACCTGCACTTGTTTTAGAAGGTATGAGCGGAATTTGTAAGGGCGAATTTGCAAAAGATGAGGATGCTGCTTTTGTTATGAAATTGCTTTCAAATATCGGTAAATGTATTGAAGTCAGCGAGGAACAAATAGATATAGTTACTGCGATTTCAGGTTCCGGTCCTGCATTTTTCTATAAAGTTATTGAAGATATGGCCAGAGCCGGCGAAAAATTGGGGCTTGATTATGAAAAATCACTTTTGTTGGCAACTCAAACAGCACTAGGTTCCGCCAAAATGGTATTCAATAAAGGTGAATTGACTGTCCAAAATCTGATTGATAATGTTGCAACCAAAGGCGGATGTACATTTGTCGGGATTACAGTAATGAACGAAGAAAAGTCTGACAAATTATTCTACGATGTGATAGATAAAACTACAAAGAAAGCAAATGAATTAGGAAGATAGAAATCAATAATCCATTTTCCATCCATTTTGAATAATCCTATTATAACAACCAACGCCGTACGGATAATATTCACCTTGTAAACCACAATTTTCCGGTTTATGAGTTTCGTATGCTGAGTTTTCGTTCGAAAAACTTTCTGCAATTGACCCGTTGTAGTTCAAATCTAGATTAAAAAGATCACGTCCGACAACATTAGGTCCACTTTTACCATTTAAATCCAAAATTATCCTAGCAGGGTTCCAGTTTCTAAATGGGGCTAGGCATATAACTGTACCATTATTAATTATTGCACAGTATTCAAAAGTTGAAGGGTCACTAAACATAGTGTTTATTTGCCCATCTAACGATTTGTAAGTTTCTGCAATACATTCTTGTTCATTGTTATCCCAAGTATTACAAGTTTTAATTACATTAAAGTAAGTTTTTAAAAATTTACCTACAGAGTTTTCAAAAGCTTCTTTTGAGAGGACCTCATTAAAAAGATATGTATTATTTAGATTATCAGTTTGTTCATTTGCCAAAAGTAATTTTGCTCCATTAGATATAAGAGCCACGGATTTTTGAAGTTGCGTAACTAAAACTTTTTTCTGATAATTGGCTACAAGTGTTGGTATAGTTATTGCGGCGACAACACCAATTATCCCAAGAGTTATTAAAACTTCAGCCAGAGTAAAACCGTCTTTTTTCACTAATACCTCACTTATAAATTATTTATGTTTATTGAGCCTTTTTGTTTTGAGAGATTTTTTTAATCATTTCAGATGCAGTTGTGCCATCCTTCTGTTTTAAACTGCCGCCACTTATTATTGCTGTCGCATAATCCTGAGCCATTCGAGTTCTAAAGTCAAAAAGATCGTATCCCCACTTGTTAGGCCCTTTCATTCCATTTATATCATACGCAAATATGCTTGGTCTAAAGGTTGTACCGTAACTTATCAAGATGCTTCCATCCGCTAGGACAAAGGCTTGTGAATTTTCCAAAATTGCTTGTTTTCTGAATCCTGATGTGCCAGTGGTTGCTTTGTTTATTTCATATTGCGAAAGTGGTTCATCACCAGTATTATTTTCCTGAGTTATTGTATCATTTCCGGGATAGTCAGGAATGCAGCCTTCTTCATATGCATTACCATTACATTGCTTAGTTATTTTAAGATTTTTAATTATGGAACTGGCTACTTGTGAACAATTATCAAAGTATCCGTTGAAGTTACTTGGAAGAGGGGCTTGTTGGGAAGCATCACCACTCATGTAATAACCGGTACAATCTCCGTTTTCGTTGTATTCTTTGCAAACAGCAGAAGGATATGGGCTTTGTCCAACACCCCAATAATAGCACTTTGCATTGTAGCCTAAATCTACATATGCAAGTTGCCAAGCTTGGTTTAAATTAGCATAAGCCTTTTTGAATTGGTTAAATAAGGCTTGTTTTTGATAATTATTTATAAGAGTTGGAATGGTCACCGCAGCAACAATCCCGATTATACCAAGAGTTATTAATACTTCAGCCAGAGTAAAACCACGTTTTGACATAGAAACCTCCTCATTTTCATTGTAGCTTATTTACTAAGATAATGCAATATAATAAACACTATTAAAAAATTTAATATTATTTATTCTGAATAATTTTGTCTGCACGTGCTAAAAATTCAATAATATTCATAATTTTAGAGTGTTTTTTGCCTAAAAAGCCTTGATGAATCCCGATTATACATGAAGGACAAGCTGTTAGGATTACGTCAGCTCCTGTATCAGCCAAGTTCTTAGCTTTTTGTTTTGTCATTTTCATAGATAATTTGGGATTTCTGATAGCAAATTCACCTGCAAATCCACAGCATTCATCGTAATCTTTAGCCTCAATGTATTCAATATTTTCACATCTGCTGAGTAAGGGCTTTAAAAAAGCATCAGATTTTAGATGGCAGGGTTTGTGGAAGGTTACTTTTAAATGCTTTTTAAAAATAAATTTTTTATCTTGTATTGCAAGAAAATGGCAGATATTTATAATATTTGGTTCGTTTAAATCTTTTGTGTTTTTATAATAATCCTTTAATGCACTTTCACAACTTGCGCAATCCGTTATTATGTAGTTATAATCTCCTTTTAAAAGTTCAATATTATGTTTTTTAACTTCTTCGTACCTTTCTAGGTTTCCGCTTGATAAAAAAGGTACACCACAGCATTCAAAATCTTGTTCAATCAACTCTACATCAAAATGCGACAAAACCTTTTTCATTGCTATTTCGGACTTTGGATTTATTGTATTTGCACAGCCTTTGAAGTATAGCAGCTTAATTTTTTTATCATTATGAATTTGTTTCAGAGGCTGATGATTAAAAAATCCGTTGATTTTTTGAAACGTATTTAATATTTTATTAAATACCATAGACGATTGTAAAAAGCGAGTAATTTTGCCATAGGGTCTGTTTTTTACGTATTCATGTTTTGCCGTGTTGAATATTTCACAAACGTCAATGTCGGACGGGCAAAAATCCTTGCACTTGCCGCACTTTAGGCATAAGTCAAGGTATTTTTCTATGGTTTTGGAAAGTTTAAGCTCACCTTTCAAAACCCCTTGCAGTATAACAAATTTCCCGCGGGAAACCGCACAGTCATTGCCTGTTAATTTATAAACAGGGCAAACCTCCTGACATTTGCCGCATTTTGAACATTTATTTATATCATCTGCGAAATCCGATAGTTTTTTCATGAAACCCTCACCCGCAGTTACATCTCGCTGTGCTCGTGTAACTGCACCCTCTCCCATAGGGAGAGGAGAATTTTGTCCTTACACCAGCGCCCCATGTGAGGCATCTCCGACGTTTTTGGCGTATTTTGCAAGGTAGCCTGATTTGACTTTAAGCTCAAACGGTTTAAGATTTTTTCTGCGTTCTTCAAGGATTTTTTCATCAACGAGCAGCTCTATTGAACGAGATGGAATATCAATTTTAATTTTATCTCCATCTTGAACCAAAGCAATTACACCGCCTTTTGCAGCTTCAGGGCAGACGTGACCTATACAAATTCCTCTTGTGGCGCCGGAAAATCTTCCGTCGGTTATTAGAGCGCAAGTTTTGCCTAATCCTTTTCCGACAAGCAAAGACGTCGGCGCAAGCATCTCACGCATACCAGGACCGCCTACAGGGCCTTCATAGCGTATTATTATAACATCTCCTGCTTTTATTTTGTCAGTTTCAAGTGCCTTCATAGCGTCTTCTTCGCTGTCAAAAGTTCTTGCAACGCCTTCAAAATGGTAGCATTCAGGCGCGATTCCGGAAATTTTCGTTACGCACCCGTCTTTTGCAAGATTGCCATATAAAACGCCCAACCCTGCTTGAGTGTATGATGATTGGTCATAATCAGGGATAATAGATTCCTCACGCCAAGCATTTTTAATGATTTCTTTTATAGATAGGCCTCTGCACGTTTTTGTATTTTTTAATAAATCTTTTAAAGATTTCATAACGGCTGGGATGCCTCCTGCATTATGAAAATCAGTCATAGTAAGCGATGATGACGGATTTATTTTTACAATTTGGTGAATTTTACGGCTTAATTTGTCAAAATCATCAATTGTAATATCCAATCCTCCTGCGTTAGCGATTGCCAAAAGATGCAGGAAAGTATTTGTTGAACCGCCTAAGGCTAAATCTGCAACAATTGCATTTGTCAAAGAATCTTTTGTAATTATGTCAGAAGGTCTTATATTATGTTTTACAAGTTCCAAAATCTGCATACCGCTTTCAAACGCTATTCTTCTTTTTTGTGAAGAAACAGCAGATGCAGATGAACAGTATGGCAAACTCATACCTAAGACCTCTGTCAAACAGGCCATAGTGTTTGCTGTGTACATCCCTTGGCATGCACCAGCTGACGGGCAAGAATTTTCTTCCATAGCCAAAAGATGTTCCTCGGTGATTTCACCTTTCCTGTAGCGTCCGACGGCTTCAAATGAGCCTGTAACCATGGTTAATTTGTTTTCTCCTCTGCAAATACCATCAAGCATTGGCCCTGCGGTTACTATAATTGTCGGGATGTTTAATCTCAACGCTGCAATAAGCATTCCGGGCGTGATTTTATCGCAATTTGAAAGCAGTACCAACCCATCAAGCTGATGAGCTGCTGCAACACTTTCTACACAATCTGCTATCAAATCTCTGGACGGTAGAGAATATCTCATTCCGCTATGGCCCATTGCAATTCCGTCGCATATTGCAGGCACTCCAAAAATGAATGCTTGTCCGCCTGCTGTGTGAATACCTTTTTCAATTTGACGTTCCAAATCGCGCATTCCAATATGACCAGGAACCAAATCTGAAAAAGAGCTTGCTATCCCGATAAATGGTGCATCCATATTTTTTTTGCTTACGCCTGTAGCCATTAAAAGTCCCCTGTGCGGGGTTCTGGCTATTCCTTTTTTAATATTATCACTTTTCATTAAAGTTTTACTCCAACTATGTTGAAATGTTCATCCCACTCAACTTCGCCACCAAGTTCTATATTATGATATTTATATGTATTATCAATTAATTGAGGGTTAAAAAGCCCCATTATACCAAGGCGCTTAATTATATCCGGCAATAATTTGGTGCTTCCTGCCAAAGTTCCATCCTTGGAGGTTGCCTTTTCACCGTCAAAATATATTGTCTCGCCCTCAAACACCATTTCTTCCAATCCGCTTTTGGTAATAGGTAAGCAGTCAGAAATTAATAATATTTTGTCAAGCGGCTTTGCTTTGAAAACAAGCCTTATGATTGAATCTGAAATATGCACTCCATCGGCAATGATTTCTGTGTAAATACTATCGTCTGTTAATGCAGTTAATGCGGTAGATGTTCCGCGTTGGACGATACCTGACATTGCATTGAAAAGGTGTGTTGTACCGTCGCAATAGGAAAGATCTCCTCCAAGACAGTGTCCAGCTTGGATTTTTACATCTTTAGTCAATAGATATTTTGCAAGTGCATAATTTTCGTCAAGCTCCGGTGCGTAAGTCAAGATTTTTATAAAATCATCTTCAATGAGTTTATAGTTTTCAATTGTAGGTTTTAGAAAGAATCTTTCGTCGTGAATACCTTTTTTCTCAGGGTTAAGAAATATTCCCTCAAGGTGAACTCCAAAAATTTTTGCCATATCAGAGGTTTGTTTTTGTGCAGCTTCTTTTATTATGCTGATTTGTTTTTTTATATTCTCGACGCTATCAGTTGCAAGTGTCGGAAATATACCGCCAATACCGTATTTGACAATTTCTTTTGAAAGTTCCAAAACATCTTCGACATTACAATTATTAAAATTTATGCCGAACGCTCCGTGAAAATGTTGCTCTATAATTAATTTAGTTTTCATATTGCAATTATATTCCAAATACTAAGATGTTGCAAAAAACATTATGAAATGATACAATTCATTATCAAAGGAGGATTGCATGAAAAAATTCATGAAGAACAGGGGGGGGGCAACTCCTTTAAGTAGATATAGCAAAGAACTTGACAGTGTAATTGATAAAATTTATAATTCAAATATGGCGAATTATAAATCAAAAACAGGTTTTACATTAGCAGAAGTTTTGATAACTTTAGCAATAGTCGGAATCGTTGCGGCATTGACAATTCCTAATTTAATTTTGAAATATCAGGAAAAACAGACAGTTACACGTTTCAAGTGGGTTTATTCAACATTAGCAAATGCTTTTACAATGGCAGTTGCAGAAAATGGTGCCCCTGAAAACTGGAAGTTGAATGACCCTCAAGATATGGCGGAAATTTTGTCAAAATACATGAAAGTTTCTGAAAAGTGTTATTATAAAAAAGGTTGCATCCAAAATGATGTGGAGATTGTTTCTTTAACCGGAGAAAGTCGTTATAACAATATAGGTAATTTGAATACGTACGTCAAAGAACGTTTTAACAATGGGGTGGTTCTTTTTTACGCGGTTGTTCATAATGGTTGTAGTTATACACAAAATGTAGATTCTACTGGTGAGGAAATTGTATATAAAAATAACTGTGGAACTTTGTATGCATTTATAAGTATCAATGAATTAAATCGTCTTGGTTTAGATCATTTTGCTTTCACCGTAACAACAAAGGGGATTTTCCCTTTGTATTACAATGCTACCGATGAATATGTAAAATCTTATTGTGATAAACTTAATTTGGTTGAGAAAAACACAAATGGTTTGACTTGTGGTGAATGGATAAGACGTTGGAATAATGCTAAGTATTGGTATGATTAGTACTGAAGCATAGATACAACTTTTAAGTCTTTATCGAATTTTGCTCTACCGTTTAGATCTTTTAATTCGATTAAAAACGCAATACCTACAAGGTTACCGCCTGTTTTTTTGATAAGTTTGCAAGCAGCTTCAGCAGTTCCGCCGGTTGCAAGCAAATCGTCAACTATCAATACATTATCGCCTTCTTTGATTGCATCAGTGTGGATTTCAATTTTATCTGTACCATATTCCAATGAATATTCTTGGCTTAAAGTTTCAGCCGGAAGTTTATTAGGTTTTCTGATAGGTACAAATCCCGCATTTAACTTATATGCCATTGGCATACCAAATATAAACCCGCGGCTTTCAATTCCTGCTATGTAATCTATTTTTACGTCTTTGAATTGATCGCAAAGGTAATCTATCATTTCACGCAATACTTCAGGCTCTTTAAGAGCGGTTGTTATATCTCTGAATACTATGCCGGGTTTTGGAAAATCATTTACTGATCTTATTGTACTTTTAACATTTGCTATTACATCAACTGTGTTCATTTATATTTCTCCTATTTGGTATGTAGTAATTTTTTTAATTCTTCTTTTGCTAATCTTATTTTTTCTTTTGCTTTTTGTATTGCATGTTCTCTTTGTACAAGCCCGTGAGCAGTTTTGCCCCAATTCATATCTTTTTTCATAAATAATATTTTAAATCCAATGAAAAGAACCAGAGGGAACCATATTATGAAAAGATAGATTGATGTCTCAAAAGCTTGGTTAAATGCATCAAGTCTTGATAAGTTATCATATCGTCTAAGACTGTATCTGGCAGCTGTAAAAAAGCCTATACCAATTATGCAGCCTATAATTATTGATGAGAAAAGCATATGCGGCGGTGCATCTTTTGCGAGAACTTTAAACCCTCTAATAACTATTTCCATGATAAACCATGCCGGCATAATAAATTGTGATATGTATGCCACAAGGTCAAGACTAACTCTTAATGACATATCTTTTGAAGTGAGAACGGCTCCCGCATATTCTAAATAACGCCTAATAGTACCTTCAAGCCAACGTCTGCGTTGTCTATATAGTGGCCAAAGATAAATTATACCTTCTTCATAAACAATTGCATCTTTGCAGAATCTTACATCCCAACCTTTTATATGCAATCTTGTTGACATATCAAGGTCATCTGTTATCGTATAATTATTCCATCCGCCTATGTCTTCTAATGCTTGACGCTTTATAAGTTCACCGTTGCCCCTTAGTTCGACAGCACCCTTAACAGAATCTCTGCCTACTTGGAAATGTGTATCCATTGTCATTTCATTGTTCTGACAACGTGTAAGTATATTTTCATCTTTATTACGAATAACTTTTCTTGCCTGTACGGCACCAACATCTTGCGGTTCGAGGTTTGGAATAAGTTTGGATAGAAAATCAGGGTTCACTCTTGCATCAGCATCAAATACCAGAATAGCTTCACCTTTTGCGCATACTAATGCGTCATTTAAGACCGCAGATTTACCAGGAAAAGCATCTTTTGGCCTTATAAAAGCTGTTACATTATTATATTTATTTTCCAGATCTTTTATAACGGATGCTGTATTGTCGCTACTTCTGTCATCTATAACAATAATCTCAAAATGTTCGTAATCCAGTTTTAGAATGTTTTCAACAGTATCTGAAATAACACTTTCTTCATTATGTGCAGGTATCATAATTGATACAAATGGTTTGTAATTTTCGTTAATAATTTGGGGATATTTTTGAAGCTTACGGCTTTTAATTTTATATGCCAAATTTGTAAACAGTGCGTATAAAGCCATTGCTGCAACTAAAAATGCAAGTCCCCAAACAGTGTTAAAATAGCTTTGGAATATATAAATAAATACGCCTAAGCCAAAAACTATTGTAAATAAAAGTAATCTTTCTTTCATATCTTCAACCCACATTTTATTGTACAAAAAAAATAAAAAAAAAGCTCTATTTTATAAGGTTTATTACTTTTTGTTTACCGTTTTTGTAAGTGTTACGTGTATTTTGAATTTTTAATTAATGTAAAGTACTTGCATAACTTGAAAGTTCGGATATAATAGGCATGTACACAAAAAGAGGAGTTTTATCATGAACAAAGAAGAATTAGTACAAGAAATCGCTAAAAAAGCTAACGTAACTCAAAAAGAAGCAGCTGAAGTTTTAGGCGCTTGGGTTGATACAATCCAAAAAACAGTTGCTAAAGGTAAAAAAGTTACTTTAGTTGGTTTCGGTACTTTTGAAGCTCGCAAAAGAGCAGCAAGAATCGGCAGAAACCCACAAACAGGTAAAGAACTTAAAATCGCTGCTAAAACAGTTCCTGCTTTCTCTGCAGGTAAAAAGTTCAAAACTGCTGTTAACGGCAAATAATTGAATTTTTGTTCACTTAAAAAGGGAAGTATCATTTGATACTTCCCTTTATTTTATTTTTTAGATTCCGAATTATTTTTTACCTTTTCTTTTATAATAGTCCTCGATGAATCCGGTATTAAAGTTTCCGCTTATAAACACCTCATCTTCCACAATATCTTGGTGGAAAGGAATAGTTGTTTCAATACCTGTAACAACATATTCTTTAAGAGCTCGGTACATTCTACGTCTTGCTTCATTTCTTGTTCTGCCCCAGCATATGAGCTTACCTATCATTGAATCATAATAAGGTGGTATTGAGTAATCTTGATAAACGTGCGAATCAACTCTGACACCAAAACCACCAGGCGTTACATATCCTGTAATTTTACCTGGATTTGGCATGAAATCTTTCTCAGGATTTTCAGCATTGATTCGGCATTCTATTGCATGACCTCTCAAGACGATTTCATCTTGAGTAAAATCAAGCTTTTCACCGGCTGCAACCATTATCTGTTCTCTTACAAGGTCAACGTTTGAAATCATTTCGGTTACGCAGTGCTCAACCTGAATACGAGTATTCATTTCCATGAAATACCATTTGCCGTCATGGTCGAGTAAAAATTCGCATGTTCCGGCACCTTCATAGTTAATAGCTTTGGCTGCACGAACAGCTGCTGCACCCATTTCACGACGTGTTTCTTCGTTAATTGCAGGAGAAGGTGCTTCCTCAATCAACTTTTGGTGTCTGCGTTGTATAGAACAGTCACGTTCGCCTAAGTGTACCACATTACCGTATTGATCGGCCAAAATTTGGACTTCTATGTGTCTAGGATTTTCCAGATATTTTTCAGCGTAAACATCAGGGTTGCCAAAGAAATTCTGGGCTTCAGATTGGCAAAGATTCATGTTTGTTTCAACTTCATCATCGCTTCTAACAATTCGCATACCTTTGCCGCCGCCACCCGCAGTAGCCTTCAAGATAATAGGATAACCTGCTTGTTTTGCAAATTCTTTAACTTCCTCAGGAGTCTTAAGAATTCCTGTTCCTGGTGTAACAGGTACATTATTTTCAATCATTGTTTTACGAGCAGTAGCTTTATCTCCCATTTTGTGCATGGCTTCAGGAGTTGGTCCGATGAATTTGATATTATGTTTTGCACAAATTTCGGCAAAATCAGCTCTTTCAGACATAAAGCCGTATCCAGGGTGTATCGCGTCTGCACCGGAAACTAAAGCCGCTGATATTATTGCTGGTATACTTAAATAACTTTGAGAACTCGCTGCAGGACCTATGCAATATGCCTCAGTTGCTAATCTTACATGTAATGAATTTGCATCGGCCTGTGAGTATATTGCAACAGTCGGAATACCAATTTCGCGACATGCTCTTATAATTCTTACCGCAATTTCTCCGCGGTTTGCTATTAATACTTTTCTAAACATCAGTTATCCCTTTAAAAAATCATACTTATATAAAATAATAAAGTGTGAAATTTGGGTAAATCACACTTTATTATTCTTCTATTCTATATACATCAAGACTTGTCCGAACTCTACAGGCTGACCGTCTTCTACGCAAATCTCAACAACTTTGCCTGAAAATTCGCTTTCAATTTCATTCATCAGCTTCATAGCTTCAACTATACAAACCACATCGCCCTTAGAAACTGTTTGACCAACTTCAACAAATGGTTTTGCATCAGGTGAAGATGCTTTATAAAAGGTTCCAACCATAGGAGATGTTACCGGCTGGCCTTTTTTAGCTTCCTGTTTTGGAGCTGAAGCTTGTGCAGGTTGCTGTGCTGTCGCTTGAGGAGCTACAATTGCTTGAGGTGCTGCTACTTGAACTGCACCGGTGAAGATTTCTTTTCTCAATGTAATTGCTTGATTGCCATCTTCAAGCGAAATTTCAGTCAAACCTTTTTCGGCAATAATATCAGCTAATTTTTCAATATATTCTGTATCAAATTTCATATTTAAGCCTTTCTTTGATTAATTACGCTCTATCGAGGTATTCATTAGTTCTTGTATCAACTCTAATTTTATCCCCGTTAGAGATAAAGAATGGAACGTTAACCACAGCTCCTGTTTCAAGTTTTGCAGGTTTTGTGCCGCCTTGAGCAGTGTTACCCTTTTCTGATGGAGGTGTATCAACAACTTCCAATTCAACGTGGGCAGGTATATCAACACCGATGATTCTTGTTTCGTGCATTAATACTTGAACTATCATGTTTTCTTTCAAATATTTGATACCTGCACCAACTTGATCTTCTGTAAGTTGCAATTGTTCGTATGATTCCATATCCATCATAACGAATTCTTTACCTTCTTTGTATAAGTATTGCATTTCACGTCTGTCAAGCATAGCTTTTGCAACCTTTTCACCCGCACGGAAGGTTTTTTCAACTACTTGTCCGGTTTCAACGTTTTTAAGTTTTGATCTTACAAAAGCTGCGCCTTTACCCGGCTTAACGTGCAAAAACTCGACTACTGACCATAGACCATTGTCTAATTCAAGAGTCAAGCCTGTTTTTAAGTCGTTTACTGAAATCATATTCTTCCCCTTTTACTAAATATATCTTCTTGAATATACTGATGATAACACAAAAAAATTAAAATTTCAAAGTCACTTAACAATGATTTACAGCCTTTTTGTATTTGTGATAATATTATCTTATAATGGCAGAAGGACAAATCTACAAGATACATTCAGACTTTTATTATGTTGATGACGGTGCAAGCTGTTATGAATGTAAGATTCGTGAGGTTCTTAAGAAACAAAAAGAACGAATACTTGTTGGAGATTTTGTAGAATTTGGTCAGGGAGTTATTGAGGGGATAATTCCTCGAAAAAACTTCATTTCTCGCCCGAGTGTTGCCAATATTGATCAGGTTGTGATTGTATCGGCTTTAAAAGAGCCTGATTTGAATTTTACCCAATTGAACAGGTATATTGCACTTGCAAAATATCATGGAGTTAGTGTTGCGTTGTGTTTTAATAAAAGCGATTTGATTGACGATAAAAAATTAAAAAATAGAATAATCTCAATATATGAGCCATTAGGTTATGAGATTGTTTTTACTTCTGCAATAGAGCATAAAGGGCTCAAGAATTTTGAAAAACTGTTAAAAAATAAAACAAGCGTCCTTTGCGGAACTTCAGGTGCTGGAAAGTCAAGTTTGATAAATGCTTTAAATCCCGAACTTAAGCTAAAAACAAAGCAAGTTAGTGAAAAAATCGGCAGGGGAACTCATACAACTCGTCATTGTGAAATTGTTAAAATCAACGAAACTTCAAGAATAGTAGATACCCCGGGGTTTAGTAACGTTAAATTTGATTTTATTATGCCTGCGGATGTGGATTTGTTATTTGATGACATTGCTCAATTCCGTGACGGGTGTAAGTATAGTGATTGTCTTCACAAGAATGAGGACGGTTGCGCTGTCCTTGCCAATTTAGATAAAATAGATTTATCAAGATATGAAAGCTATCTGGCTTTTGTTGATGAGGCTATGGAGTTTAAGGAAAAAGTAAAATACGAAGGTAATAAAGTTGAATACAGCAGAAAAATGCTGAATAACAGACAAGTCGCAAAAATAAGCGGTAAAAAAAGACAGAGTGCAAGAAATACGCTAAAACAGCAATTATATAAGGAAATAGATGAAAATGGATAAGTATATTGAATTAGTAAATGGAAATCTGGACAAATTTATGGAAATAAAATATCCTGAGGATATTTTTAAATCTATGAAATATACGGTAACCCTTCCTGGAAAAAGGCTCAGACCGGTTATGTGTCTTGAATCTTGCAGGATGTTTGGTGGTGACATAAATGAAGCTATTCCGACAGCGTGTGCAATAGAAATGCTCCATGCGCAAACTCTTATCCATGATGACTTGCCTTGTATGGATAATGATGACTACAGGCGCGGTAAATTGACAAATCACAAGGTTTTTGGAGAGGCTATTGCAGTTCTTGCAGGTGATGCTCTATTAAGTTATGCACCTCAAATTATTCTCAAAAATTCTAAAAATTTGGGTGCTGAAAAGCTTGTAAGAATTATTGAAGAATATGTTCAATATGCAGGTGCTTATGGCGTAATTGCAGGTCAGATTGTGGATATTGAAAGTGAAAAGAAAAATCCCGAAAATCCAAGAAAAGTTTTGGAATTTATTCATACCCACAAAACGGCTGATTTATTCAAGCTTTCACTTAGATGCGGTGCTATTATCGCAGGGGCGACAGATGCTCAACTTGAAATTATAACGGAATTTGCACAAAAATTAGGTTTTGCTTTCCAAATAGCAGACGATATTTTGGATGAAACTTCTACTTTTGAAGTTATGGGAAAAACGTTAGGTAAGGATAAAGAGGCCGGCAAGCTGACTTATACAAGTATTTATGGGCTTGAAAAATCAAAGACGGATTTGAATAATTTACTGGATGATTGTACAAAACTGTTGGCGGATAATAATTTGCAGTCAGATATTTTTGAAAAAATTATAAGAAAGATTCGCATATTATAGGAATTGTAAAGCTCTTGCAACCTTAAAAATAGTTTGTTATAATGGCAAAAGATTGTCAAATTTTTATTGAAAGAGAGTAAAAGATGCACACTTTGATATTAAATAGCGGATATGAGGCGATTTTTTGTGGAATCACAGCTGCCTTTTTTGCACAAGTAATTAAGTTTTTTGTTTTTACGATTAGAACCAGAAAAATTAATTTCAAAATATTTACAACAACTGGCGGTATGCCAAGTTCTCACTCTGCAGGTGTTATGGGTTTGACTACGGCTGTTGGTATTATTGCAGGTTTTGATTCTTTGATATTTGCCGTTGCTCTCGGTTATGCATTGATCGTAATGTACGATGCTGCCGGATTAAGAAGAGCTGCGGGAAAAACAGCAGCTTGTCTTAATAAGATGATGGACGATTTTTATAAACACGATTTGCAGGCTGTTGGAGGTAAGTTGAAAGAGCTTTTGGGACATACGCCGTTAGAAGTTCTCTTTGGGGCGGTGTTTGGAATATTTTATGCCTATGCACTTCATAATTTTTTGTTAAATTAATTACTTGCACTTTTTATTTATTCATGTATAATATTGGTATCAGTAAGGGCTTATAGATTTGTGAATCTATATCCGGTGTTGTACCCTTAGAAGAAGGAAGATAATACTCCACAGATGGGTGTTGAGGAATTTAATTATAAGTACATAAAAGAACACGCGAGCGCTGGTAGTTGGCGTAGAGGTTATGAATACCATTTGAAAGATATGGTATTCGACAATTATCCTGAAAAGAATTTCTACATGGCAAAGGTTAAAGGAAATTTTCAGGATCATTATAATACGGATTTGATTTTCAAAAAAAATGGTGTCACAGCTCGTTGTAGCTGTCCATTGAAGGAAGAATGGTGTAAGCATGCGGTTGCTGTTGCCCTGAAAGCAATTGATGAGCACGCTTATGAGGATTGGCTTGAAACTAAATTTGGTATTGAGACAGATTTTCCTGACGAAAACACTGCACTTACCGAGGAGCCTAGAGGCAATTATATTTTCCATTTCAATCCTAAAAGAAAAGCAAATTTCTTTTCAATATTGGTTATGTCAAGAGAAACAGGCAAGGTCGTCAGACAAATTGAGCCGATATTGCGAAATCTTATTGAAGCCCAAAAGCAAGATAAAAATTTCTCTCTAAATAATACCCAAAAAGTTGAAATAAATATATTAAAAGAACTTTTGAAAATTTCACGCCAAGATAAAAAGGCGGGCTGGTACGATATTCCGATAACCAAATTCGGCCCGATGTTTAGTTTGCTTGCGATGGCGGATGAGGTTTTGGATGAGAAAACAAAGCAAAGACTTAAATTTACTGATAAAGAATGGCAGCTCGTTTTGTATGTGAATAGTTCTTCTCAAGCCGGAACAATATTGTTGTCTTTAGAATGGCAAAGACCGGATAAGGATGATGTTTATCCGTTTGAAGAAGTCAGATATTTTTCAAGACATTTAAAATGGGGTAGATATAAAAATATCATATTCCCGACTAATATTGCAATGCAATCTATTCCTCAAAATCTTTTGAAATCTTCATTCACTGATTTGAAAGATGCTGATGGCGGCAAATTTATTTATGAAGAATTGCCAAAATTGCGTGAGATTATGGATGTACGTATTGCTGAAAATATTTCCAAGTTGATGCTTGAAGAAAGACCGCCTTTGAATATTGTTACGCTGGGAATTGATTATGATCAGTCTTTGAAGGCGACGTTAGAATTTGAATATGACGGAGTTAAGGTGCCGTTTTCTAAAAATGCTAACGAAAAATCTCCATATATTACTGTTAAAAAACCGGATGAAGACTTGATTTATTGGGTAAAACGTAACTACAAGCATGAGATTGAAGCGTATAATATGCTTTTGGCTTGTAAATTTGTTCCTATGCAGACAAATAACTTGGCATTGGAAAAAGAAAACGCAATAGATTTTTATAATTATTACATCAAGCAAGCCGGTGAAGGATGGAAGTTTGAAGAAAAGGATGACATGAATTTCTTTAAACTTATGGATAATCCTTTTAAACTATGTGCGGAAATTAAATTTAGTGAAGAATCACAAGATAGTTTTGAAGTTCACATATTTGGTAAAGCCGGTGATGAAATAATCAATTTTGATGACATTTATGATACTATTCAAAGCGGTGAAAAATATGCAAGAATAAGGAGTTTAGGGTTTGTTGAGTATCCTGCCCAAAATATATATGCAATGATGAGGGCGTTCAACTCTTTTGATGTATACAGAACTCCTGATAACAGGTTTACTGTTAAGACTTATCGTGCAGGATTGATTAATGAGTTGAAAAACCTTGGTGTTGAATTAATTTTGAGTGAAGATTTTGAAAAATTCTGGGCTCAAATGTCAACTTTCTCAACGTCTGAAGATTTGAAATTGCCGGAAGGCATCCACGCAGATTTCCGTGAATATCAGATAAAAGGTTTTGGCTGGCTTTGGTTTATGTATAAGTATGGGCTTAACGGAATTTTGGCAGATGACATGGGGCTTGGTAAAACTTTGCAGGCTCTGACAGCGGTTCAAAAGGCTAAAGAAGAAGACGGTCCTATGCCGACTCTTGTAATTTGTCCGACTACTGTTGTTTTTAACTGGGAAGCTGAAATCCAAAAGTTTGCGCCAACATTGAGCTGCTTGAAGCTTGCAGGTGTTGAACGTAAACAGATGTTCAAGGAAATTCCTAACTATGATGTCGTAATTACAAGCTATGCACTTGTTAGACGTGATATTGAAAAATTAAAAAATATCAATTTCAGATATATAATTTTGGATGAATCGCAGAATATCAAAAATGCTATGTCACAGACTGCACAAGCTGTTAAAAAACTGCAAGCACAGCATAAATTGGCACTTTCAGGTACTCCTATTGAAAATAAACTTGAAGAATTGTGGTCTGTATTTGACTTTTTGATGCCGGGATTTTTGTTCAGTGTGGCTGATTTTAATTACAGATATGTCAATCCGATTATGGAGCGTCAGGACAAGACTGTTGAAAAACGTTTGAAATTACAGATTTATCCGTTCATCTTGCGTCGTATGAAACGCGATGTTGCAAAAGACTTGCCGGATAAGGTTGAAAATATTGCATACTGTGAACTCACAGATGAACAGAAGGATTTTTATCTGCAAGTTTTGGACAGTACAAAAGAAGAATTGTTCAAGAGTATCGAGCAAAACGGTTTGGAAAAAAGCAGATTGTCAATTTTCTCTGCGCTGCTTAGATTACGTCAAATCTGCTGTCACCCGAGACTTTATGATAAAGAAAATGTTAAAAATATTATATCTTCCGGTAAATTTGAAAAACTCAAAGTTATGTTGGAAGAAATTATCTCAGAAGGTCATAGAGTATTGTTGTTCAGCCAATTTGTCGATATGTTGGATATAGTGAAGGCTTGGCTTGAGCGTGAAGGTATTCAGTATGAATATCTGACAGGTAAGACAAAAGATCGTCAGGCTGCGGTTGAAAGATTTAATTCAACACCGTCAATTCCGATATTCTTGATAAGTTTAAAAGCGGGCGGTACCGGTTTGAACTTGACAGGTGCGGATTATGTAATCCATTATGACCCTTGGTGGAACCCTGCTGTTGAAGATCAAGCTACAGACCGTGCTTATCGTATCGGACAGACTAAGAAGGTATTTGTATATAGGCTTATTACTAAAAATACTGTTGAAGAAAAAATTCAAAAACTTAAAACAATCAAACGTAACCTCGTTGATAGCGTAATTTCCGTAGACAGAAATATTACAAAATCTTTGACTATGGAAGATTTAAAAGAAATCTTCTCTGTGGATTAAGTATAATTGGCGGTTGGTTCTCAAATATATTAGATGAAATTTTTGTAATGTTCGTTATAAAAATCGCCAAATCTGTCTTCTAAAATAGCTTCACGACATTTTTGAGAAAATTCCACCAAAAATTGAATGTTATGAATAGATAAAAGTGTTGAAGCTGTACTTTCACCGCATCTCCACAAATGTCTTATATATGCTCTTGAATGATTTTGACAAGTATAACAATCACAGCCTTCGACAAGAGGTCTGTTGTCATCATAAAATTCTTTGTTTTTGATATTTCTTTTACCGTTCCAAGTGAAGAAAGATCCATGTCTTGCATTTCTGGTCGGCAAAACACAATCAAACATATCGACGCCGCGTTTTATTCCGTCAAGCAAATCCTCAGGAGTCCCGACACCCATTAGGTAACGAGGTTTGTTTTGCGGCAAGAGTGGTGCTGTAAGTTCTACAAAATGATTCATTATATCTTTTGATTCTCCGACACTCAAGCCGCCTATAGCATAACCGGGAGCGTCGTATGATGATATAACGCTTGCACTTTCCTTTCTTAAGTCATCAAAAAATGCCCCTTGAACTATAGGGAAAAGTGCTTGGTGTTCATTTGTTTTAGCCTTTATACATCTTTCGAGCCACCTGTGAGTTCTCTCCATAGCTTTTTTTGCAGTGTCGTATTCACAAGGATACGGCGCACATTCATCAAATGCCATAATTATATCAGCGCCTATATCTTGTTGAATTTCCATAGAAACTTCAGGTGATATAAAGTGTTTTTTCCCGTCTTTTGGGTCTCTGAATTCTACACCGTCTTCGGTAATTTTTCTTAAGTGTGAAAGAGAAAATACCTGAAATCCTCCGGAATCTGTCAAAACAGGTTTGTCCCAATTCATCCAGCCATGTATACCGCCGAATTGTTTTATTAATTTAGTTCCGGCTCTTAAGTATAAATGATATGAGTTTGCAAGTATAATTTGTGCTCCTGTGTCTTTTACTTGAGGGGAGGTTAATGTTTTTACGGCAGAATTTGTTCCGACCGGCATGAAAATAGGTGTAAAAATTTTTCCGTGCGGAGTTGTCAAAATCCCGGCACGTGCACCTGTTTGTTTGCATTCATGGACGAGTTCATAGTCGAAAAATTTGCTCATTTATGCTAAATCTTCCTTTTCAGTAACGATTTCAGCCATGTTTTTCCAATCAGTGCAAAGTTCTTCAGGTTTAAAATATATAGCTATTTCGCGTTCTGCACTTTCAGCACTGTCTGAACCGTGAACTACATTATATTCTTTCAATTGTGCAAAATCGGCTCTGATTGTTCCAACTTGTGCCTCTGCAGGTTCAGTGGCACCCATAAGTTGGCGTGAGCCTTTTATTACATTATACCCTTGGATTACCATTGCAACTATCGGACCGCTTGTAATGTATTTTATTAATCTATTGTAAAAAGGCTTTCCATAGTGCTCTTCGTAATGCTTTGCTGCCATTTCAGGTGTAACCATAAGCATTTTAAGCCCTATAATTTTATAACCCTTATCTTCAAATCTTTTGATTATAGTACTTGTAAGTCCTCTGATAACCCCATCAGGTTTGATTGCAATAAATGTTCTCTCTTCACTGTGTACCATGTTGATTCCTCCATATAGGGTTATAATAACATAAATTTAATGTAAAATCTAATATTCTTCTTCAGGTTTTATAAAATTCAAATTCTTTTTCATGTCGTTTATGTATATTCTCAATATTACAAACATTATAGAGCAAAGGATTACTGCTGCGCTGACAAGGCCCCACCAAAATCCCATAATATTCATATTATATTTGAAGGCAAGTGTGTATCCTAAAGGTATTGAAATAAACCAATAACCGATTAAGTTTGCTATCATAACAATCTTGGTCTTTTTTATGCCTTTGAAAATTCCTGAAAGAGAAACCTGCAGGCCGTCAAAAATTTGGAATATTGATAGAATATAAAGTACCGGTACGCTTATTTTTATAAGCGTGCTGTCAGATGTGAATAATCCGACGAGAAAATGCGGGAATGATGCAAAAATAACTGAACTGCAGCACATAAATCCCACAGCCATACCAAGACCTATATATGCGTATCTCCTCAATTCCATAAGGTTTTGGGCCCCGTTTGCGAATCCGACTTTTACAGCGATAGCATTTGATATAGCAAGCGGCACCATAAACGATATTGTTGTCAGTGTGCAAACTAAGTTTTGCGAAGCCGCATAAACACCTGAAACTCTACCCATAATTATTGCCACACAATTGAATGCCACAAATTCTATCAAAATTGCAATTGAAATAGGCAACCCTATTTTTATAAGGGTTTTGAAATATTCTTTGTCACCCTTATAATCCCGAAACTTCATCAGCTTAAAGCAATACCACAACAAGACAAATCCCATAAAATATCTCACAACAAAACTTGCAATTGCAAGTCCAATTGTGCCTAAAGACGGTATTGGTCCGAGTCCGAAAACAAGAATTGCATTTAATGCTATATTTAAAAATACTGAAAAAACAGTCACAAGATTTGGCAAAAATACAATTTCAAATGCCTGCAAAAATTCCTTTAATGCGGCATGCAAATATGCTCCAAAAGTTGAAAATGCTGTGATAATCATATACTGTTTAATAGGTTCAACCAACTTTGGCTCAAACTTCATATAATCGATTACCGGTACAAATGCTAATACAGCAAACATCATGATGAATGCCAAAATCATGGAAAATCTTATCGTCGGATAAAAATATTTTTTTGCAGATTGCTTCTCGCCCCTATAATTTGAAAGAAGCGGTGAAATACTTGCGATTAACCCTATTCCAAATGTCATGAGACAATTGGAAATCGCAGTTGCAATAGATATTGCAGCCAAAGTGTCAGTTGAATGTCTTCCTGCGATAAAAACATCTCCGGCAGCTATCATGACAAAGCCTAAGTTTCCCATGATGATAGGCATTGCAATATTTAAAAGCTCTTTTGCATAATATTTGAATTCGGCTAAACGCATAATTCCATTCTAACACAAAAACTTAAATGCCACAGAATGTATAAAATAGTTAATTAAAAATACTAAAATTTAGCAGAATCTCTGTGTCCGGTCTTTAATTGGTGATCAACATTTGCTGTGCGTTGATTTGATGCTAATTTACCTTTGATTATGTGATATGCAGCTACACCTAAGCCTGCTGCCGCTGTAATTAATTTGCCTTTTGTACTGATATTTTTAATAGGATGTTTAAAGGCATCTATCAAAGAATTTCCTTTTTTAAAGGCTCTAGGTAAAGTTCCAAAAGACCAAAATCCTGCTAAGAATGTCGCTGTGGTCAATGCACCATACCCAACAGCTTTAATCGCAGCTTTTGTCATTTCACTCATTGTAGTAAAAAATTTGGCAATTTTGCTTAAATCTTCTCTAAAACCGGAGGATTTTTTTTCTGCAGGTACTACAGTTACTGCCGGTTGTTGAACAACAGGCTGACTGTTTTTATTTTGCAATACATCAGTGTTTTGTTGTTTGAAACTAACATTAGGATTGAAACTTACCTGCATAGTTACTCCTTTTATCATTAACATTAAAACTCATAAATATTTTTTTTGCGGAATTTTTTAAAAAAATTTACAAATTTTATTAATTAAATAAGTTTAATTGAGGAACTTTTGGTTCAACTGTGTCAGATTTTTTTCTTGTTGAAAGATTATTTGAATAATCCCTTTGCATACGGGTCATTAAGTCTTGGGAACGCTTGATTACAGGCGAAGGCAGTCCTGCCATTTTAGCAACTTGTATCCCGTAGCTTTTGCTTGCGCCGCCTTGAACAATTTTTCTCAAAAATTCTATTTCGCCATTTTCTTCCGCAATTGTTATACGATAATTTTTAATTTGCGGATATGTATTTGTCATTACGTTCAATTCGTGGTAGTGAGTTGCAAATATACATCTTGCTTTTATTTTTGTAGCTATGTATTCAGCAACGGCCCAAGCAATTGCAACACCGTCATAGGTACTTGTGCCTCTTCCTATTTCATCAAGAAGGATAAAGCTTCTATCGGTTGCAGAATTCAAAATGCAGGCTGTCTCAATCATTTCAACCATAAAAGTTGATTGTCCGAGGGTTAAATCATCAGATGCACCGACTCTTGTGAAAATTTTATCCACAACGCCAATTTTTGCATAATCTGCAGGAACCCATGAACCTATCTGTGCAAGTATTGCAATTAGTGCATTTTGTCGCATATATGTTGATTTACCGGCCATATTTGGGCCTGTTAAAATCATAAATTGAGTAGTGTCTGTTGAATTACTTTTTAGGGTTAAATCATTTGGGACGTATTCTCCTAAAGGTAATATCTTTTCCAAAACAGGGTGTCTGCCGTTTTTGACAATAAAATCGTCAGACTCATCAATTATTGGTTTTGCATAGTTATTTTCTACAGCTATTTCAGAAAGAGATAATATAACGTCGAGGAAAGATACTGCATCTGCAATTTCCCTTATTTTAGTTACATACTCTTTTGAATATTCCCTAAAATCAGTATACAACTTGTATTCCAATTCAGTAGATTTGAATTTTGCAGACATAACATCATCTTCGTGTTTTTTAAGCTCCTCTGTTATGAACCTTTCTGCATTGGCAAGTGTTTGTTTTCTTATGTAATTTTCAGGAGCCATATTTATGTTGGAATTTGTAATTTCAATAAAATAACCAAATACTTTATTGTATCCAACTTTAAGGTTTTTAATTCCTGTTTTTTCTTTTTCTGTTTCTTCAAAATTTTTAAGCCATTCTTCACCGCCTGTTAACAAGTCCCTGAAATAATCAAGTTCTCCGTTAACATTACTTTTTATAATCCCGCCTTCTTTGATTTGAATAGGCGGATTATCGATGATAGTTCGGTTAATCAAATCAGTGTATGAGGCAATTTCTTCGCGGTATTGTTCCACGTTTACAAATGGATTGTTTTCCAACTCTTTTGCAATGTCCATAATTTCAGGAAGTGCAGCAAGAGATATCTTAAGACTTATAAAATCTCTCGGAGTTGCAGTGCCGCTACTCATTCTTGTAGAGAGCCTTTGAATATCTTGAATTGTGCCGAGATGTTCTGAGAGTTCTCTGCGAATTGTTTCTTTTTCAACAAGTTCCGTAACGGCATCTTGTCTTTTTTGAATATCTTGAACATTTTTGAGCGGCTGGCAAATCCAATTTCGCAGTAATCTTGCGCCCATATTAGTTTTTGTATTATCAATTGACCAAAGAAGAGAACCGTATTTATTTTTTTCTCTTAAAGTTTCAGTTAATTCAAGATTTTTTCTTGTACTTGCATCAACTATCATATATTCAGATAATTCGTAACTTTGAATTCTCTCAAATTTTGGCATGTTTCCTTTTTGAGTTTCCCAAATATATGAAAGAAGTGCACCTGCTGCGCGGAAGCCAAGTCTATATCTTTCGTAGCCAAATGATTCAAGACTTTTTGTTTCAAAAACTGCTTTTAAATTGTTTTCTGTAAAATCCGGTGCAAAAACTGATGCCGGAATTTTTGAACAATTGTATAACTTAGTAATATTTTCCGGCAAGTCTATTTTTTCATCCGGAACAATTTGGAATGGTTTAATTTCTTCTCTAATAGATGGGGCTATGATTTCTGCAGGATTAAGTCTTGCAAGTTCTGCCATTATTAAATCTAAAGGGGCTTGTGTTGTTTTGAATTCACCTGTCGAGATGTCTGTATATGCAAAGCCGAACAGGTCATGTTTTTCATCTTTGTAAATTGAACAGATGTAGTTGTTGGAGGTTTTTTCAAGAAAATCACTTTCAATGATTGTACCTGCTGTGATAATTCTTGTCACACCTCTTTTTACAAGATCTTTGGCAAATTTCGGATCCTCAAGTTGTTCACAAATTGCAACTTTGATGTTTTGCTGAACAAGTTTTTCAAGGTACGTATCAATAGCTTTTGCCGGTATTCCTGCAAGTGGAATTCTGCCTATACCACCCGCATCTTTGCCTGTCAATGTTAAGTCAAGTGCTTTTGAAAGTTTTAAAGCATCCTCAAAAAAAGTTTCATAAAAATCACCTAATCTGTATAACAGAAGCATCTTAGGATTTTCTCGCTTGATTTCCAAGTACTGACGCATGACCGGCGTTGTGTCTTCCGGTATTACTTCCCAACTATTTAGATTATTGATTTCCTGTTTTGTCATATTTATAATAGCATTATAACATTAAATATTTTTGATAGAATTATATCAGGGAAATAAGAGGAATTCAATATTATGGGTTGCTTAAGAAATATAATAAGAGCTGTGGTGATTACTCTTGCAATAGTTGGTTTTATGTCGCTGGGAGGAAAGGAACTCTTGAGTGGTTGGTTGGCTGATTGGTTTAATCCTTCGGCTGATGTTTTACTTGAACGAGCAAAAAAAGTTGGTGACTTTTCAAAAATAAATGATGAATTCGAAATTGAAAAAGCTGCCGGTGTCATGGGTTACAATGCTGTTGTAGCTGAGCATAAAGCTTCAGGGCAAAAAATGATAGTCGTTGATACGGGTTCAAAGCCAATTTTGACAGCTGAAGATATAAAATCAGACAATGTTGAAGAAAAATTGCGAAATTCAGTCAAGAAAATTAAATATCAGGCAGTTTCAGTAAACGATTTGTCTGTAACAAAAAGAGGCACACTTTCGTCTTATGGCAAAACAGTTCCTTATATAAAATTTGAGGCAAAAGTAAAAAAACTTCCTATTGGTGATGTGGCAGGTATTATATCCGTTGTGAAAGATTCAAATGATGAAGACAGGTTGCTTATTTCAGTTTCCGAAAAGGATAAATATTCTCAACTCATAGCAGATGAATTTTTTAAGAATATTAAGTAATGTTGCATTGATTTAAAATTTGGGTATAATATTAATATGAGTAATGAAGAACGCCAATATGAACGATTTACAAAATATTTAACAAAAGGATATTTTACTCTAAATGAGGTGCGTAAATTTATTGATAATGATTTTGTTGCGAATGTTTCTCAAGAAGAACCTGATCCAAAGCACCCAAACTATGTTAAATATTCAATAAAACTTGTTGATGGTGACGTGTATTACGTTTATGTTAAGCCATAGTTAATCAATCTTGGGATTTATTGACAAATTTGAATTATGGTTATAAAATCATGGTACCTATCTGAGGAAAGCATGGGTGAAAATCCCTCACTGGACCGCAGCCGTTATAGTCGGAATGCTTATTTAGGTTGAGTTACACCACGGTAATCTGGGAGTCGTTTTATGAACAATGCAATTTTGAAGGACAACAATGTTGTCGATTTGGGATCCGCAAAGAGAGCAGCTTACATGTCAAATCCGGTCGTTTCGGATAAAGACTCTAATGTTGCATTAGTGGACAATTATTTAAAGCAATTGGATTGGCAAGTTAATGAGAATTCGAACATGTCATATTCAATTCAGGGCCTCAATAATTATATTGCTTCTGAAATCAGCAAGAATTATTGGCTTAACAAAATTTATCCTGCTGACATAAAAAATGCACATGTTAATGGTGATATTCACATCCACGACTTGAATATTATCTCTGTTTATTGTGTCGGTTGGGATTTGAAAGATCTTTTAACTGAAGGTTTTACAGGTGTTAAAGGAAAAGTTGAAAGTGCGCCTGCAAAACATTTTAGAACTGCACTCGGTCAGGTAGTAAATTTCATGTACACTATGCAGGGAGAAGCTGCAGGTGCTCAGGCATTTTCTAACTTTGATACCTTGCTTGCACCTTTTATCAGATACGATAACTTGAATTATGAACAAGTTAAGCAAGCGATGCAGGAATTTGTATTTAATATGAATGTTCCGACAAGAGTCGGATTCCAAACACCTTTCACTAATATAACTATGGATTTGACAGTTCCTTCTTACTATGCGGAACAACCTGTTATAATCGGTGGTGAATTGAAAGAAGAAACTTATAAAGAATTCCAAAAAGAAATGGATATGCTAAATAAGGCCTTCTTTGAAGTTATGATGCAGGGCGATAACTCAGGTCGTGTATTTACATTCCCTATCCCTACATATAACATAACAAAAGACTTTGATTGGGATAATGAAAATATCAAGGGACTTTGGGAAATGGCTGCTAAATACGGTATTCCGTATTTTTCAAACTTCATAAATTCAGATATGTCACCTGAGGATGCTCGTTCAATGTGTTGCAGACTCAGAATTGATAACAGAGAACTTGAATACAGAGGCGGCGGCTTGTTTGGATCAAATCCTTTGACAGGTTCTGTTGGGGTTGTTACGATTAACTTGCCTAAAATCGCTGCTAATTCTGAAACTAAGGGCGAATTTATGGCAAAACTTGCCGAAAAAATGGAACTTGCTAAAAAGAGTTTGGAAATTAAAAGAGCACTTTTGGAAGATTTGACGGACAAGAATTTGTATCCGTACACTAAATTCTATTTGAGAGATATAAAATCACGTTTCGGTGTTTATTGGAAAAACCACTTCTCAACAATAGGTTTAATCGGTATGAATGAGGCTTGTTTGAATCTTTTGGCTGATGATATAGGTAGCTTTAGAGGTAAGCAATTTGCCGTAGAAGTAATGGATTTCATGAGAGAAAAAATTGTTGAATTCCAAAAAGAAACAGGTCACAATTATAACTTGGAAGCAACACCGGGTGAGGGGACTTCATATAGGTTGGCAAAATTGGATAAAGAAAAATATCCTTACTACACCAACTCTACTCAGTTGCCTGTAAATTATACAGATGATATTTTTGAAGTTCTTGATCACCAAGATGATTTGCAGACAAAATACACAGGTGGTACTGTTGTTCACATATATGCGGGTGAAAGAATACACAATATTGAAACCATGAAAAATTTGGTTAAGAAAGTATGTAACAATTATCACTTGCCTTACTTTACTTTCTCTCCTACATTCAGTACGTGTCCAAATCATGGATATGTTGCAGGTGAACATTTTACTTGCCCTGAATGTGGCGCTGAGTGCGAAGTTTATTCACGTGTAGTTGGTTATATAAGACCTGTAACACAGTGGAATAAGGGTAAAAAACGTGAATTCAAAGACAGAAAGGAATTCGTTATAAGAGAATGTTCTTAGGCGGATTACAAAAAACATCTTTACTGGATTTTCCGGATAAGATTAGTGCTATTGTTTTTACGCAAGGGTGTAATTTTAGATGTGGTTACTGCCACAATCCTGAATTAATTGCCTTAAAAGAGCCGGTATTAACCGTACCGGCTTTTTTTGAGTTCTTATCTTCAAGAAAAGGCAAGCTTGATGGGGTTGTGATAACCGGTGGCGAACCTTGTCTTCAAAGTGATTTGGTTGATTTTATAAAGCAGATTAAGGATATGGGATTTCTTGTGAAACTAGACACCAACGGAACCTTCCCTGATAAAATTATTCAAGCTCTTCCATATCTTGACTACATTGCTATGGATATTAAGGCTCCTTTGGAAAAATATCCGCTTATTACCAATTCCAAAATTTTAAGTGATAAAATCCAAGAAAGCATCAATATAATAATGTCCTCAAAATTGGGGTATGAATTTAGAACAACCGTTGTTAAATCACAGCTTTCTTATGAGGATTTTTCAAATATTGCTGATTTAATTGAGGGCGCTGAAAAATATTATCTTCAAAAATTCGTTCCATCCAAAACTCTGGATCCCAAAATAATGGGTGAAAAAACTTATACGGATAAGGAATTTGAAGATATTGTAAGTATTCTAAAGCAAAAAATAAAATATGTTGCTGTACGTTAAATATTACCTGTTGAGCTGTTGCGGTCATCTTCAAGTTGTTTGATGTCAATATTCAAATCATCTTCGACATAAGTGGTGTTATTAAGCATTTGAACGTCTATATCTACGTTAACGTCAGCATCAACCATTTCGATATCGCCTTTTGGAAATTCTTTTACTTTGCCATCTTCCATTTTAACCGCAACTTTGCCGCTTAGGAATTGCAAATAGCAAACTTTTCCGAGCCCATCAGGTGTCATAACTGATGAACCCACAGGTGGCATACCTTTTGCGGCATCAATATAGTTTGAGTATTCGTAAGTGAGACAGCAGAGCAATCTTCCGCATGTGCCTGAAATTTTTCCGGGGGCAATCGGCATTCCTTGGTCTTTTGCAAGTTTTACGTTAATCGTTGCAAATTTTCTCAAAAAACTTGAACAGCAAAAAGGTCTTCCGCATATGCCTGTCCCTTCAAGTATTGAGGTTTCATCACGAACTCCGATATGCCTTAAATCAATTCTTACACGCGTAAAAACTTGGGTTAAGTCTTTTAAAAGAGCCCTAAAATCAACCCTCTCAGGTGCAGTATAATAAAAGGTTATTTTTCTTCTGTCAAAAGTTATTCTGCATTGAACAAGGTTCATATTTAAACCGTGCCTTTGCACCAGTTCTTTGCACTTGAAAAATGATGTAACTTCTTCTTTTTTGATATCCTCAAGGGTTTGTAAATCTCTTTGCGAAAGTACTCTTATAACAGGAAGGGGTTCGGGCTTGGATGAACTCTTTTCCCATATTTTCGCAATTTCTGAATTAACAGTAAAGACCTTTAAAGCTTCTTCGCCTTTTTCGGTTCTTACAATGACCATTTGACCGTCTTCGAGTTTTAAGGTTTCAGGTACTGTTATGGGATAAAATGTGTTTTTAAGATATCTTACAGCGTATTTATACATATTTTTCTTCTTCTTTTAACTTTCTGTTCATTAATTTATCCAGCAGTTCTTGAGGTGTTATATCCGTGTATACAGCTTCATAAATCGCGTTTGACACAGGAACATCAATATCAAGTTTTTTTGCAAGTTCGCAGATTGCTTTAGAGGTTTTAACCCCCTCTGCAACAGACCCGAGTTCCTTTAGTATATCGTCGATTTTTTTACCCTTACCCAACATTGAACCTACAGTGTAGTTCCTTGACATAGGGCTTGAACATGTCGCAATTAAGTCGCCCATACCGGATAGTCCGTACAGGGTTGAAGGATTTGCACCAAGCTGAATGCTTACTCGGACGATTTCTGCCATGCCTCGGGTTAACAAGGTACCTGCGCAGTTGTCGCCTAAATTCATTGCATGGGCAAAACCTGATGCAATAGCAATTACGTTTTTGAGGCTTCCGCCAAGTTCCACGCCTATTACATCACTATTTGTGTAAAGTCTGAATTTACCGGGTACATTGCAGGCTCTTTGGACAAATTCTGCAACTTTCATATCGTCACTTGCAACAGAAGCCGCTGTTGGTTTGCCTTGAAGAACTTCTTTGGCAAGTGTCGGCCCGGATAAAATTGCTAATTTTTGCTCAGGTAAAACATCTTTTATAACTTCACTCATCCTCATCAATGACGGCAATTCTATGCCCTTTGATGCGTTTACAAGTATTTGCTCTGATTTTATACCTGACAGCTTCAAATTCTCGCATACATCACGTGTTCCTGACGTTGCAACTACGTTTAATATGATATCTGCGCCTTCAATTGCTTTTTTCATATCTGAAGTTATTTCAACCTTATCAGCAAGTTGAACTTCAAGTGGTTTTGAAGTGTGTTTGTTGTTTATTAAATCTTCACTTAAGTCGTTTTCTCTACCCCAGACAGTTATTTCTTCAAAATTATTTGTCAATAACCACGCTAAGGTTAACCCCCAACATCCTGCTCCTAGAACTGTTAGCTTCATTTCTTCTCCTTATACAGCTTGTGGTTTGTATATCATCTTTCTTAAAACACCACCGTGTTTTTTTAATTCTTCTCTGGATTTTTCAATATCCAAATTCTGTGTAATTGAGACAATTGCTGTTTTAATCTCCCAATCACATTTCAAAAGAGTTGCCAATGCCTCTGCGTGACTTACATCTGCAATTTGTGCAACAATTCTGATTGCTCTGTCTTTTAATTTCTCATTGACAGCTTTAAGGTCAATCATAAAGTTTTCGTATGTTTTACCGATTTTTATCATAGAACCGGTTGATAACATATTCAAAATCATTTTTTGCGCAGTACCTGCTTTCAAGCGGCTGGAGCCTGCTATAACTTCTGGTCCTACTTCAACACATATTACCAATCCTGCTTCTTCAGCAATTCTGCCGTTAGAGTTGCAGGTTATGGCAATAGTTTTTGCGCCCACATCTTCTGCCTGCTGTAATACTCCCAAAAGGTATTTAGGATTACCGCTTGCAGATATAACAACGCATACATCTTTATCGGTTAAAACTTTTGCATCTTCAACTCCAAGGTCAAAATTGTCCTCGGCACCCTCAACAGAGTATAAAAATGCCTCTTTACCGCCCGCAATTCGCCCCTGCACCATATCGTACGGAACGCTGAATGTCGGAGGACATTCTGAAGCATCTAAAATACCGAGTCTGCCGGATGTACCTGCTCCAAAATAGAATAATCTTCCGCCTTTTAAAAATTGTTTTGCTATTAAATCTATCGCTTCCGCAATATGTTCAGCTTCATCTTCAACGGCTAATGCAACCAGTTTGTCTTCTTCATTCATCTTCCTTACCATTTCAATCGTCGGTAAAAGGTCGATGTCTTTAGTATTTTGATTGCGATACTCTGTAATAACTTCACTCATATAAACCCCCAATAAACTAAACTAATTTAACCAGATTTGCCATTTCGATAGCTGTTTTGGCAGCATCAGAACCTTTGTTACCGGCTTTTGTTCCTGCTCTTTCGATTGCTTGTTCTATATTATCAGTTGTTAAAACTCCAAATATTACAGGTACTCCAGTTTCAAGACTTACGTGTGCAACACCTTTTGATACTTCGGCACTTACGTAATCAAAGTGCGGTGTTGAACCTTTTATTACGGCTCCAAGAGTTATTAGTGCATTGTATTTGCCTGTTTTTGCAAACTTCTGTGCTGCTAGAGGGATTTCAAAAGCCCCCGGAACTTTTACTATATCAATATTTTCATCGGCAACGCCGTGTCTTTTAAGTTCATCTACGGCACCTGATAATAGTTTTGCTCCGATAAAATCATTAAATCTTGATATAATTATGCAAAATTTTTCATTACTAACCGTCAATTGCCCTTCAAATGTCTTCATCTTAATATACTCCTTTGCATACATTGTACAACACGAGGGGCTAATTTACAATAAGCGGGTGAAAAATCTTATAAAAAATATATAATGAAGCAAGTATTAAAAGCACGCCGCACAGCTTCATAAGTATGTCAGAAATTTTGTAAAAGCTTTGCCAATTTTTTAATCTTGAGGTTAAAAATCCTGCCAGTATAAGGATTAAACCTTGCCCCAAAGAAAATAAAAACAGCATTATAATAGCATTTATTATATTTGCAGAAAGTGATGCAAAAGCCATAATACCTGCTAAAATTGGTGTAGAACAAGGACTTCCTACAAGTGCAAACACTCCGCCTAAAATTATTGGATATACAAAAGTGTTATGTGTGTCGTTTTTGGGCATTTCCTTGATAAAAACAGGCATTTCAAAATCTAAAAAACCCACAAGTTTTAATCCCATAATAAGAATTATAGAGGCTAATACAAGTCCAAAATATCCGCTTGCAAATGATACAAAAACCTTACCAGTAATTGCACATACTATTCCGATTGCAGAAAATACTATTGCGGTTCCAAAAACAAAAAATATCATTTGCAAAAGTGTTTTTGATGGTTTTGCATCCGAATATCCGCCGATATATCCAATTATGATAGGCAGCATAGATAATGAACATGGCGAAATTGAGGCTATTAAACCGCCCAAAAATGATAAACTGAAAAGTATCAGCAAATTATTACTGTTTGCAAAAATATCAGCGTAGTCCATTTTACTTAAGATCCTTCAAGTAATTATTCATTTCTTCTTTTTCTATAGCACCTTCAATTCTTCTAACTTGTTTACCTGATGAATCTAAAAGAATTATCGTCGGGACAAGTGTTACGTTATATTTTTCAATTTGCGAATTAGTGAAAGAGGTTCCGTCTTGAACAGGAATTTCTGTCAGAATTATTTTACCTTCATATTGAGGGAAGATTTCCTTAAAAACGGTATTCATTTTTTGGCAGTCAAGACACATTTTTGATGTGAATTTCAACACTTGCGGTTTGTTCATTGCATCTGTCGGTTGAGCTGTTGTTGCAGTTGATTTTGTGAGTGCCATATATGCAATTATTGGGACTGCTAAAACTAATATAACCGTAATCAAGTTTTTCTTCATAATACTCTCCTTATGTTCTCTATATTAGCATAAAACAAAAAGAAAATATCAATAACCACAAGTGGGTAATGTTTGTGGTTAATTGTTACATAAAAACTATTACTATTATTGAACCATTATTTAATTTAGAAGATTATAATAAGTGCTGCGCGCACGGCGGCAACTTTTGATGTCAAAAGTAACCACCGTACGCTGGATTTAGTCAAACCGCGCCGTTGTCCTTAGGTGCGAGCGAGCAGAGGCTGAAGGTCGGCGGAGAACTCCGCTGACCAAAATGCCGTTTAATGCGAGTGAGTAAGAAAGTGCAGGGAACGATTGCAAATTTTACACCCCTCACCCTACCTCTCCCACAAGAGGAGAGGAAATATGGTGTAAAATTTGCAACGGCACGGATGTGCGCCCGTTATGGCTTGAGCAATCCGTAGGATTGCAAGTAAACACGCGTGTTTTTCTTTTTACATCGCAATAAAGCGGATTGCGAGCAGAGGGCGAAGCGGCGGCACGCTGGCGACGACGTTGCAGTCCCGTTTAACGCGAGCAAACAAGTTAAGAAAAAGTGAACAAAAAGATACCTTTAATAGTTTTTATGTAGAGACAATGTATTATCCTGCCGCGGATAGTATTTTTAGGTAATGTTAATCCTCAGGGATATAAAAATCGGCTTTTGCCAAAAGCTCACGCGTATGTTCATAGCAGCAGCTGTTTTTGCATATCTGCTGGTATTCCCTAACTATGCTTATTACATCATCTACGCTCATTTTGATTAATCTTCTTTCACCTTCAATTATTCTTGCCATAAAAGTTCCTTTCTTTATTACTTTATACGGCAAAAAATTCCCTAAACCTTTGCAAAATCAGCTATTTTGTTTAAAAATCTCTTTTGTAATTTGAATTATAATTTTATGTGTTCATCAAGTTTGAAATAGTCAACAAGTATCAGAATTGATGCGATTTCGTTAAAAAATTTGGTTATTCTGTTTGGGTCATCCAGCCTCATAAATAAGTTCCCTATTTCAAACAGGTTTTTGTGTGTTGAAATCGCAAACATTATTGTGTTATCAAAAAAAGAACATTTTGCTTTTTTAGCACCAAAAGCTGTATTCAGGTTATTAAATCTTTCCATAAATGCGGTTGTAATTAAGTATCTTGCTTCCACCTGATCGGATGAATATACATTGAATTTCTTTTCGAATACTGGATCTTCAAGGTTAACTTCGTCCATTACTTCACCGTTCCCTTTTGAAAAGAATGTGAAAATCGCAATTATTGCAAGTGCTACCGCTGCTATAAGCAGGATTTTGAGCTCAGGGAATAAGTATATATATGCAAATAGGGGTAAAATGGAGCTGAAAAACATCCACTTGCCCATTCTGGCGGTATGCATATCCCATTTTGTAGTAATAATTGTTTTATTACGTATAGTTTTGTTTGATTCAAAATTTATTATGATTCCTTTGAATATTGTCCGTCTGCGACGATTTTTGCCGCTGCCTGTTTGGTTTACAAGTTTTGTTTCCGAAATTACAAAGTTAACCCCGTTATATTTACCTTTGAAAGAATCATCGTTGCTTCTTCTGTTATATCCAGCAAATAATTCGCTTTTCCCCAGTTCTTCATCTGTTATAAAAAATAGTCCATTCCCCCATTCTACATCACCAAATACTTTTGTTAAACTGTGCATGCATTCCTTTTTTAGCATTTTTATAAAATTTTTATTCATATAATGTGGTATTGCTATTGCAGCCAATCCAAGAATAAGACTCAAAATTTGACATACTATATCTGTTGCATCCTTTAGTGAATAATAAGATACCAATGCAAATGCGGCTATTACAATTACTTCAATAAAAAAACAAAAGCTGAAGCTGCCTTTTCTTTTTTCTTCAAATTCAATAAGTGTTGGCAGAATTTCTTTATGATATACCTGATAAAATTCGCGTCTGTAATCGTCTATAGTTTTTTCTTTCATATACTATATTATATAAGTTTTTTGTTTTTTGTATATAATGTAAATAAATGAAAAAAGCCTCCGGATTTGGAGGCTTTTTTTGTTATTTTGAAGTATGATTATTCATCTTCGTTATCGTCTAATGTGAAATCAGGAGCGCCGAACATGCCTTCAATTTCTTCCAAAATTGCAGACGGTTTTCTTGCCTGATTTCTTTGTGCTACTGCACGTTTTCTTGCTTCGCGTTCTTTTTCTTCGTTGGCGTTAGACAGATGGTGGAAGCCTGTACCTGCAGGTATTAAACGACCGATAATTACGTTTTCTTTTAATCCTCTTAACAGGTCTTTCTTTCCGTCAACTGCAGCTTCTGTCAGGATTCTTGTTGTTTCTTGGAATGAGGCTGCTGAAATGAAGCTTTCAGTATTCAATGAAGCTTTTGTTATACCTAACAACATGTATTCGCAAGTTGCTGGAACTTTACCTTCCTCTTCAGCCTTTTTATTTGCTTCTTCAAATGTTTGAAGTTCAATAAGCTCGCCAGGTAGAAGGTTTGTATCGCCGGCATCAATAATCTTAACTTTCTTAGTCATTTGACGTACGATAATTTCGATATGTTTGTCTGCGATTTCTACACCTTGTGAGCGATATACACGTTGTACTTCGTCAACCAAGTATTGTTGAGCTGCCTCAACTCCGCAAAGTCTAATTACGTCATGCGGGTTCAAAGGACCGCTTGTTAAAGGCTGACCTTTTGTTATTTTTTGTTTATCGTGAACGATAATGTTTGCATCGATTGCGTATTTGATTTCTACTCTGCCGTTTTCATTTACTAGGTATAATCTTGGCAAATCGTCATCAGTTTCGATTTCTGCAACACCGTCTTCTTCTGCAAGAATTGCACAATCTTTAGGTTTACGACCTTCAAGAAGTTCTTCAACCCTTGGCAAACCTTGTACGATGTCGCCTGTTTTTTGTCTTTCAAATACCAATGTAGCAATCATATCACCACGAAGTACCAATGCGCCTGATTCAACTTGCAACATAGTACCAGGGCTGATCAAGTAAGGACGTCCGGTTCTTACAGTTATTTCGCCTTTATTAACTGCAACAACAAGACCTGACACTGGTGATTTGTCACCGTTTGATGAAATAATTGCATCGGTTTTTACAAAATCACCCTTCTTAACGCTTGCAGTTGATTTAATCTTAACAACTTCTTCGTATTTTTCACTTGTTAATAAAAGACGTCTATTGTCAGCTTTACCTTCACTAATTGAAGCTACACCATCGTTGATTGCAAGCACTTGTGTTTTTGCAATAGGTGTTTTTGGTTCGATAGTTTGACCGTCTTTAACAAGCAATTCTGTTTGAAGAGCTGATAATAATTTTGAATTACCTTCAAATTCACGACGAACAATTAAGTTTTCAAGAACTACAATTCTTAAATTACCTTTGTCATCCAATTCTACCATTCCTTTTAAGTGTGATAGGTAGCCTTGCATTTGAAGAACTAAGCTTGTTCTTGTAATTGTTGAACCGTCAAGATTTCTTACTCTTGCTCCGTCTTTATACTGAAGTTGAGTTACAGGAACTATATCAATTAATTCATCGGTAGTGTTGAACTTGATTGATACGTCTTTTTGTTTAACATCAAGTACTTGAACAGGTCTAACCAATATTTGTATCGGTTGATTTGAGATGTTATCTTCATCAAGTGAAAGACTTGAATCAAGTTCCTCATCCAAATCTTCAATATCGATATCATCCATTGATGAATCCATAATTGTAACGATAGAAGTTTCTTTTGCCTTGATACCGTCAGCAATAACGGTTCCTTTTTTAACAACTTCGCCTTCATCAACTTTTAATTCAGAAACACTTGATAGTGAGTGGATTTCTCCAGGTCTAACTGTGATTTCATGAATAATTTCGTTGTATTCTTTGAACTCAACGATACCGTCTATATGACAGTAAACGTCTTTTACAATCTCAGTACCGGCTGTTACGTATGTTCCGTTTTCAACCATTTTCAAAGAACTGTCTTTTGAAATTTGGTGGATTTCTTCCGGAATAAATACGACTGTTCCTGGTTTTGTAATAATTTGATTTTCGTCAACTTCTACATCTACGTATCTGATTTCACCTGAGCTTGTTACTGCACATTCGTCATCCAAAAGTTCAGCTATAATCATACCGTTTTCAACAGTTGTATCTATAGGTGCTTTTACAATGTATTTTTCACCTGTTTTCTTAACTGTCCAAAGTTGTTCTTTTTTAGTTTGTTCAAATGTTGCATTTTCTGGCATCAAAGATGCGATTACAATGGTGATTTCTTTACCTTGTACAATCTTTTTAATCTTTTTGCCTTCAAAATTAACATCTTCAATAACCAAATCTTCACCGAAACGAACTTCACCGCCGTGTTCAGAGATTGTTAATGTTTCAGCTAATTTTTCGCCTTCTTTTATTTTTTGACCGTCTTTAACGATTACTTTTGAACCGCCAGGCAAGTTGTAAACATCACCGCCAAGAACCCAAATAACACCTTGTTTATTTGTAGTTCTTGAGATGTTGCCTTGTCTGTCTTTCTTTTCATCGGCAACGAAGTCTTCATATATAACTTCACCGCTCAAATCTGCGTTGATATCTTTTGTTGCTTTTTCAGTCAAACGTGAACCGTCACCTTGAGAAGCTGGTTCGTAGGATGCCAACGTGAATCCTTTTTCTACCTTCATACCGTTAGTGAAGAATACTGTTGAACCTGCAGGGATGTGATATTTTTCAGTTCTTTTTGCTCCCTTAACTTCAATATCAGCTTCGTAGTTTGCGACATTTACGATATCACCGTGACGAGTTCTTAGTTCTCTTGTTTTCACATTTGATACAACTTCACCGGCAGATTTAGCATCAATGTGCTTCATAGCACCTGAACCTTTGAATACACCGCCTGTGTGGAAGGTTCTCATTGTAAGCTGTGTACCAGGTTCACCGATTGATTGTGCCGCGATAATACCGATTGCTTCACCCACATCAACCAGTTTTTGAGTTGTCATTGCCCAACCGTAGCATTTTTGACATATACCATATTCAAGTCCACAAGTTAAGCCTGAACGTACTTTTAATTCTTGCAAGTTTAAGTGTGCAATCTTTTTAATATCATCACGGTTTAGAGTCGTTCCTGATTTTACAAGAACTGTTCCGTCAGTATCTTTGATATCTTCAGCAACTGTTCTTCCTAACAATCTGTCAATCAAAGGTACAATAACGGCATCACCATCAACAATAGGTTTCATGTTAATTGATTTTGTTGTGTGGCAATCTTCTGCTCTGATTATAACGTCCTGTGCAACGTCAACCAAACGTCTTGTCAAGTATCCTGAGTCAGCTGTTTTTAACGCTGTATCTACAAGACCTTTACGAGCACCGTATGATGAAATGATGTATTCAGTTACGGATAAGCCTTCTTTAAAGTTTGATTTAATAGGCAAGTCGATGATTTGACCTTGTGCGTCTGCCATCAAACCACGCATACCTACCAATTGTGATACTTGTGATAAGTTACCTCTCGCACCGGAGAATGCCATCATATACACAGGGTTTAATCTGTCAAAGTTTTCGACTACTTGTTCTGTTAATTTTGCGGTTGTTTCTGACCAAGTATCGATAACTTTTGTATATCTTTCTACTTCGGTGATTTCACCTTTTAGATATCTGTTTGTTGATTGTTCAATTTCTTTTTCAGCTTCTTGCAAAAGTTCTTTTTTTGCAGGAGGAACTTGCAAGTCAGCTATGGAAATCGTTGTTCCTGACTTGGTCGCATATTTATAGCCCAAGTTCTTCAAGGCGTTAGCAAGTTCTGCTGTCTTTGCACCGCCATATTCCAAATACATTTGTGCAAGCAAATTGTTTAGTGCTTTTTTATCCATTTGTTTGTTAATGTATTCGGGTGTCTTTTTTTCATGAATGTATGTTGTTTCCATTATGTATTTCCTTTTTAATTATTACCTTTATTTACATTAAGCAAGAGCATTTTTAACAGTTTCGTTAAAAATAATTCTTCCTACTGTAGTTTCCATTCTTTCACCTTTTTCATTTCTTACAACGATTTTGTCGTGCAAGTCGATTACGCCTACTTCAAGAGCTGAAATTGCGTCTTGGAAGTTATAGAAGTAACCTTTAGGTTCTTGTTCAGGATTTTTCAAGATGGTTAGGTAGTACATACCAAGTACCATATCTTGAGAAGGTGTAATAATCGGTTTTCCGTTTGCAGGAGCCAAGATGTTGTTTGTAGCGAGCATCAACATTCTTGCTTCTGTTTGTGCTTCGATTGAAAGCGGCACGTGAACAGCCATCTGGTCACCGTCGAAGTCAGCGTTGAATGCTGTACATACTAACGGGTGCAATTGGATTGCTCTACCTTCTACAAGCTTAGGTTCAAATGCTTGGATACCTAATCTGTGCAAGGTTGGAGCACGGTTCAACAGTACCGGGTGTCCGTCAATTACTTCTTCTAATATATCCCAAACTATCGCCTCGGAACGTTCAATTTTCTTTTTAGCTGATTTGATATTTTGAACATATCCTCTTTCAATAAGTTTATTAACTACAAATGGTTTAAACAATTCAATAGCCATTTCTTTTGGCAAACCGCACTGATTCAAGCTCAATTGCGGACCTACTACGATAACTGAACGACCTGAGTAGTCAACACGTTTACCAAGTAAGTTTTGTCTGAAACGACCTTGTTTACCTTCAATGATATTTGATAATGATTTCAATGCACGGTTGTTAGGACCAACAACTGTTCTACCTCTGCGGCCGTTATCTATCAATGCATCAACTGCTTCTTGTAACATACGTTTTTCATTTCTTACGATAATTTCAGGAGCGCCCATTTCCAAAAGTCTTTGTAAACGGTTGTTTCTGTTAATTACACGTCTGTACAAATCGTTCAAGTCTGATGTTGCAAAACGTCCGCCGTCTAACTGTACCATCGGTCTTAAATCCGGCGGTGTTACCGGTAATACGTCCATTATCATCCAGGTTGGATCTGTTTCTGATGAAATTAATGCATCAAGTAATCTTAATCGTTTGATTAATTTACTTTTTCTTTGAACAGAAGTTACGTTTCCTGCTAATTCTGAACGAATTTCTTCTGCCAATTCTTTTACATTAATTTCTGCTAAAAGTTCTTTAATTGCTTCTGCGCCGATACCTACTTTCAATTCAGTTTCTTCGTTTTCAGCAATATAATCTTCGTATTCTTCTTCACCTAACAATTGGAATTTTTTGAAAGGACTTTCACCAGGTTCGATTACAACATAATTGTTGAAGTAAATTACCTGTTCCAAATCTTTCAAAGTCATATCCAAAAGTAAACCCAAGTATGATGGAATACCTTTTAAGAACCAGATATGTGATACCGGAGCTGCAAGTTTGATGTGGCCCATTCTGTGGCGACGTACTTTTGAATCAGTAACTTCAACACCGCAGCGTTCGCAGATAATACCTTTATGTCTTACTCTTTTATATTTACCGCAATAGCATTCCCAATCCTTTGTAGGTCCAAAAATTCTTTCGCAGAATAGACCGTCTCTTTCAGGTTTCAAGGTACGGTAATTTATTGTTTCCGGTTTTGTTACTTCGCCGTAGGACCATTTCAAAATCCTTTCCGGTGAAGCTATACTTATTCGTATATAGTCAAAATAATCTATGCTTGTTGACATTATTTTCTCCTTTTATTGGCGGGGAGATTATCCCCGCTTAAATTATTTCTAAAGATCACCGAAAGTTGTCGGTGTTTCAAAGAAGTTGATATTCAACAACTCTGAATCGATGTCTGATAATGTACGTTTTGGTGCTGATTTTCTTAAATCATCCATATCGCTCATTAAATCGACTTCTTCACCGTCTTTTTTCGCTACTGTAATATCCAAACCGATACTTTGCAATTCTCTTACAAGTACCTTAAATGATTCAGGAATACCTGGTCTTGGAATATTGTCGCCTTTTACGATTGATTCGTAAGCACGGTTTCTACCGTTTACATCATCGGATTTGATTGTTAACATTTCCTGTAATGTATAAGCAGCACCGTATGCTTCCAATGCCCAAACTTCCATTTCACCAAATCTTTGTCCGCCGAACTGTGCCTTACCACCTAAAGGTTGTTGTGTTACAAGAGAGTAAGGACCTGTTGAACGTGCGTGAATCTTATCGTCAACAAGGTGGACAAGTTTCAAGATGTATGAAAGACCTACTGCAACAGGTTCATCAAACGGTTCACCTGTTCTTCCGTCGATAAGTCTTACTTTACCGTCTTCTGTTACCCAATCGCATCCGCTTTCTTTGATACCTTTTAATAATTCGTGTTTTGTTGCGATTTCTGATTGAGCTTCGCCATACATTTCATCAAATGATGGTGCTTCGTAATAGTTTCCTGTTAAATATGCTGCCAAACCTAGCAATAATTCGTATGTTTGACCAACGTTCATACGTGAAGGAACACCAAGTGGGTTCAACACGATATCAACAGGTGTACCATCCGGCATAAACGGCATATCTTCTTTCGGTAAAATACGTGATACGATACCTTTGTTACCGTGACGTCCTGAAAGTTTATCACCAACTGAAACCTTACGTTTTTGTGCGATGTAAACTCTGATTACTGTATTTGCACCAGGTGGCAATTCGTCACCTTTTTCTCTGTCAAATACCTTAACGTCGATAACGCGACCGCCTTCTCCGTGAGGGACTCTTAAAGAGTTATCTTTTACGTCTCTTGCTTTTTCAGCAAAGATTGCTCTTAAAAGTTTTTCTTCAGGCGGATGTTCTGATTCACCTTTTGGAGTTACTTTACCGACTAATATATCATCTGCATAAACTCTTGCACCGATACGAACAATACCACGTTCGTCCAAGTGTCTCAAAGCGTCTTCTGAAACGTTTGGAATTTCACGGGTAATTTCTTCAGGTCCAAGTTTTGTTTGTCTTGCATCTATTTCTAATTTTTCAATGTGGATTGATGTGAAGATATCATCGTGAACACATCTTTCTGATAACAAGATAGCATCTTCGAAGTTATAACCTTCCCAAGGCATATACGCTACAAGAACGTTTTTACCTAATGAAAGTTCTCCACCGCAAGTTGATGCACCGTCTGCGATTACATCACCGGCTTTAACCTTATCGCCTTCGTTTACTATAGGACGTTGGTTAATACATGTATCTTGGTTACTTCTTACGTATTTCATTAATTGATATACGTGAGGGTTATTTTGTTTATCACGAATAACAATTTCTTCACCGACTACTCTTTCAACAGTACCGTCAACTTCAGATACGATTACCATACCTGAGTCTTTAGCAGCTCTTGCTTCCAACCCTGTTCCTACTACCGGTCTTTGAGTTATGAACAATGGAACTGCTTGACGTTGCATGTTTGAACCCATCAATGCACGGTTAGCGTCATCGTGTTCAATAAACGGAATCATTGATGTCGCAACTGAGATTATCTGAATAGGACAAACACCTACGTAGTCAACTTTCTTTGAATCGCCCATTGTGAATTCTGAGTGATAACGTACCGGAACGTATTCATCTTTAAAGCTTCTGTCTTTATTTAATTGTACGTCTGCCGGTGCTACACGGAAGTTTTCGTCTTCATCTGCTGTCAAGTAGTGAACTTCGTCAGTTACTACACCGTCTTTTACTACAAAGAATGGAGATTCAACAAATCCGTAGTCGTTTACTTTTGCGTGTGTTGCCAATGAACCGATCAAACCTGCGTTCGGACCTTCCGGAGTTTCAACCGGACAAATACGTCCATAGTGTGAAGGGTGAATGTCACGAACCGCAAAACCTGCACGTTCTCTCATCAAACCGCCAGGTCCTAATGCTGAAATACGTCTTTTGTGTGTTAATTCAGCCAATGGGTTTGTTTGATCCATGAACTGTGACAACTGTGAACTTCCGAAAAATTCTTTCAATGAAGCAACTAATGGTTTAGTGTTCAACAAGTTCAATGGGGTTAATGTTTCTGAATCCTGTAGGGTCATTCTTTCTTTTACAATTCTTTCGATTCTTGAAAGACCTACTCTGAATTGGTTTTGTAGCAATTCACCTACTGAACGGATTCTTCTGTTTCCTAAGTGGTCGATGTCATCCAATGTACCTTCATCATATGTCAAATTGATTAGGTATTCAATTGATGCAACGATATCTTGAACTGTTAATGTTCTTTGGTTCTTAGGAATGTTCAAGTTTAATTTTTTGTTTAATTTATAACGACCAACACGACCGATGTCGTATTTTTTCTCATCAAAGAAACGAGCTTCCAATATTGAACGTCCGCCTTGAGGAGATGCAGGATCGCCAGGTCTTAGTTTTTTATAAACTTCGATTAAAGCATCGTCTGTTGTTTCTGTTGTATCTTTATCCAATGTCTTTTTCAAGAATTCAAAGTGTGTGAATAAAGTTTCCATTTCAGAAACAGTTATGCCCATTGCTTTTAATAAAGTTGTAGCAAGGATTTTTCTATTTTTGTCTATCTTGACATAAATTAAATCGTTGCTGTCTGTTTCTATCTTCAACCATGCTCCGCGGTTAGGAATCATTGTTGCGTTATACAAGCGTTTTCCTGCAGGTGATACTTCACGTTTGAAATATACACCAGGTGAACGTACGATTTGTGATACGATTACACGTTCAGCACCGTTTACAATGAATGTACCTTTGTCAGTCATTGTCGGGATGTCGCCGATGTAAACTTCTTGTTCCTTGATTTCACCGCTGTCACGGTTTACTAATCTGATCATAACGCGCAATTGTTTTGCATATGTTGCGTCATGGATTCTAGCTTCTTCTACTGTATACTTTGCATTGTCGAAAGTATAATTTGGTAAGAAGTGTAATTCTAATCTTCCTGTGTAGTCTTTAATAGGGCTGAATGAAAGTAATTCTTCCTTCAAGCCTTCTTTTAAAAACCATTCAAAAGATTTCTTTTGCACTTCAATAAGGTCCGGTAAATCGTCCAAACGAGTATGCGGAATACCCATTGGAGTTACTCTTTCTGCGTATTTTGTCTTAGACATTAAATTACCTCATTTTCATAAATGGTGTACGTACTAAACTTTTAAAATTTTCTAACTTGAGGCTGTTAACCTTTTGCCTGAAACCGGCAAATAAATATATTTTACGGGACTTTTTGTATTTAGGCACAAATTGCCCCTACTTTACTTTTTCATGTTACTTCATCATAGTACATCAAGGTTTATAGTCAAGAAAATTTCGGCTTGATTTTTGTAATTTGTTAAATTTTTGTTACAATATTTTTTTTGTTTTTTGGTATAGGTCGAAAGTTTGACTATACTTGAATTTGCCTGTCAAGGTATAAAACGTATATATTGCTACGAAAGGATTTTGGTCATGTGTCTGAAATCCTTTTGTAGTCAAATATTCGCGGTTTGACTCTGTTTTTATATAAAATTATTATTGAACCCATGTTTAATTTTAAAGATTATGTTAAGTGCTGCGCGCACGGCGGCAACTTTTG
>CALVBY010000004.1 GCA_944325905.1 Candidatus Gastranaerophilales bacterium | reverse complement strand
CCAATTCCTTCACGCAACATATCGATGTTATGCAAATGATCTATCCATTTGTTATCTACTACTCTTAACAGAATATCTTTTTCAAGATCTCTCATAACGTTATTATTGGCAAAAGGTTCTTGCGGAACAAAATTGGGTTCATATTGAGAGATAACGTTATTATAGAAGTTTATAATTTCAGTTTCGTGATCTCTATATGCTTGAAGTGCAAAATCTTTTACCTTGTCATACATAGGCTCAAATCGCATATTTTGAATGTCAGCGACTTCAAAGTGCGAAAGTTGCGGTATGTATGAATGTAGTTCTTTAATCATTGTAACAAGATCATCGTAGATATAATCTTCAACATGCATATCTGGAGCAATATAACTTCTTAAAATTCTGTCAACTTCACGTTCAATCATAAATTGAATATCTTCGTTGAGGTTTTTGCCTGCAAGAACTTTGCGACGTTGAGCGTAGAATTTTTCACGTTGTATATTCATAACGTCGTCGTATTCCAAAACGCTCTTTCTTATATCAAAGTGATATGTTTCCACTTTTTTCTGTGCAGATTGAATTTGTCTTGTAATTAAAGGTGATTCAATTGCCATTGTCTCATCGACATTCAGCATATCCATAAGTGACGTAATTTTGTCGCCACCGAATATTCTCATTAAGTTATCTTCAAGAGATAAGAAAAATCTTGTAGACCCAGGGTCACCTTGTCTTGCAGCACGCCCTCTCAACTGGTTATCGATACGTCTTGATTCATGTCTTTCTGTACCGATTACGTGAAGGCCGCCTGCTTCTACGACTCTTTTGTGTTCTTCTTCAGTTAATGCTCTTGCTTCAGCAAGTGCTTTTTCTTTTTCTTCTTCATAATTTGGGTTATCAGGTGTAATGCCTTTATTGTCAAGAGCTTCTTTTGCCAAAAATTCAGCATTACCACCCAAAAGAATATCAGTACCGCGTCCGGCCATATTTGTTGCAATTGTTACAGCACCTACTCTGCCGGCTTGTGCGATAATGTAAGCTTCCTTTTCGTGTTGTTTTGCATTCAAAACATTATGTTTTATACCGCGTTTTTTCAATAATGCAGAAACATATTCGGATTTTTCAATGCTTATCGTACCAACAAGAACCGGTCTTCCAAGTTCATGCATTTGAATAATGTCGTCAACTACTGAAAGGTATTTTTGTCTTTCTGTTTTATAAATCACATCCGGATAATTTATTCTTATATCAGGTTTGTTTGTAGGTATTGTTGTTACTTCAAGGTTATAAATTTTGCCGAATTCTGCTTCCTCTGTCATAGCAGTACCTGTCATACCTGCTAACTTAGGATAGAGTCTGAATAAGTTTTGGAAAGTTATGCTTGCTAAAGTTTGTGTTTCGTCTTGAATTTGAACGCCTTCTTTTGCTTCGATTGCTTGGTGAAGTCCGTCAGACCAGCGTCTTCCTTCCATTAATCTTCCTGTGAATTCATCAACAATCATTACTTCGCCATTTTTGATAACATAATCTGTATCTTTTACAAACAATTCTTTTGCCTTTAGTGCTTGTAAAAGATGGTGCGCGTATTGTGTATTAATATCAAAAAGGTCGTTTATTCCTAATAATTCTTGTGCGTGATCAATGCCGTCTTCAGTCAAAATTATGTTTTTGTTTTTCTCATCAACTTCATAGTCAGCATCTTTTGTCATTTGGGGTGCAATTTTTGCCATCAACTTGTATGTTTCAGCGGATTTTTCAAGTCTTCCGCTTATAATAAGAGGGGTTCTTGCCTCATCTATCAAAATACTGTCAACTTCATCGATAATCGCGTAATTATAAGGGCGTTGAACAAGCATTTCTTGACTCCCAGCCATATTATCTCTTAAATAGTCAAATCCAAATTCATTATTTGTACCATAAGTGATATCGCAGTTATAAGCAGCTTTTTTCGCTTCAAAATCCTCTGCATTCCTGCCACCTGATAAAATAACTCCGACGGAAAGTCCTAAAAATTTGTAGATTTTCCCCATCCACTCACTGTCGCGTTTTGCCAAATAATCGTTAACGGTAATGATATGGACACCTTTTCCGGTAAGTGCATTTAAGTATGCAGGTAATGTTGCTACCAAAGTTTTACCTTCACCTGTTCGCATCTCTGCAATATGTCCGTTGTGTAAAAAGTATCCGCCAATCAACTGCACATCAAAGTGGCGCATATTCAAAACTCTTTTGCCGGCTTCCCTTACAGTTGCAAATGCTTCGGGTAGAATTTTATCCAGAGCTTCTTTTTCAAGTTTTCTGTCTGTCTTAAAATCATCAGATTTGGGGCGCTCTGCTAAGATTGCCCTGAATTCATCAGTTTTTGCTCTTAGTTCTTCATCCGAAAGGGCTTCAAATTGAGGTTCTAAAGCATTTATATGCTCTACAATGCCCATCATATTTTTGATTTTTCTCTCGTTAGGGTCCCCTAATATTTTTAATAACAAACTTAACATTATTCCTCTCCAAAGTTTTCTTTTATGTCAATCGTACCATGAACATAAAAGAATTGGTATTTCTTAAGGAATAATTAATATTTCCGTAGTCAGCAAAATCCTAAAGCTTTATTATTGGAACATTGTGAACACTTTTTCTACGTTTTTGCTAATCAGGTTCTTAACAGAGTCGTACTCGGTTGTCAAAGAAGAAATTTCAGTATCTAAATTTTTCATATCTAGATCCAATTTATCTTCTTTGTATGTTAATTGTGTCTTTTTAGTGCTAAATTCAGCTTCTGCTTGAGCTATTGCATCTTCATCCTTAATTTCTATTATGCAATCTTCTTCATTATATCTGCCTTGATAGAAATAACCATCTTCATTAAGTGATGTTATGAAGTAAGTTCCATTTTTTAAGGCGTTTTCAAGATAATTATTATCTTCAATATTGTCATTTTGTGTCCAACCATTTGCACAGATATTGTTATATAATTGCATATAAAAGTCTGCCTGCATAACAGTTACACTGTCTACAGAATCACTATCTTTCATTACATAATTATAGTAAGGATCATCAGTGACGAAGTTTGATGAATCGGCGGTTTGTCCTAAGCTGTAACTAGAATTATAACCGTTTAGCAATAGTTCAAATTCTGTCAAATAGTATGAAATCATATTGCTTAAGCTTACACCAACTGTAGAATTGTTCTTTTTACCACTATTTTTGACGAATACTATTTGGTTATATCCAATATTTTCTTTCGCTCTATTCCACGAAGCTGTATTTGAAATTTTGTCTGCATCAATGTTTTTTACTTCACTGAAATTCTTGTATGTTAAATCTTTTGCAATATTTAGAGATTGTTTTGATACTTCGTCAGTACCTAAAATTCCTTTAAATCCTTCATTAACTTCTTCAAAAAATTGTTTTAGTATATCTGCCAGAGCAAAATCTGAATAACTATCTTCACTATCTTCGCCTTGTTCTCTAATGATGACATCATTTGTCAAAAGTTCATCAAGAGTTAATTCGGCAAGTTGGTCTTTAGATAGGTCAGTGCCATTTACAGTTACTTTTAGAGTATTATCATTTGATAATTTACCACTTGAGTCAATCAACTCAGATAAAATACTACCAATATTTATGTCTTTTACTGCATAAGTTAGTCCGACTATATTTGAAGCACTTGCGCCATTCTTGTTTAGTGGAGTGCCGCCATAGCCTGCATCTTTGCTGTAAGGTAAGGTTTCAGTATCAGAAATATCCTCCGCTGTCGATTCGGGTATTACACCGTTTGCAGCTAGTGCAGCGACAAATTGTTTATAACCACTTTCAGATGCTGTTGTGGCTGTTCCTGTAGGACTTATTACGGATGCTGCAGCTGCAAGTTGGCTGTTTAATACGACAGAGCCGGTTCTGCTTGTTATGAGGTAAGGGTTATAGTTATTAAGTGTTGTTGGAGTCATCAAAACACCATAAGAAAGGTTATAAGGATTTGTTCCCGTTCCATCATAATCCCATACTAATTTTGTTTTATTTAAAGCATTTTGATAGTCTTCTGAAATTTTTGCCAAGTCACGAGTAACGGAAAGCTTTTCTTGTGCAATTTGCATTGATTCAAATTCACAATATGCTTTTCTGGATGTTATGGCTAGAAATCTTGCTTGTGATGCCGCCAGTCCCATTGCTTTCCTTTCGTTTTGCTTAGTAACAAAGTCCTTGTATTCATGTTGGATGACGGCATTTGCTGCTTAAATCTTTAAAAAAATAAATACGTTTTGTAACAAATATTTACATTTTGCTTAACAATTTGTTTTTTATTAAAAAAAAATGTATAATAAACATGCTATTTATATTTCGGCTAGTGTAAATCTTAACAGGGGGAAATGAAAAAACTTCCTGTTTTTTTTTGCCTTATTTAATAAGCTATTTTAGTATCGGGGCCATTTGTGATGACTTTTGTAAGTCTTGAAGTTTTGCATATACTAAGCCGTCAGATATCGCATTTTTAGCAAGCTTAATGCCGGAGTTTATACTGTCTTCAAGTCCATACAAATATAGCATTGCGCCTGCATTTAAACAAATCATATTGTATCTTGAATCTTTTCTGTCACCTTTGAATATTTCAGTTATTATTCTGGCATTATCAGCGCTGGAACCGCCTTGAAGTTCACTTAATTCAACGGTTTTAAAGCCAAAGTCTTCAGGTGTAACAGTGTATTCATTGATTTTGTTATCTTTAACTTCAAAAATAGTACTTTTTGAACATAGGCTTATTTCGTCTATATTTGGGTTAATTCCGTTTACAACAATGGCATGTTTAGTGCCTAATTTTTGGAGTGCGTAAGCCATTTTTGAGCACATTTCATTAGAGGATACTCCAAGAAGTTGTGCATTAGGAAATGCCGGATTTATCATTGGGCCAAGGTAGTTAAATATTGTCTTAATCCCAATTTGTTGTCGTATAGGATTGTTAACCTTTGCAAAATCGTTAAAATAAGGTGAGTGCACAAACACAATACCATTTTTATGAAATTCTTCAAGAGCTTGTTCTGGTGTTTGAACTATTTTTATTCCTAAAGCATGTAAAAAATCACTGCTGCCACATGCACTTGTTATTGATGAATTTGTTTGCTTAACTACTTTTGCTCCGCAAGCATTAGCAATTATTGCAGCGGAAGTTGAAATATTTATGGTTCCTGAAAAATCTGCACCTGTTCCGCAACTGTCGACAACAAACTCATCAGTTATAACTCGTCTCGCGAACTTTCTCATAGCGTAAGAAAATGCATAAAATTCTTCTTTATTAACTCCTTTGAGGGTAATTCCTACTAAAAATGCCCCGATTTGAGCTTCGGAAGCTTCATTATTTGCAATTTTTGTAACTATATCGTTAATTTCTTCAAATGATAAATTTTCTTTTGCAGCTAATTTTTTTAAATAATCTTTCATAACTTATCCAATTAGAATCAAACTTATCCATATAAATAAAATACCGCTAACTATACCTACCATTGATAGGTGCCAATTACCGTATTCCTTCGCCAGAGGCAATAACGTATCAAAAGAGATATAAATCATAATACCCGCAACAGCAGCCATTAAAGCTCCAACAAGTACTTGAGGTAAAAATAAACCAAAAATAAACATACCTACCAAAGCTCCAATTGGTTCAGTAATACCAGAAAGTGCTGCATATAACATTGCATAGCGCTTTTTGCCTGTTACATGGTACATCGGTAGCGCAACAGCAATTCCTTCCGGAATATTATGGATAGCAATAGCAAGCGCAACAGAGAGCCCGAGTGTTATATTTTGGGTTGTTGTTAGGAATGTCGCCATACCTTCAGGAAAATTGTGGACACAAATAGCTATTGCCGTAAATAATCCTGCACGTTTCAGTTTGTGTTTATGAATACACGGAGCCTCTGGATTCAAAAGTTCTTCTGTGTCAATGTGATCAGGTAAAAAGTAATCTATTAGTATTGCAACAACAATGCCAACGATGAACCCCGCATAAACTATCCATTTGTAGTCATTTGGAAAGTTAACGCTCAACATTTGACCAGCTTCAGGTATAATTTCGTTAAATGATAAGAATATCATGACTCCGGCTGAAAACCCTAGCCCTACAGATAAAGCCTTTAGATTGTTTTTCTTGACAACAAAGGCTATACCACCACCTATTGCGGTAGTTAGACCGGCAAATAGTGTTAATAATAGGGCAATTCCATAATTTTCAGGTAAATTCATAATTCTCCTTTGCCTAATCATTTTAACACAAAATAAAAAATATTACTTATTCTTGCAAAAAGTGATTTTAGTTGTTATAATTGCTATATAGCAGGAGGATGAACTATGAAATCGAATAACAGCAACGGGGGGGGGCATCTTCTCTAAGTAGAAATAACAAGCGCCTAGACACTTTTATAAATAAAAACTATAATTCTGGTATAGTGAATTATAAGTTAAAAAATGGTTTTACGTTAGCGGAAGTATTAATAACGTTGGGAATAATTGGTATTGTTGCCGCTTTAACAATTCCGACTATTTCTCATAATATTCAAGAAGCTACTTTAAATAATCAATTTAAGAAGTTTTATAGCACATTCAAGCAGGCTTTTTTGAATGTGCAAACAATCGAAGGTCGTCCCATAAGGTGTCATTATTGGCAAAATAATCCTTATGCCGGCATCTGTACAGGCGTTAATGTAACAGACGAAGACGGTAAAAAGTATCAAGTTTGCAGTGAAACCGGTAAACCTGTTCCTTCTGACTACGCTGGGCGTTTTGATGAATGCAGAACCTTCTATAATGAAGTTTTTAGTAAGCAATTAAAGGTGGCAAAACTTTGTAATGGAAATGCTCTTGCAGATGGTTGTTTGCCGAATGACATAAAAGGTTATGATAAAGTTATTTTAGAAAAAGATCCCGATAATGAGAATGTTACTGATACTATGGAATTTTCGGATAGCAATATTAAAAACAGATATCCAGTTTTTGTCTTGCAAGATGGTACATACATAATCCAATTTGGCAGTACGGCAGGCAGACCTGTTTTTGCCTTTGATATAAATGGCAAGAAGGGTCCTAATAGGTGGGGATATGATTTGTACGGAATAATCGTCTATGGAAATAATGACGGAATACAGTATTTCAAAAGGTATCTGACCAAAGAGACTGGTGGGAAAACTTTGGAAGAAAGACTTGATGCGGTTGGTTTAAAATAACAGTTAAATATCAACGTTTTTCATCATATTGATAAGTGTATTAATGGTATTTTCCATAGTAACACTATCTGACACACGCTGTTGTAAAAAGGCATTTACTTGCGGTATCATTTCTATTGCAATGTCAAGTTTTGGATTAGAGCCCGGTTGATACATACCGACGTCAATTAAGTCTTTATTTTCCCGATACATTGCAAGAATTGTTCTCATCTTAGCAGCAGCTGCTTTATGTTCAGGAGATGCAATTGCTGACATAAGTCTTGAGATACTTCCTAAAACGTCAATAGCAGGATAATGGTTCATTTCTGCAACTTTTCTTGACAGGAAAATGTGCCCGTCTACAATACCTCTAACAGTATCTACAATTGGGTCAGAAATATCGTCACCTTCCATAAGAACAGTGTATAGTGCAGTAATTGAACCTTTAGGACTATTTCCTGCGCGTTCCAAAACTTTTTGAAGCCAAGAAAATATAGATGGCGGATATCCCTTCATTGTTGGCGGTTCACCTGTTGCCAAGCCTACTTCACGACCCGCCATAGCGCAACGAGTTACGGTATCTGTCATTAAGAAAACTTTTTTGCCTTGATCTCTAAAATATTCACAAACAGCAGTTGCTGCAAGAAGCGCTTTTTGCCTTATCAGCGGAGGCTTGTCCCCTGTAGAGCATACAAGAACGGACCTTTTCATTCCTTCTTCGCCCAATGAATCTTCTATAAATTCTTTAACCTCACGGCCACGTTCTCCGATTAGTGCCATAACGTTTACATCTGCATCGGAGTTTCTAGCTATCATACCTAGTAGAGTACTTTTACCAACACCGGAACCTGCAAAAAGTCCTAAACGTTGTCCGCACCCCATTGTCATACAGGAATCTATTGCTCGGACTCCTGTTGAGAAAATTTCTGTAATAATCGGTCTTTCAAACGGCCCTGGCGGCGGCCCCTCTATTGAGCGCCATTGGGCTCCTGTTGTATCAAGCGGTCTGCCGTCCAGAGGTTGTCCCATCGGGTCAATAAGTCTGCCCAACAGAAAATCACCTACGGGTATAATAATTGGTCTGCCTGTTGAAGTTACAAGACTTCCCTGTCCTATTCCAACGCCGTCCAAGAGCAATAGTAATTGTGCCATTTCGCCTTTGAAGGCAACAACTTCAGCAGGCTTTTGTTGCCCGTCATTGGTTTCTATGTAGCACAAGTCACCAATTTTAAGTCCGGGAAGTTTAACCTCAACTGTTAATCCCAAAAGTTTAGATACCGTTCCTTTGTATCTGTAAAGTTCGGTTTTCTCAAGTTTCCGGTGAACTTTCCCCTTTATTTCTTCAAGTCTTGATATATCAATTTCGCTCATTACCTCTATTATAATGAACATTTAGCAATAATACAAATTGTTTACATAAAAACTATTATCTGCCTGAGGCAGGACAACATATTGTGACAAAATTGATAAAAGCGCTTATATGATTATTAGTCAAATAACACAATAATTAGTAATACCGCTTTACATAATAATTGTTATTGCTACTAACCAGCATTTTCTTTCTCTTTATTTGCGAGGTAAAGAGAAAGAAAACGCTGGCAAAAGAAAGAGAAACACGCAATCGTTTTGGGCAATCCTTCGGATTGCAAAGCCCTATTAAGGGCGCACATACGTGCCGTTGCAAGCTAACCGCTTGCAATCCTTCACCGCGCCTATAATCACGGCGCGACTGCACATCTATTAGGCTTACAATAATAGTTTTTATGTAATCTTTGTTAATGTAGGCTTGATTATTGAATATTTTTGTGTTTCCATTGTCTTGGAACGGGCGATTCCTCTTAGCCTTGTTTCAGGAAAAACAGCAAGCGGCGGTTGATTTTCCGAATAGTAAGATAATAATAAGAAGGAAATTGAAATGTTAAAAATCAGATTAAAAAGATTGGGTGCTAAGAAGAACCCTACATACAGAATTATTGTTATTAATTCAACAACAAAACGTGAAGGTAAACCTATTCAAGAATTAGGTCACTATAATCCTAAAACTAAGGTTATGCAATTAGATAAAGCATCTGCTGAAAGCTGGATTAAAAAAGGTGCTCAACCTACAGAAACAGTTGCTTATTTGATTAAAAATTGCAACGCTGATGGTACTTTGAACTATCAAAAGAAAGAAACTGTAAAACTTTCTAAAAAAGCTCAGGCTAAAGCTGCTGCAGAAGCAGAAGCTAAAGCTCAAGCTGAGGCTGAAGCAAAAGCTGCTAAAGAAGCAGAAGAAGCTGCAGCTGCTGAAACTTCTGAAGAAGCCCCAGCTGAAGCATAATAAAGCTCAAATCAACTTTATAAAAAGACAACCTTTACGGTTGTCTTTTTTTGTTTTGATTTTTTAAGTAATTAACCATTTTTTGTAATACATTTAATGATTGCATTCGCGTAATCAATCATGTTAAACTCGTTAATTGGTTTGGGATGTTTGAAAACTTTTTGCATTTCAGAAGCAAATTGCATACGTGTTAAAGGATTTAATTTGCCTTCCTTTGTAAAAGTATCTTCTGGATACATTTTTAGAACATGTTTCGCTTTAGCATAACCAAAAAGATCCAGTTGTCCGGTTATTACGTGAGCAGTTTTTTTTGATTTTTGCATCGCATAATTTAATGCTCTTGCCATGTCTTGTGCTGTAGCGTCAACAAGTTTTATTTCACTGAGTTTTAGCATTAAGGACCCTCCTTATAAGACCAGTTTATAGCCTCCACCATAAATAGTTTCTATATATTTTTTACCATCAGAAATTTTGTCTAGTTTGGTTCTCAAATGTCTAATGTGTACACGTATTGTTTCAATATCATCATCGGGAGAATATCCCCATATATCCTTTAATAATTGGGCTGATGATACCATGTTCCCGTGATTTTGGAATAATAAATTAAAAATATCAAATTCTATTGGTGTTAGTTTGGCTTGTTTATCTTTAATTTTGACGGAATATGTTTCAGGTAGAAGAGTTATGTCCCCTAAAGTTAATAATTCCCTTGTAGAAGCAGATTCAGGAATTTGATGTGTACGCTTTAAAAGTGCACGAATTCTTACCTGTAGTTCTTCCATTTCAAATGGTTTTACTAAATAATCGTCTACACCTATATTAAAACCGTTAACTTTATCATTCAATTGAGACAATGCTGTTAGCATAATAATTGGAATATTTTTTGTTGAATCATTTTTTCGAATCCATTGGGCTACCGTAAAACCATCCACTTCAGGCATCATTACGTCTAAAATAACCAGAGCGGGTAGCTCTTGCTTGCAAAGTGCAAATCCGGTTGTTCCGTCAAAAGCTTGTACAACCTTGTAGCCGGATAACTCTAGGTTTACCTTTATTAGTTCGTTTATCGCAGAATCATCATCAATTACAAGTATCTTGTTCATAATTTGATTTTATAACAAAGTATTAAAAATTACTGTTACAAGGTTAATAATTCTTAACAAAAATAGTACATCTGAACGGTACAATATTTCTGAATTTCGGCTATATTTTTTTGTGATAGAAAATAAATTTATTAAAAAAAAGTGTAAATTTTACAAATTTACGAATTTTTATTGTAATATGTTATAGCAAAGTAGTAGTAAATATACATTTATAAGGAGGCACATGAATTGGCAATAACTTCACCTTTTACAGCGTTCAACGAAAGCGGAATTGAAGAAATCCACTTAGGACAACATGTTTTAGCAGAATTTTTTGAATGTGATCCAAACACATTAAACAGTTTAGATAAAGTAGAAAAATATATGGTGGATGCCGCACTTGAATGTGGTGCAACTATTGTCCAAAAATGTTTCCATATGTTTAACCCATACGGTGTTTCAGGTGTTGTTATAATATCGGAAAGCCATCTTGCGATTCACACTTGGCCAGAACTAGGTTATGCAGCAGTTGATTTATTTACTTGTGGTGACAAGTGTGATCCTAAGGTTTCTTATGAATTTTTGAAAAAGATGTTTAATTCTAAGAAAGCTACATTTACAGAATTAAAAAGAGGTATTATTGACCGTGAAACTATGAAAGTTGCGGAAAAACCTTTTGAAATTATGCAACAATTGGAAAATTAGTTTTGGAAATATAAATTTTACTAAAAGCCGATTATTAATAATCGGCTTTTTTAATTTATGTAAAAAATATTTAAACATGGCATGACAAAAAAAATATGTTATTCTATTATCATCATGCGGAGGTCGAATGCTGGAAAACATTCTAGATAAAAAATCCAATTTTGATTTAACATCAAAAAGTACGTTTTCAAATGAGTCTGATGTGTTCACATCTCGCTCATATGCCGCTCTTTTGGCTCGTAATACTATTCCGTATTACCACAGAAAATTAGCCGATAATTATGTAATTATTAAAAAAGTTTTCAAATTCCAGGCTGTTATGAGTAGAATTTCGAACGTTGAAAAAGTATTGTTGAAAAAATACGATTTCAATGTTTTGGAATACACTACGATGAAGCAGATGTATGAAGAATTAGCTCTTTTACAAAAATGGGCGGTTGATCCTAAGCTAAAAGATGATGCTGAAAAGTTACTTGAAATAAGAGTAAAAGAGTTGAAATATCTTGACGCAAGCAGATATGCAAGTATATCAAATGAGATTTATAATGGATATATGGCACTCGAACATTATTTGCAAGAAATTAGTCGTTTTCCGGCTTAGTTTTCCTGTTCGTATCCAAAGCTTTTAAGCGATGATTGTTTTTTGCGCCAATCTTTTTCTACTTTAACGTTTAATTCAAGGTAAACTTTTTTTTCGGTTATTTCTTCAAGTTCTTTTCTTGCTTCTGTGCCGATTTTTTTAAGCATACTGCCGCCTTTACCGATTAAAATACCTTTTTGGCTTTTTGTTTCGCAGAATATTGACGCGTAAATTTTGTCAATATTTTCCTGTTCAAAGTAATTTTCAACTTTAACGGCTACAGAATGAGGAATCTCATCAGAGGTGTTTAACAAAATTTTTTCTCGAATAATTTCCTCTGTTACATCTCGCATAGTTTCTTCCGTAACAATATCTTCCGGGTACATTGGTAAACCTTCGGGAAGCTTTCTGTAAATATTGCTCAACAGAGTGTCAATGTTTCGGCCGGTTTTGGCTGATATTCTCACTACAGGAAGATTTTTATCAAATAAAGTTTTATATGTTAATAAATTTTCTTCAACTTTGGCGGTATTTTTTATTTTATCAACTTTATTCATAACAATTATTATTGGGATTTCAGTTTGCAAAAGGTTTTGAGCAATCCACTTGTCACCTTTTCCTGCCGGTTCGGAACCGTCTACAAGAAATAGTATAAGATCAGCATCCGGGATTGAAATTTTGGCTTCATCAAGTAAGAATTCACCAAGCTTATTAAGTGGTTTGTGCACCCCTGGAGTATCGATAAAAACTATTTGGCCTTCGTCAGTTGTTAATATCCCCTTAATTCTTTTTCGGGTTGTTTGTGCTTTGTCAGTTGTTATAACAATTTTTTGCCCCAAGATTTGGTTCAATAGTGTTGATTTGCCTACATTAGGACGTCCGATTATTGTTGTAAATCCGCTTTTCATAAAAAAATTATATCACAAAAGGTATCAATTTATTAACAAACTAGCAATTTTTTTTATCCTGCGTTATTATATTATCATCGGTGTAGTGTAACTTAACAACGGAAACGTGATGATTAATAAAAAATCTATATTAGCTGTTGCAACTTTGATGTGTATGACATTGACTTCTGTCGGTGCTTCAAATTTGGTTCAAATGGATATCAAAAAGACTTCTGACAGTGCGGTGGATGTCACTTTTTATACTACAGGCACCTCCGGAAATGCGATGGTTACCCGCAAATCAAATAACAAGTATGTTATATTGATGCCCAGTGTTGCAGGAGCTGGAACATCTACACCCGATTTGAGCGCCGTTAAAGATTTGATTACGAATGTCGATGTAAAAAACGTCGATGATGGTATGAGCGGTTATACAAAGGTTACTTTCATCACTACTAAACCGGTTAATATTAAAACACATATGCAGAAAGCTGCGCCTTTAACTCAAGAAGAAAAAGATGCAAAAGCTATAATTGCTCAAGTTAAGACACATCCTAAGCAGACGGTTGCACCTGTTGAGCCTAAAAAAGAAATTCAAAAGGCAAAGGTTACATCAAGTGTTGCAAAGGCAGAAACTCCAAAAGTCTCGTCTGATAATGCTAAGAAAGAAAAAATGACTGTTGTTCCTATTGCTCCAAAAGAACCGGTCAAAACAGTTGAAACATCTAAAATTGATACTGTAAAACAAGTTGTTGCTAACAATAGCGATGTAGCTGTAAAAGCTGATGTATCAAATAAGTTAGATATAAAAGAAGTAGAAAAGATTGAGCAAATTTCTAAAAATTTGAATGAAAAAGCCAAAGCAAATCATTCCGGATGGGCTTTGGTTGTTTTGCAGCTTTTAGGATTGTATTTGCTTGCGAAAATGATAAGGAATTCTATTCAAAAATCTAATGTTTTGAGAGCTTCGTTTGCCGAAAATTTAGCAGAAAAACCTTACGTTGAAGAAAATTATGACGATATAATAAATAATAGCGAACTTAATTGGCAGGAGCGTTATCAGAAATTTGTGGCGGAATCAAAAGGAAAGATTAAAAATTACAAATATAATTTTATAAAAACAGCTGAATTAGAAAATTCTGATAATGCTGATTTGAGCGATATTGATAAAAAGCGTGTAGAACTTGAAAATACTCTATCAAAGACTCCGGAAATATATGAGCACCATGATATTGATTTGACGGAAAGTGTAATGCCGGAGGTTTACTCTGAAGATGATGCTATTCAAAATGAAATAAAAGAAATAAAACTAAAAGCATTCGCAAAACCAATTTCACTTCATGCAACTCAACGTAACAGAGTTAAAAAGCCTTTGCCTAAATTGCCTAAAGCAAAAGAAGGTAAATTTGTAAAACTTCAAGAAAATCCACTTAATAGAACTTCAAGAAGATTTGCAGATGCAAATTTGAGGGTTTCGGATTTAATAAAAACCGGCAGCCAATATTTACCTAATGATGATGATGTTCAAATTATAGAGCGTGAACAAAATTATATAATGTCATCATTGGATGAGTATTTTGCAATTTTGGATAAAGAACAATCTAAAATGACGGCTAAGTCAAGTGATGATTTATCTAAAAAAGTTGCAGCAAGTTTGGCTCAAGTTAAGCCGTCTATGAACATGAATCGCAATAATTCCGGCCTAAAAAATAAAAAGGCTATATCCAATCCGATTTCTTTGAAAAACCAGAAAGAAAGCTATTTGGATGGCTTGATTGTAAAATCAGGTTATAACATTGACGATAATAAAGGTTTCTACCTTGTAAGCTTGGATGGTGTAACAGCATTAGTTGGTCGCGTAAAAGATGAGATTTTTGTATTGAAAAAATTTGATGAAAATGTCGATAAAATGCAGGTAAGATTAGATAATGAAAATGTCTATATGGTAAAAGCCGGTGATTTTAAATCTTTGGTTGACGTAGATGACAACAAAATGGGCGTTTTGATTGAACTTTAGTATTTCCGGAGTGTAAATGCTTAAAAAGATTTTAATAATTTTAGGGATATTAGGAGTTTTTTTTCTGTGCTTTGTTTATATTGGTCAAAATAAACATCAAGACAATAGTACGGTCATACAATTTGCAAGTTGGGGTTCTAAATCAGAAGTCGATATATTGAAACCGCTTTTGGATGAATTTGAAGTTGAAAATCCAGATATAAGAGTTGATCTTATGCATATACCTCAAAATTATTTTCAAAAAATTCATCTTTTGTTTGCATCAAACACCGCGCCTGATGTTATTTTTATAAATAATCATTATTTGCCGATATATGCAAATGCGGGTTTGTTGGAACCTTTGCAGGCTGATAACAATTTTTATAAAAAGTCTTTAGAGGCTTTGTCTTGGGGAAATACTCTTTATGCCGTGCCAAGAGATATATCTAATCTTGTTATTTTCTATAATAAAGATATTTTTGACAGGTATGGGGTAAAATATCCACAAGAAAACTGGACTTTTTCGGATTTTCTTAAAACGGCTAAATCTTTGACACGAGATGGAATATTTGGAATAAGTTTTGAAGAAGATACTTTGTTCTACCTTCCATATCTTATGAGTGAGGGCGGGGGGATCTTAGCGGATGACCTGTCAAGGCTCATAATTGATGATGCCGCAAGCAAAAAGGGATTAAACTTTTATGCTGATTTGCGCAAAAAATATCATGTTGCTCCTTTGAGAGAGGAAAGTGCAAGTGCTACTATGGCACAGATGTTTTTGCAAGGTAAGCTTGCGATGCAGCTTTCTGGTCGTTGGTTGGTCCCAAAATATCGTGAAGAGGCAGATTTTGATTGGGATGTCGTAAATTTCCCAAGTGGCGATAGGGGTAGTATAGTACCATTGGATGCGTCAGGTTGGGCAATTGCCAAATCTTCAAAACATAAGCCTGAGGCTAGAAAATTGGTCGATTTTTTGGCCTCTAAAAGAAGTATTGAAAAATTCGCAGCAAGCGGGCTTATCGTCCCTGCAAGAGAAGATGTTGCAGAAAGTATCTATTTTCTGGATAATAAAAAACCGCTGCATACGAGAGTTTTTTTGGATGTAATTAAAACTTCTAAACCAACACCTGTGTCTGTTGATTATAAAGAAATTTTAGATAATCTAAAAGGTAGATTTGAATATCTTTTTAATTGATTATTTAAATAAAACAAAATTCTATGATAGTATGTCACTCTGAAAGAGATGATTATGGGATAAAATTAGGAGAATGTATCAAGGAAGACAATTCTCCTAGCTAATAATAGCGATGAGTTTGACAGTATGAGTTCGTTAAATTATAATTCGGTTATGAAGGATTACATTTTTAAAAGTGGTTTTACATTATCAGAGGTATTGATAACACTTGCAATTGTTGGAATAGTTGCAGCAATGACAATTCCGACATTGGTTAGTAAAATACAGGAACGCCAATTCCATGTTAAATGGAAGGAATGTTACGCCATCTTAAATAATGCATTTAAATTAACAGTTGCTGAAAATCCTAAAATGGTAGCATCAGAACTCAATAATTACGATCCAACAAGAGAGTTTATTGAGGAAATTTTAAAACATGTTCATGTTGTAGATACTTGTGGTGTAAGTAAAGATTTTGATAACAATATATGTGATAACTATGCACATTATAAGGATTACCAAATTAAATATAAATGGTCAGGCGTAGCAAACATTTATTCCAGGTACACAACTTTGGCTGGTGGAAAATTAAATGCATATGATTTTAATAAGAAAGCTGTATTATTAAAAAATGGTGCATCAATATATTTTGGCGGATTATGGAGTGGTTTGACTATTGTGGTTGATGTTAATAATTTTAATGGTGGCCCTAATGTTATAGGTAAAGATGTATACGCGATAAGTATGACAAAAAGCGGAAATTATTACAATGTTCAATATATTGAAGATTTATATTTTAGACCCTATGGTGCGGAAGGAACACAAACCGAAATTAGAGGCTATCAGGATTGTGCAGCTGATATTGGTAAAACTTCTGGAAGCTCTGTTGATGCCTTGTATGAAGCACCCGGAGCAGGTTGCAGTTTTAAATATTTGAATGAAAAGTGATGTAATATTTATGTTAGAATATCTGTATGAAAGAATACGATTTCTACGTAGTTCCGACACCTATTGGAAATTTAGGTGATATTACAAACAGAGCCATTGATATTTTAAAATCGGTGGATATCATCGCTTGCGAGGATATGAGAGTTACGCAAAAGCTTCTCAATCATTTTGGCATTAAAACAAAATGTATTTCTTATCACAAATTTAATGAAAAGGAACGTGTGGATTTGTTTTTGAATATTCTAAATGAGGGTAAAAAAATTGCACTTGTGTCTGATGCTGGAACCCCTTTGATATGTGACCCGGGGTCTGTAATTGTCAGAGAATTGAGGGAAAATAATTTTAAGATTACTGCGTTACCCGGTGCAAATGCCATTGCAACCTTTTTGTCCCAGATTTCAAGAGAATCAGAAGAGTTTCTCTTTGTAGGTTTTCTACCCAAATCTCAGCCGCAGATTGAGTCTATTTTTATAAAAAACAAAGACTGTGATGTTGTTTTTTATGAATCTCCAAATAGAATTATGAAAACATTGGAATTTATCAGAGAGATTAGGCCAAATTGTTCTGTCGCTATTGGTAGAGAATTAACAAAAGTTTTTGAAGAAGTTATTTCGGATGAAATAACAAATGTTATTGAACATTTCACCAAAAATCCGATAAAAGGTGAAATAGTTGGCATGGTGTTCTGTGAAAGTGTTGAAAATATTGATTTTGACCTGGATGAAAAGATTAAAATTCTCCTAAATAAAAATTTTAAAGCAAAAGAAATTTCAATAATTTTATCATCGCTTTACAATGTTAATAAAAATGATGTCTACAAGCGGGTTTTAGAGCTATAAAAAATGCCGTGTAAATAGATGATTTTTCTTTGTTTTTTTAGGGGTTTGTGATATAATTTTGTTGAGGATAGTAGAAGTTTTAAGGAATCCGGATTCTTGATTTTTCATAAAAAATTTTATAAGTTAATAGTAACCCTATTTTTGCTATTTGCATTTCCCCTTAATGCTTTTGCTATAGGTGATTTTTGGGGTAGAAAAAGTATAGACCCTGATGTTCAGGATAAGCAAGAAGTCCAAAAAATTGAAGAGGAAGCACCTAAAGCCGAAGAAACTTCTACTCAAGCAACAGAAATACATAAAGAAGCTAATCCGGAACAGGCTGTAAATAAAGAACAAAAAATAATAAAAGATATTGAATTATACGGTGTAAATGCTTTAGACCCTAAAGACATTATTGATAAAATGACTTTGCAAAAAGGTTCAGCATACAGCAGAGATATTGTTCAAACAGATTTGAAAGCTATATATCAACTCGGCTATTTTTCAGAGAATATGAAAGCTATTCCTGTTAATAACCCGGATGGTACGGTTACTTTAAAAATTATATTAGAAGAAAATTTGCCGGTAAAAGATTTTACGGTTGAAGGAAATACGGTGGTTTCAACAGAAGAAATTTTGGATTGTCTTTTACCTATGAAAGGAAAGCCGCAAAATGTTGCGCAGATAAATCAAGCTATATACGATATTCAAGATGTTTATTCTTCTAAAGGTTACATTTTAGCAAGAGTTGAATCTGTTACGGACGATCCGGATGGAACAATAAATATCGCTATAAAAGAAGGTACTATCAATAAAATCATGATTGAGGGTAACGAAAAGACAAAAGATTATGTTATCGAGCGTAATGTTTTGACAGAACCTGGCATGATTTATAACGAAAACCTTATTAAAGAAGATTTGGTGAGGTTATATGCATCTCAAGCATTTAAAGATGTTACTCGAGAAATAGAGCCAACTGAAGAAGATCCGGATTCTTATGATGTTACTATTAAAGTTGAAGAACAGAGAACTGCCAGTGTTTCGGTTGGTGGTGGTATAGATACTGTTACCGGTGTTTTTGGGTCTTTAGGTATTGCTGATAACAACTTTATGGGTCGTAATCAACGTTTGGCATTAAATGGTTTGGTTGGTACCGGTGTAATATTGAATGATTCTTCTGTAAAGGATCATATGAATATTCAGGCAGAGTTGAGTTTTTACGAGCCTTATTTTATTAATGCAGATAATTCATTGATGTCGAAAGTATTTTTCAGGGATTTTGGTAGTTATCAGGTTCCGTTGGCCATTGAACAAAGAATTGGTGCTGAGGTTACTGTTGCACATCGTATAAAGAGTAATAAACACGCTAATGCGACATTTTCTTTAGGTGTTGAAAATATTAATGTAAAAGAAGGTGATTTTAATAAAATTGCAAGCTTATACAATAAATATAACATTCCTATAAGTGAACGTGCAAAACAACTTGAAGGCGGTTTATTTATGTCATTAAGCCCTGCTTTGATTTACGATACACGTGATTCAGCTACCGTTACAAGACATGGAACTTTAGCAAGTATAAGATTTGATGAAGAAATTGGTCTTGACGGATTTGATAAAACTCACGGTAAATTGACAGGTATGGTTAAGCAATATATACCTATCGGTAAAAAATCATCATTATCATTTACTGCGAAGGCCGGAGGCAAAATCCACGGTGATAATATGCCTGAAGTTATGGCATATCGTTTAGGTGGTCCATACACAATCAGAGGTTTTAAAATGAGCGGTGTAGGTACCGGTAACGCCTTTGTAATGGGTTCTGCTGAGTTTGCAACGCCAATTCCTTTTGTTGATAGAACAAGAATTAAATTTCTTAATAACATAAGATTCACAATGTTTGTTGATGCGGGTAAAGTTTTCGATGGGAACGTATCGGATATTTTGTATGACAGACCTATGTATGCTGTATCAGCAGGTGTTGGTTTAAAATTGTATATACCGGGAATGGGACCTTTGTCAATCGATTATGGTATTCCGCTTACCAATCCGGGTAGAAATGGTTCCGAAAACGGTTACTTTACATTTGGTGTAGGTGATTTATTGTATTAATAAGGAGGATTATTAACATGAAAAAATTAGGATTAGCAACCTTGACTGCAACATTAGCAGTTTTAGCAGCTTTTTCAATGAAGGTTGAGGCTGCAGGTATTGGTTTTGTTAACTACCAAAAAGTTCAAGAAAACTATTCTTTTGCTATTCAAGCGGTTAAAGAAGTTGATGCTAAAGGTTTGGAACTTCAACAGTATATGGTAGATAAAGAAAAACAGTATAAGTCTTTGGATACGCCATTGAAAAAGAAAAATTTTGAAGATGCAACTGCTCGCGAATTCAAGGCAAAAGAAGAAGCCTATTTGAAGTTGAAAATGTCAAAAGAAGAACAAATATATAACAAAATTCAGGCTGCAACAAAAGATGTAATGGTAGAGCAAAAACTTGATGCTATAGTTGATTACAGAGTTATATTTGTTGGCGGTTTGGATGTAACTGACCTTGTTATACAAAAGCTTAAAAATGGTAAATACTAATAAGGAGAGTTTATGAAATATTCAGCAGATGGAACTCAGTATCATATAGGATTAAAAGAGGGTGACGTGGGTAAATATGTTATTTTGCCCGGTGATCCAAAACGTTGCAAAAAAATTGCTGAATATTTTGACGATGCCAAATTGGTAGCCGATAACCGTGAGTATACAACGTATACCGGGTATCTGTGCGGAGAAAAGGTTAGTGTAACTTCAACCGGTATAGGTGGTCCGTCTGCAGCAATCGCGTTGGAGGAACTGGTAAATGTTGGTGCAGATACATTTATTCGTGTAGGTACTTGCGGTGGCATTGATATTGATGTAAAAGGTGGCGATGTGGTTATTGCAACGGGTGCTATTAGAATGGAAGGTACAAGCAAAGAATATGCGCCCGTTGAATATCCTGCTGTAGCAAACTTAGATATAGTCAATTCTCTTGTTAGTGCAGCATCTGCTCTGGGATACGAAAAACATGTAGGTGTAGTTCAATGCAAGGATTCTTTTTATGGACAACATAACCCGGATAGAATGCCTGTAAGTTATGAGTTAACCGAAAAGTGGGAAGCATGGAAGCGTATGGGGTGCTTGGCTTCAGAGATGGAATCTGCAGCATTGTTTATAGTTGCAAGTTTCTTGAGAGTTAAGGTTGGTTCTGTATTTTTAGTTGTTGCAAATCAAGAAAGAGAAAAACAAAATCTGGAAAACCCTGTAGTTCATGATACTGATAAAGCTATCAAAACGGCAATAGAAGCCATAAAAATTCTTATCTCAAGTGACAAGAAATAGGGGAAGAATAATGTTTAACAAAAATAAGATGCAATATATTGTAAAAACCTGTTCAAGTGAAAATGTACAAGATTTGCAAAATTTGTTGAATGAAATGTCAATGAATGGTTGGGAATTGTACAGTATGCAGGAAGTAGAATCCGATGAGGGTTTTGTTTATAATTGCATCTTTATGACGGAAGCAAAAGCACTAAACGATGGCTCAGATGCTGATGTTATAAATATTTCTAATTTTAAAACGCAGATGGAAAAAATGCTTTCACCAAAACTTTCTCCATATGAAACTTGTTTGGATTTGCAATCCAAAATAAGAAGTCAAAAGGAAAAAATTGCCAAAATTAAATTGGAACTGGATGGTGCGGATCCTGCTTCCACAAGTCGAAAACGTCTTAATGATAAAATTTCAGCTGGTTTAAAAGAGTTGGAAGATTTAAAATCAAAATTGGCTAAAGCAACATCTCCGGATGTAATGTATGCAAAATTAGGAGAAGAAAAGTTATCTATAAATTTGAGCGAGGAGCTTTTGGGATATGTAGATGATGACAGAGATTCTCAAGAAGAGGAATTGATTGCTGAGACTGTAAAATCCCGACTTAAGCTAACAGAAGAATTGGGGTATGTTATTCCTAAGATTATTTTTAAGGATGATGAAAATCTTAATCCTTATGAATTTTCTATTAAAGTCAGAGGTATGGAAGTTTTTAAAGCAATGATATATCCTAATCATTTGATGTTTTATGTCGATGAATTGAATTTGGAAAAGAAAATTAAAAATTCTATTTATGATGTAGATAAAATTACCGGAAAGAAGATTGTTTGGATAGAAAAAGAAAAGACAAAAGATTTTTGGTACCATGGGCTTATGGGTTCCGAATATATTGCAAGGGCTCTTGAATATGTTGCTGTTAAATATGTAGATGATCTTCTGGATTATGAGGATTTGGACAAATATATAGATGTGGTTAATAATTACAATCCATTTTTGGTCGAAAATGTGGTTCCTGATGTAATTTCGCTTGCTGATTTACGATTTATTTTAACAAGTTTAGTTAGAGAAAATGTTTCAATAAAAGATTTGATATATATATTTGAAAAAATCAATGACTATGCGGAAGATAGTTTTAAGGCTGACTTATTAAAGAAGATACGTTTAGCTCTTTCAAATAAAATTTGTAAAAAATATGAAAATGAAGATGGCTCAATAAGTGCATTTGAATTGTCAGATAAGACTTTTGAAGAAATTTTTCTTAGTTGCGAAGACGGTGATGATTCAGTTGTAAAAATTGATGGCGAATTTGCAGAAAAAATTGCTAATAAGATTTTAAAGCAGTCTAAAAAGTTGGGTATTGATTGTCCTAAATTACTTGTTCCTATGGAATATAGACAATTATTTTTCGGACTTTTGTCTCTATACATTCATAATATTGTTGTTTTAGCAAATGAGGAAATTGGTTGTAATTATAAAGTAGAGGTATTGGGCGAGATATAGCAAAAAAAAATATTTTTGGTCGTTAAAATGGTATGAAAATTTCAGGGGTAAGTAGTGTAGTAAATTTTCAACGCAGGCCTACTAAGGAGGAAGAGCCTGATTTGAAAAAAAATATAAATAAAGCTTACGAGCTTATGGGAATGAGCGAGCGTGCTGTTATTACCCATGGAGCTTGTTTTCCTGCGTACTATAGGGATACTATGATAGGTTCTCCTTATGGCCGTGCTGCAAAAAAATATAACAAATTTTTGGCTTTATATGGCTTTAATTCAAATCAATTAGGGCCTGGTGGATTGCTGCAGAAGGGTTCAAATTCTCCATACAATGCTTCTGCATTTGCTCATAACAGATTATTTATTGATTTAGAAGCTTTGACTGGTGAAAAATATGGAGAAATACTTTCTAAAAAAACGTACGAAGAAATAACTCTTCCATTGAAAAAAATCGATAAAAATTATACAATGACTGATTTTGACAGAGCAAATAAGATATATGATATCGCTTTAAATGAGGTTTATCGAAGATTTTTGGCTAATTTGGCGGATAACCAGATTCAAGCAATAAAATTAAATAGAGAATATAAAAAATTCTTGAGTTCCCATGATGAACGTTTGACTGAAGAAGGTGTCTTTAGAGTTTTATCTAATAAGTACGGTACAGACGATTACACGGTTTGGAATAATGAAAAAGACAGAACCCTAATTACTGATCTTAGGAATGGTGATGAAGAAGCTTTCGAGCGATTTATTGAAATATATGATTTTAATTACAACGATATCGAGCAGTATAAATTTGAACAGTTTATATTGACAAAACAGATAAAAGAACATAAAAAATGGCGTGATGAAAATAATTTTAAATATATAAACGACCTACTAGTTGGATGCTCCAAAATGGATGCATGGCGCTATGAGGATGTATTTTTATCGGATTGGGAAATGGGTGCATATGAATGGGGTGGACCTTCACAAAGATGGCATATACCGGTAATTGATCCTAAGAAAATATTTCTAAATAGTGATTATGAGTTAAATGATGGTGGAAAATTCTTAAAAGAAAAAATAGATACCGCTTTGGAATTTTGTGAAAATATCCGTATAGATCACGTTATGGGATTGATAGAACCATATTTATTGGCTAAGAATGTTCCGGATGACGATTTTATAACTCAACCTCCTAATTTAAAAAATAAAAATTATGAAAAATATATTTCAGAACTAAAAGATCCTAATAATGAAAGTATTGAGTATGACCTATATTGGGACTATACAAAGCTCATAGAAAAACTTGTCCTTCCAACCTTCAAGGAGCACGGTATTGATAAAGAATTACCTGTATGGGAAGATCATTGTTCTTGGCCATCACGATTTAAGAAAGTATACTCCGAACAAAAATTGCCAAGACTTACTAATTTGGATTGGGTTAGGGCTGAGAATATTAAGGATAATGAACCTAACAATTGGTTTATTTTAGGTAGTCATGATACTCCTCCTGCAATGACTTACTTGAGACGTACGGCTAAATCAGGTGATGGGCGTGATGTTGAATATACAAGAAAACAAGAATCATGGTCTCCGGAATATCTCGCGGGTTATTTGAATATGGATGATTCACGTGAAAATATATCTAAAATACGTGAGCAATTGACAGAATTATATAAAAATAGTGATAGCGCAATTGTTTTTGCAAAGTTTGCAGAGCTTATGACCACTCCAAAATTCCAAATCTCTTTTGATGATTTATTTGGTATTACGGAGGTTGTCTATAATAAGCCAGGTACAAATAATAAGGAAAATTGGCGTGCCAGATTAACGCCGGATTATCAAGAAAAATATTACGAAAATCTGGCAAGTGATAATCCTACAGCATTAAATATTCCTGAATTGCTACATCAAGCCTTGCAGGCAAAGCTTGACATGGATGTTAAGGCTCATAATTATGATCCTGATTATAAAAAACAATTGTATGTTCAAGCACAACCCGTGTTGGATAGTCTTGAACATTATGCAAAAATTTTAAAAGAAAAATCTTAAACTTTTTCTTGCGCTTTTCCTACTTGATATCCTGGGATTGCTAAAAATAGGGGAACAGTTCTTGTTATAGAACTAACAACGGGTGAGTCTTTTGCTCCCATAAGTGTTATTCCCAAACAAAGATCATCAACATGTGGTGCAAAGTCGCTTGTTTTAATTTCTCGTTTTTGTTTTTGTCCAAATAGTTTTTCGTTTATGAAATTAGTAACTTTACTTCCTGTACAAATTCCGGCACCTAGCGCTAATAAAGTTATTCCCATTGCAGGAAGTGCTTTTATAAATTTATTAGTGAATTTTACAACTTTACCTTCGCCGGATAATTGAGGAAGTACTGCCACTATGCTGTCTTCAAATTTGCTGTATAATTTGGAGGCTCCGCTTACAAATCCCACAGGTACCAAAACATTACCCGCTAATTGTGTTAGAGCTTCTCTTCCTTTAGCTTTAATATTTTTCTTATCAAATATGGCGCCTCCGGCCAAGCCGCCTGCAATTGAACCTGTTGCCAAGGATATTATTTCTCCCTCTTCTATTTCGAGCAATTTCCGATCAGGTTCATTTTTCTTAGCTATTTTAAATATTGCCCAATCCTTTATTGGAGTATTTTTTATTGTTTTAGGGTTTAAATAAAATCCTTGTTTCTTTGCCAGTAATGCTAAAACGATACTCGTACCTAAGAGGGAACTCGTAGCCGCAACAACTTTTACATTTCTAGTTGCCTCTCCGTTTGTATTTCCGAATTGCGGAGCAGGTTTTTGTGAAAGCTTGTTTTTCTCATAATCTTGAGTGAACCTTTGCGGACGGTTTAAATCTATTGAATTAATATTCATTGATACACACCTTCGATTTCAATATATCAAAAACACGTAAAAAAAACTATTGCCTTGATAGTAAATATTTTAATAATCATTTTTACATATCTTAATTATTTATTGTTTATTTTACACTACTTATGTAACAATTTATTAATGTGATATGTGCATTTGGCAAAAAATAAACTTGAGATTACTTAAACGTATCATCAAGTAGTGTAAAAATATGAGTATTTCACCAATAAATTTAAGATTATCTCCCCAAACTATCAAAGACTTTACTCCTGCTCAAAGATTTGTGAGAGGAATGGAGCTCAGAGGTCTTGCACCTTTGATTTTATTGGAGTGTTTTGTTACAGGTGGAAGAACTATGCAAGCCTTTAAAAGAGGAGGGTTTGATGAAGGTAGAGAACGTCTCACCGAAGAATCAATCGGAGCTGCATTCTGGTTTGCTGGGGTAAAAGTATTTAATAAAATTAATGACTTTTTGCTAAGACATCTTATGGGTATTAAAAATACCAACTTTGATGCAGAAGGTGATGCTATTCGTAAACCTCTTCAAAACTATATGAAGTGGGCTAGAGAAAATGGACAAAATATCTCTAAATCAAAAATTGCTGCATTTAAATTTACAAAAATAGCCACAAGTATATTGTTGGCAAATGGTCTGGTAGGTTTTGTTGTTCCAAAAATAAATCAAGGAATTACAAGAGCATACCATGCAAACGATAAGAAATTTAATCCTCAGGTAAACTTCGAGGAATTCAGGACTATGGGACATAATCCTCAATTTGGTATGGATTATTTTATGGACGAGGCCGAAAATATTGACGGTTCTGGAAAAAATCAAAAACAAAAGCAAAAAATGGCATTTACAGGTGGTGCCCAAACATTACTTAATCTTGCACACAAATTTGAATATGATACTACTTATCAATTGTTGTCAACAGACGTTGGTATATCAGGTGGCCGTGCTATAAGCGCAAGAAATAATCATGAACGAATAGAAATCTTATGGCGTGACTTGTCATCTATATTCTTCTATATGTTTAGTATGCCATTGATAAATCAATTAATGAACAAGATCGAACATGGCAAACCTACAAGATTAAATCCTGTTGGAGCAAGACAGGTAACTGATTATATGAAATTAGTTCTTGAACATACTGGTCATCATGACAAAAAATCCGGTGCTCTATCAATTAAGCCGAAAGAATTTGCTCAAATCATGCTTGGTGATATTGATGTAGCAGATAAGATGAATAAAGTTAAACCTTCATTTAAAGATGGTGCTATAACTCTTGACAAATTCCTTGAAGTTATTAAGAAAGAATTTAGTCCGGAAGATTATGCAAAATATGCAGATCTTGCAAAACGAATGTCTAAATTACAGCCTCAAGTTGAAGGAGTTTCGGTTCTTGCCGAAAGTCAAGCGGAAGCATTATTTAAAGGTGGTGCTTTGAATAATCCTGACTTCTGGGATAATGTATTTACTGTTGCCAAAGGTGTTGAAAAAGAAACTAAAGTCGTTAACGGCGTTAAAACAACAGTCACGACTGCAAACCACAAAAATCCATTCAAATTTGTGGCTCAAAAAGAATTGGATGAAATTATTGATAATATAAGAAAATACGTAAAAGGTACTATTAAAAAGGCTGAAAAGGCTAATGTTAATATTGATTTGAGAATGTTAGAAAATGCATACAAGAACAATATGTTCAAAAATACTCTCAACTGGGGTGTTGGTTTCGCAGTTTCCGCATTGTTCCTGTCTACTATTATTCCAAAAATACAATATTGGATTACAAGAGTTACAACAGGTTCAGATCAATTCCCGGGAACAGCCGATTATTCTTCCAATTCTAAAAAATAATTTTGCTATTTTAGCCATTTAAAGCTTCTGACGTAATCATCACCGTTGATATCGCCATATATATCTACGGCAAATATTCTTGCAGTATTGTTTTCATTGTTTGGAATTTTTTTGATATCATCAGTTATTACGGATGGAGCTTCCGAAACATTAATTCCCGGAATTGTGTTAAATAAAGTGTTTAATGATGCGTTACCAATCTTTCCAAACAATGTTGAGAAGTTCTTTGTAAGTGCTCCAAAAATTTGCATGTCTGCAATAAGGTTTGTAAAATTGTACGAGCCTCTCATGTACATATTTAAGTCTTTTCCGGCTGAAAATATTTGTATGTCATCAGCAATACCATTTATTATGTGTATTTTGCCATTTATACTGTCAAAATTCCCTGTTTTGTATGGTGTTATTAAATCGATAATTCCATTAATTGATAATCCGGTTATTCCGCCTTTTATTAAGTTCCCTGCTTTTAAAAGATATTCAAGTGAACCAAGTTTTGGCATTCTGCCCTCTGAAACATCAAAAGAGGTATTTCCCTGAAGTGTGCTCATGCAAGAATCATGATTTTTTCCTACACAAGATAAATTAATATCGCCTGTTAGGTAACCGTATATTTGACCTTTTAAATCAAATAATGTTTCAGATATTATTTGAGCATTTGCTTTTTGTACATCCAGTGCTATATTTGAAAAACTATTTTTTAAATTATAACTTAAACTACCTTTTACAATACCATCAGCCATATGAAATTTAAAGTTATGGACGTTGAACAGGCCGTCTTTATTTAATGAAAGATTCGATGTGAAGTCAGTAGCATTTAAATTTTTGATTTTAATATTTTGAGCATCAATGTTCGCATTTTTAACAATAAATGAACTAAAGTCAGGCACTGTTGAAATATCCGTCGTAGTTAGATTTCTTGAACTTTCTGCTTCATATTCTTGGAACGTTGTTATAATTTTGTTCAAGTCTAAGTTTGCCAAGTTTACTTTTATATCTTCAAAGATTATTGGTGGTTTAGGATTGTTTCTTATTATTGCTGATATGTTTAAATCATTTGTAAGTATTGTACCTTTTGATTTTAAATATATTAAATCCTTTTTAAAATCCAAATCAATGTCATTAATAGTTGCATCTAGTAAAGGCATATCAATACTGTTTATATTAAGTTTACCTATAATAACAGGTGCTGTTGCAGTACCGTTAATCGTTATATCAGAAGTAAAAATACCTTGTTTCATTAACGGTTTTCTAAAAATTATATTAAATATTTTGGCATCAGTCGGTTGTTTTGTTTTTACCCTGAAATTGTAAAATTTTACATCATTATTTTGCAAAAATCCTATATTACCGGAGGCATTTAGCTGTGTTTTAGTATATATTTTATTGTTTTGGGATGGTATAAGTTGGTCATACTGAAGATTGTTTATTTTTAGTCCGGTAGGATAGATAATGCTATCAACAATAATATTTACCGTATTTGAAGTTTTGTTTTCAGGAGTTCCCGTATAGCCCAGAGTTGCACCCATGTAGTATATACTTGAATTTTCTGCCAACTTTAGTTGAGATTTGTTTCTTAGCGCATTAAATGTCCCTGATAAATATGATGAAACGTTTATGTCTCCCTTTAGTTTTATGGGATAGACTGAGCGATTATTAAAAAATTGATCTGCAAATTCTTGAGTTGGTTTTGCATTAACATATAAACTAATTAATGGATTTTTATTAATACTGTATATTTTGCCATCAGCAAAAATAGGCATTTCGCCAAACATAGAACTTATTTTGTTCAATGAAAGAGTATTCTTTTGTAAACCTATACTACCACTTTGGAAGGTTATTTTAATATTTGCAGGTGTATAAACAAAACTTATGTCTTTCAACGGTATATTTGTGTAAATGGCATTATCTTTGATTTGCCCATTCAAGTTTATATGCCCGCTTATATTTTTGATTTCCTGAGGGTTTGGCAAAATGTATTTTTTTAAGTCCTCTATGTTTGCCAAGTCAAAATTGGTAATATTAAAATTGCCGTCTACAGAGATTTTTTTGTCAAAAATATCAGAGGCTTTCAGAGTAATAAAATAAGGACTGCCTTTAAATATTCCCTTTAATTGTGAAAGTTGTAAACGGGAATTCTTTAATTCAAAAGTTGAATTTCCTACGCTTAAATTCGGACCTTTACTTGGATAGATTTTGCCTTTAACTGTCAATTTGTTTAAATCTATTTTATCTACAGGACCTGAGTAATTGGATATAAAACTGGTATGAATTTTACCTACATCGTTGCTGTATGGAATCTTTAGGTTGAGAAATTTCAGACCGTCTTTTAAAACAAATTTGTCTGATACAACTGCTATATCTGCATTTTGATCTTTAAGTTTGCCTGTAATTTTTAATTTTGATTCATCCAAGTTGGAATTAAGATTTATATCAGCATTTAGGTTATTAAAATTTATTTTTCCGGAAATGTTAGAAAGATTGATTCCTTGAGCATTTATGGATGATGAAATTAAATCAATTGTACCCTTTGCAAATATATTTTTATTAAATACAACATCATTCACATCAACAACAGTTCCTGTGATGTTGAGATGTAAGTTTGCAATGCCTTTTGCTGAGTTGATAGGTGCTATAAGCTTTTGTATATCGTTAAGCATAGGTGATGTTTTGATTATTTTTAACAAATTAGCTAGATCTTGTTCTATAGCAGTAATTTTAAAGTCTAAAACACCTTTTAGTGTGCATGTACCTTTAATTTCTACATTTTTGCCGTTTAAAATTGCTGTTGTAGTTGAAAAATTGGTATTCTGATCGTCAAAAATCAATTTACCAGAACCATTTTGGAGTACCATGTTATGTATGTCAATAAAACTTGCGGTAGTTTCTTTGAAATTAAACTCGCCCCAGCCATGTGGATTTTTTCGTGTACCTGTTACATGCAGATTTATGTTTCCCTTGCCGCTTATTTTCATTATAGGAACCGGGCCGAGGTCAAATCTTAAAATTTCATGCAGAGGATTTAAAACAGTTTGAGCTATTTTCAAGTCGACATTTGGGGTACTTTTTATGTAAAGATCCGCATCTTTATTTCCATATAAATTCACATCGCCATTTACAAATACGGTTTCTTTTTTGGATGCGGGAACTTTAACATCCATAGACAAGTTTGTTCCGTTAAATGTAAGTTTGATAGTTGCTTTTTCGGTGTTGTTTGGTAGTGGTTTGTTCAAATATCCTTCTGTTATAAGAATTTTACCTGTTATATCCGGTGTGGCTATTTTACCTTTAATATTTAAATTCCCTGTTATATCACCATAGAAGAAATTGTTTTTTAAGGCATAGAAGTTAACTTCTTCAATTAAGTTTTCATATCCAGGTAAAAGAGGAATAAAACTCTCAGTGCGTGATTTGTTTATTGCTACATTTATGTTGACATTTGGATTTTTTGCATCAAGTTTTGATGCTTTACCTTTGACATTTATGTCAATACCTTTTGATAGTATTTTTAAATTCCTAACATTAATTCCATTCTTTATAGTATCAATATCAGTTTTTATTTCTATTTTATTATCACAATAGATGGATTTAGCTTTTTCTTTTTGTAAGATTCCCAGATTATCTATTGTTATTTTTGCGAAAACATTTTTATGTTTATCCGGTTTGCTTGTTGTTTCGGTTATCATATTTATAATACCCGAAAGAGATTCTATTTTACTTTCAGGTATGGCTCTTGCATATTCAGAAAAATCTGCTAAGTTTAAGTTGGTTATTCTGCCGTTTACTTTGAATTGATCTTCACTAATTTTGTTTATGGGTAGTTTTACGTCTACATCGGCCATAATCTCTGATGCTTTTTTATCGACAAAAAGTTTTGCAAAGGTTGAAAGTTTGATTCTCTTGTCGTTCTGAAACTCATCTATTGTAAGATAGTTTCCATCCAAAAGAATGTTTTTATTTTGTTTTTGGTCGTTTAATTTTACTTTATAGTCACCCATTCGAAAATACGCCTTTGACAGACTCATATTAGATTCAGGCATTTGTCCAATTAAATACTGTCCGAGTTTTAGTTTTGAATCTTTTGTGTAGAATAAATTAATATCAATTTTATCGCTGGAAAAGTTTCCAATGTGGATTTTCCCGGCAATTAAAGGTAATAAATAAATTTTTAAGGCGGAATGTTCGAGGTTCAAGGCTTTTGAACCATCGTCATTAAGTAAAGAAATATTTTCTGCCATTATCCAAACAGATGGAAGGTGCCCCATTTTTATATAAGGATCTTTTACAGAAATCTTGTAACCCGTTTTTTTATAAACTTCACCCTCAATGTTCGGCATTCTTTTATCAATGTTAATTAAGGCCGGGACTCCCCAGTAATAAATCCCGTACAGGATAGTTAAAACGGTAATAATTATAAAAGATTTTCTTATATTATCCATCTTTCATATTATATTATAATTTGTATGTATATGGCAACTAGTAATTTTCGCACAAAACTTCGAAATACCCTTGCGGATGGTGACAATTTGGACATTTTTCAGGTGCGGAGTTTCCCTTTATAAGATATCCACATTTTCGACACATCCAGTTTACAGAAGTATCCTTTTTAAAGACTGTGTTGTTTTTTATATTCTCAAGCAATTTTTTATAGCGGGTTTCGTGATGTTTTTCCGCAATTATTACATTGTGAAATGTATCTGCTATTTCGTCAAAGCCCTCCTCACGTGCTACTTTTTCTCCATTTGGATACAATTCTTCCCACTCTTCATGTTCTCCATTTATTGCACTTTCAAGATTTTCTTCGGTAGTGCCGAGTTCAAAGGGATATGTGGCATCAACATGTCCAAGAGTTTTGCCTATATGTTTATAGAATAATTTTGCATGTTCTTTCTCATTTTCTGCTGTTTCTAAAAATATTGCCGAAATTTGTTCGTAGCCTTCATCTTTTGCAATTTTTGCAAAGTATGTATATCGATTTCTTGCTTGAGATTCGCCGGCAAATGAGTTTATTAAATTTTGTTCTGTTTTCGTGCCTTTAAGATTTTTCATGTAATATGCTCCTTTTTCGTCATGATAAGTTTTTTTTAAAATTTTTGCAATTAGAAAGCTTAATTAGTCTTATGGTCTATATAGGGATTTAAATACAATACTTTATGGGGATTAAACGGTCTATGTTCAGTCGCATAATATAGTTAGGTAATAGTAAGGAAAGTAAGTTATGAATTTATTTGCATATACAAAAAAACTATCCGAAAAAATAGCATATTATGATGCATTAACAAAGAAAGATTTGTTTAATTCACAAGTTACAAATCCTTTTACTCAGCCCATTAATGTAAATATTATTTGGATAGACGAAAAAGACGAATAATTTTATCTTGATTTGTATTTTGGAGATTTGTGGAAAATAATTTTTATTATTTTATTCGTTTTCCAGTTTCATCAAATTTATACAAATCAGATTCTTTAATACTAAGTTCTAAAGTTTTGCCGAGATTGTATTCAGCCGGAAGTTTTGCGCTGCATTTTTTGTCCCCTATATTGAAATATGCAATTTTTTCACTTCCTAGAAGTTCAGTTATTTCAATATCAACAACTTTTTTTATATTTCCCCCGCACACCATTTTTTCCGGTCTTATTCCGTAAGTAATATTTGGGTCTAGTCCAAGTTCTCTACCTTTGATGAAGTTCATTTGAGGTAAGCCTATAAATCCTGCAACGAAAGTATTTGCAGGGTTGTTGTAAATTTCTTCAGGAGTGTCAACTTGTTGTATAACACCATTATTAAGGACAACTATTCTGTCTCCCATTGTAAGAGCTTCGGTTTGATCGTGTGTTACATATATAAAAGTTGTTTGCAATTTTTCGTGCAGTTTTTTTATTTCAGAGCGCATTTGTACACGTAGTTTCGCATCCAAATTTGACAAAGGTTCATCCATTAAAAATACCTTTGGATTCCTTACAATTGCGCGCCCTAGCGCAACTCTTTGACGTTGTCCTCCGGAAAGCTGTTTTGGTTTTCTATCTAAATATTCTGTCAAATCCAAAATTTCTGCAGCTTCTTGAACCTTTTTTGCTATAGTTTTTTTGTCCACTTTTCGCATTTTTAGACCAAAGGCAATGTTTTCTCTGACTGTCATATGCGGATATAGGGCATAGCTTTGGAATACAAAGGCGATATCTCTATCTTTAGGCGGTATATCATTTACTTTTTTATCACCTATTAAGATTTCCCCGCTTGTAATCTCTTCTAATCCGGCTATCATTCTTAATATTGTTGATTTACCGCAACCGGAAGCTCCGACAAGAACCACAAACTCCTTGTCTTTTATTTCTAAATCCACATTATTTATAACAATTTTTTTGTCATAAATTTTCTTTACGTTTTTTAGAATAACATTACTCATGCTTTAAAATAAAATCCTTTTCAATAGGAATTATTATATTAAAGGTTGTACCTTTCATTACTTCAGACTCTGCCCAAACAATACCATTTAGACGTCTTGCAAGTATGTTTGCAGTACCTAAGCTGATTGAACGTACAATGTTTTTCTTGTTTGTTTTGTCCAATTGGTTATATGGTTCAAATAGACCATCAAGTTCTGTTTCTTGCAAGCCTATTCCGGTGTCGCTTATGCTTATTTGCATCAAGGAATTTTCTTTAAAGTTTTCGAAAATCTTCAGCTCACTAATCATTTCCGGATCCGGATAAAAAATTCTGAATGATATAGATCCGGTATCTGTCAATTTTATTGAGGTTTCGAAAAGATTCTGTATTATTGTTTTTAGAGTTTTTTCATCGGAATATATTGCACGTTTTGCAATTTCTTCATAATCAAAATTTACGGTTAAGCCTTTGCTTGAAACGGCTAAATCATTACTTCTGATTATATTTTGAATAGAGTTTATTATGTCAAATGTCTGATAATCATACTCATATAAAGTTGATTCTGCGTAAGAAAATTCAATCAATTTATCCATAAAATTCAATAAATCATTTGAATTTTTATTGATAATTTTAACATATTTATCTTGTTTTTCTGTTATTTCACCGCCCAAACCGTCTAGTAAAGCCTGAGAGAATCCAACAATAGAGTTTATTGGGGATTTTATTTCGTTTGCTAATTTTACCAACATTGCATTTTTTTCTTTGTTGAACTGGCTGGTTTGTTCTGCGTTGGTTAATACGTTTGTCATTGCTGTTATATCACGTATAGTAACAATATAGCTTCCATGGTAGGATTTTGCATTCAATTCTATAAAAAATTCTTTTGCTGTTGGTGTAAAAGCACCCGCTATTATTGGAGTTCTGGTGGTAATTGATTTATCTATTTTATCTCTACCTTTGTCTACTAAGTCATCAAAATGATAGCTTTTTAAAAGACGTTTGCCACCTTCAAACACTGTTGTTGCTTTGTCATTTACCCAAGATATCCTGCCGTCAGTTTCAACAATTAAAACGGCATCCGGAAGATTTTTTAAAACTCTTTTAAAATTTAAGCCGTATACAAAATCTCTAAATACATTACCTAAGTTCATAATTTGCAATAGTTCCTTTGTTATTATATAATTCATAATAGCATAAAAAAATATGACGAATATTAATAATATATTATTATTAATTTTTGTAATTTTTTATGGCATAAAGTAGCAAAAAATATTTTGTTTGCGTTTTAAAATGAAAAATATACAAAACACGTAGTTTTAAATCAGAAATGATAGGTGGTACTTATGAGAGAAGTAAACAACAACACAGCAAATCCTAGTAATGTTAATTTTCAAGGTGTTCCGGCAAGAAATTTAAAGGAAGATGTTGTATTGCCTGATACTTTGTCTGCTGAAAAATCGGGAATTACTGATTTAGGGAAAATGCCTGCGGAGGTTATAGGTCGTTCTCAAGTTTCCAAGACTGCCCATCAAAAAGATGTAGAGTATATAATGACCCACGAAAAAGATGTTGAGGATTTGGATCGTTATTTTAACTACCTAATTGACCAAAGAGGTCTATCTTATGAACAAGCCTGTGCTATCATTGCGGGTACTGCTGAAGAGTTTTATGGGGCATAATTGCTAACGATTTCTTAGTTTTCTCTATTTGATAGATAATTAACTAATCCTTTTAGACCCAATTTGTAGCTGTCTACTTTGAAACCGGTTATTTGACCTATGCAGACAGGAGCAATAATTGACTTGTGTCGAAACTCTTCTCTTGAATAAATATTAGACATGTGTATTTCTACAACAGGCAATGCAGCAGTTGTAATCGCGTCTCGAATGGCTATACTTGTGTGTGTGTATGCACCGGCATTTAGAATTATTCCGTCAAAATGTTCTCGGGCTTGTTGTATGCGTTCTACTAATTCACCCTCTACATTGCTTTGAAAGGTTTCAATATCTATACCAAGACCAAAAGAATATGCGTGTAGTTCTTTTTCAAGTTCTTTAAGTGTTTTTGTCCCGTATTGCTCAGGTTCCCGATACCCAAGCATATTAAGGTTAACACCGTTAATTATTAAAATTCGCATGCTTTTTCTCATGCATATATTATAATACAAAATCAAGTAAATGTAAAGAATTATTAATTTTTGTTCTACGCATGTAACATATTCGGCATGCTTGAATTATCATGCATGTACAACTATCCCCAAATCTCCTCCCAAGATTATTGTTCAAAGTCACAAAGAAGATGTGACTTTTTTTTTGAATATTTACATAAAAACTATTATAAGAATATAGTACTTTCTTGTACCGACAAGAAAGTACCCCAAGAAACTCTCGACCGGAACTGCACTCGCTAATCATTACTATAACTCAACCCGAGCTCGCAAACTCGCTACGCTCAAACAACGCTCGCTTAGTTGTTGTTTTGTTATGTAATGATTGCTCGTTCCGTTAAGGTCGAATTGTTTTCACCCGTACCGTTATTATAGACGCGAGAGAGCGAGAAAGTACGGTTTGACAAAATTCCGCGATAGCGGAGTGAACAATAACTGTAGCCGAAACAAATGTCAGGGGCGTGTACTGTCTGAGCGGTAAAATTATATGAGGCTTGAAAAATTGATTATATTTATAGCGAGTTTACACGCCTTTATGTTGAGGCGTACAAGTTATTAGTGAACGCAGCGTGCGGTGGTTTTTGTGCAACTTTTGACATCAAAAGTTGCCGCCGTGCGCGCAGCACTTAATATTGTTTTAAATTGGGGCAGATAATAGTTTTTATGTATTACAAAATTAATCCAAAGAAATTTTGGAAGATATTTCTGCCAATATTCTTGCAACGTCAGCACCGCCAATGCATACTTCAAGTATCAATGGGCTATGAATAAGTACAGTTTCGCTGTATTCCATTGTTTCAACATCGATGATTTCAAATTCAACGAAATCTTCACCGACGTACGCAAGTTTACCGTATTCTCCTCCCGTAGCCCATCTTATAAACATATATTGATTCTCAAACTCTTTTAATTTTTCGATTAAACGCATATACACCTACATCCTATACAAATATATATTAGTCATTTTTTTAAGAATGTCAAAAATATTAAATATTAAATTGTCTGCGAGCACCTTCTTCGTGGTAAAATCCGCCGCCGCAAATGGTTTCGACAACTTTTAGTACAAATTCACGTGGTGCATCAAGTTGGTTTAGGTAAAACTCTCTATTAGATAAATGTTTTATTTTTAAAATAGTATTTTGATTTGTTTCAGCAGGCACAAACAGTGATGCTACTTCATTTTCTAATAATCTTCCCATTTCGTCATCATGATTTTGCACACCTTGCATAATCTCATTATAATTACCTCTTATAGCCATAATACGACCGGAAAACAGATGCTCTCCATTTTCTCTATATAGAGCTTGTGGTTGGTAGTTACAACGAGTTGTGAAGCTTATTTTATGCCACAAAATGTTTACTATTGCAACGGATTTTTGAGGATCTGTATCAACATATATGTTTTGGGTTGTGATCCCTCGGGAAGAAAATGATTGTTTAAGTGTTTCAGATACAGCCTGAAGATTGTCAATCATTCTTACAAAAATCTCGTTTGTGTTGACAGTGGCATGTTGATAATCCAAAAATTGCTTATACATATGAGTTGATACAAGGCTAACTCTCTCTTGTATTAGGGAAGACTTTCTTGCGGAAGTCTCGGAATTATCAAAATTTTCGAAGTTATTTAGCAATATTGTTTCCCTTCTATATCATATTTTAATAATAAACATGTTTTTATGTAAAGATTATAATATTTTTTTTTACAAAATGGAATACATGTTAATGTGTATTTTAATAGTTTATCATTTGGATGATTATTTGATTTTGGCAATGACTATTATTGGATTGTAGGTTAATTTTGTTTTCTCAAACTTTTCCATATATTTTTCGCAAAAACTTTTCACTTCTTTAACGGTCCAGGTTTTTGAAGTGAGCGAGTTTACACCTGTATTTTTCATGTGGGCTAAAAGAGCCAATGGGGTTTCAAATTCTAAAGTTTCGGTGTATTCATGGCAATACAATATGTCGAAATTTTTTGCCAGAATAGCTTTGACATCTTCCGAAGTCAAGTAGTTTAGGGCTAAGCCTGATATATCCTTTAGTTCATAGAAATTTTTGAGACCAAAGGTTGAAAAGGCAAGAATACCGTCTTTTTCTAAAAAGTTTTTATAATAAGTTATAACCGGTTCAAGATTTACAAACCACTGAAACATTGCGTTTGAAATTATCAAATCAATATCCGCAGGCGGCTTTATTCTTTGTGCATTCCCATGTATAAATTCAGAATTTGGTAGAATTTTTGAAATATAATTTTTTGATTTTTCAACAATGTCATTTGCGTAGTAGTTTTTAAAAGTTATTTTTTCTATTACTTTTTCAGTCAAAAGTCCTGTTCCACAGCCAAGTTCCAGAATTTTATCAAAGTTATTTCTGTATTTCAAAACTTCTTGTACGAGTTGATTTGCCATATCTGCCTGTACAAGAGCGTTTTCATTATATTTATCCATGCTTTTTTCAAAGTGTTTTTTTATGGATTTTGAATTTATTTGCATATTTCATCCCAGCTTGTGTAGTTGTAGAAAGGGAAGTGTCCGCTATTGATGATTTTTGCGGAATTGCCCCACATTTTTATTTGGTTTTTGGTCGGAATAATTTTGTCATTATCCCCTATAATTGCTTTATTATAAAAATTCCCGTTATAGGTTATGTTTTGTGACCTTATTAGTTCATTCAAGCTTTGCAATTCGTTTACTCTGTTTTGAATGGTTCTTTTAACAGGATTTTCAAGATATTTTTCTAACAATTCTTTATCCGAAAATACATTTTCGTAAAATTTCCCTTGAAGTCCGCTTTCGGCATATTTTAATGTTAAATCAAAAGTTCTTTCAGGAATTCCAAAATCATTATCAATCGGGTAAGGGGTTCCGTTTACGGCTATTTTTGAAGTGAAATCAGGTAATTTGTCTTTCAAAAGATATGCTGTATATACTCCCATAGACCAGCTTATTAGAATAGTTTCTTCATATTTGGGTATTTCACAAGGAATTGTGAGATCTGAATAATCATAGAATATCAATACATCATAATCTTTTGCAGGAATAGTTTCAAATGGGTGGTAATCAAAACTCCATCCGGCAAAAAAGACTATAAGTTTTTTATTTTTATTTTGGTTTAACCAATGATATTCCATAAATTTTCCAAATCCTTTTCCGTTATTTCGGTTGTTAATGAAATTCTAATTCTTGAAGTTCCCTCGGGGACGGTAGGCGGGCGTATCGGTAATGTGAAATATCCGTTTTCGTACAAGATATTGCACATTTCAACGGTTTTTTGATTGTCGCCAATTATAACCGGAATAATATGGCTTTCACTACCCATTTTTTTAGCTATATTCAGCATGTTTTGTCTTTTTTCGAAGGTGTGCGGGAATTTGTTTTCGATAATCCACTTTGTGAATGCAATATTGATTGGTGGTAGTGCTGTTGAAAAAATGAATGAGCGAGATTTATTAATTAGAAAATCTATCAAAACTTTTTTACCGGTGACAAACGCCCCCATTGAACCTGCGGCCTTCCCAAAGGTTCCGACCAGTAAATCTATATCGTCTATTACGCCCAGTTTTTCAGCAACGCCAAGCCCTTTTTCTCCAAAAACTCCAAACGCATGTGCCTCATCAATTATAAGAATACAATTATATTTCTTCTTTAACTCAATAATTGTTTTTAAATCCGCGATATCTCCGTCCATACTGAAAACGGATTCGGTTATAATTATTGCATTTTTATAGTTCTTTCTTTCTCTTTCAAGCAATTTTTCAAGGCTTTGCATATCATTATGCTGATAGCGGAAAAATTTGCCCTGCGAAAGTTGCATTCCGTCGATGATGCTGGCATGGTTCAGTTTATCGGAAAAGATGACATCATCTTTTTGTGCAATAGAGCTTGATATACCTACATTTGCGTGGTAGCCGCTATTATATAAAAGAGTAGCTTCTTTGTTGTATAACGTTGCAAGAAGGTCTTCCAGTTCTTTATAAACAGGCAAGGAACCCGTAAGCAGCCTTGCAGAAGCACTGCCAAAGGAATATTTGCCACCGACAGTTTTCATGAATTCTTCGGTAATTCTTCTGTTATCAGCGAGTCCAAGATAATTGTTTGAGGACAAATTCAAAAGTCTTTTTTCTCCAAAATAGATATACTTTTCATCTTTTTTGGTAAAATCCTTGATTGTCCTAAAATGCGAATGTTCCTCAAGAGTTTTTAATATATTGCTATAAGATTCGTACATAAATAAATTTTATCATAAAAAAAGAGCCCCAAGGGCTCTTTTTTTAGTTATCTTTTTTCTTTAATGTCGGGAAGGCAATTACATCACGAATTGACGGAGAATTTGTCAACAACATGATTAATCGGTCGATACCAATACCTAATCCGCCCATTGGAGGAACTCCGTGTTCAAGTGCGCAGATGTAATCTTCATCAATTGGCATTGCCTCTTCGTCACCCGCAGCTTTTGCCTGCATTTGTGCTTCAAAACGCATTCTTTGGTCAATTGGATCTGTTAATTCAGAAAATGCATTTGCAACTTCCCAGCCATTTATTCTGGTTTCAAAACGTTCTGTCAATCGGTCGTTATCTCTGTGGACTTTTGCAAGCGGAGATATGTCACGAGGATAATCGATGATGTGAACTGGTTGAATTAGTGAAGGTTCTATTTTTTCTTCAAATACTCTTTCAACAACTTGTCCCCAGTTGTCACAGTCATCGGCGTTTACACCTACGGATTTTGCTTTTGATTTTGCATCTTCAACTGTGAAAACAGTATTGAAATCTATGCCGGTAGCTTCTTTTACAGAGCCAAGCATTGTTTTTCTATCCCAAGGTGGAGTCAAATCGATTTCATTTTCTCCATACTGGATTTTCATTGTGCCTAGAACTTCTTGCGCAATTGATGATACAAGATTTTCTGTCAATACCATCATTTCGTTGTAATCAACGTATGCTTGGTAAAGTTCCATCATAGTGAATTCAGGATTGTGACGAGTATCTATACCTTCGTTTCTGAAACTTCTGTTAATTTCAAATATTTTTTCAGAAACACCGCCAACCATAAGTCTTTTTAGGTAAAGTTCCGGTGCAATTCTTAAGAACATATCCATATCCAGTGTGTTATGGTGTGTAATAAAAGGTCTTGCGTTCGCACCGCCTGCTTGTGGGTGGAGCATTGGTGTTTCAACTTCCAAAAAGCCTTGTTTAGTTAAATATTCTCTTATTTTTTGTATAATCAAACTTCTCGTTCTAAATGTTTTTCTTACGTCTTCATTGATAATCATGTCAACATATCTTTGGCGATATCTTGTTTCAACGTCTGTCAAACCATGAAATTTTTCAGGCAATGGCAAAAGTGACTTAGATAACAGTTTTAATTTAGTCGATTTAATAGAAAGTTCGCCTCGAGGAGTTCTTCTGATTGAGCCATAGAACCCTACTATATCGCCTATATCAAGAAGTTTCAAAATTTTCATTTGATCTTCTGAAAGATTTTCTTTGTGTGAAAACACTTGAATCTTGCCTGATGCATCCATTAAATCAATAAACATACCGGTGTTACGGATTGCCATAACACGACCTGCAACAGAATAAAAGTCTTCAGTTTCTTCACCTGCAGGAAGATCTTTGTATTTTTCTTGCAAGTCTGCTGCATTGGCATCTTTATCAAATACATAAGGATACGGATTTACGCCCTTGTCAGCCAAATCTGCAAGTTTTTGTATTCTTGTCTGTCTTATTTGTGCTCCCGGAGATAGGGATTCTTGAGTTTGTTGTGTCATAATTTCTCCTTCTTGTTAACTGTGCTTATAACAAAAGTTTAACACAAACAAACTTTTAAATATAAATAATTAAGCCCCTTGAATTTGTCTTTTTAATTCATCCGGTCTTGAAGATCTTGAAAGAGCATCTTCAAGTGTTACAAGTTTATTTTTGTATAGTTTTGCAAGTGAAGCTTCAAGTGTTTCCATGCCAACGCCTTGGCTGGTTTGGATTGTTGAATAAATTTGTGCCGCTTTAGCTTCACGAATAAGGTTGGCTATTGCCGGTGTTACTATCATAATTTCTTGAGCCATTACACGACCTTTTTTTGTTCCGTCAGGTTGTAGTTTTTGTAGAAGTGTTTGTGAAAATACTGCAACAAGTGAGTTCGCAAGCTGAACACGAATTTGTTGTTGTTGACCTTCCGGAAATACGTCGATGATACGGTCAATTGTTTGAGATGCTGATGAGGTGTGAAGTGTTCCAAATACCAAGTGACCTGTTTCTGCGGCAGTTAATGCCAATGCAATGGTTTCGTGGTCACGCATCTCACCTACTAGAATAATATCAGGGTCTTCACGAAGTGCAGCTCTTAATGCGTTTGCGAAGGATCTTGTGTCTGCACCTAGTTCACGTTGGTGAATAATGCTTTTTTTAGATGTATGAACAAATTCTACAGGGTCTTCAATCGTCAGAATATGTTCTGCTCTTGTTCTATTAATATAGTCAACCATTGCAGCCAAAGTGGTAGATTTACCTGAACCTGTAGGTCCGGTTACAAGCACCAAGCCACGTGGTTTTTCTGCAATTTTTCTGACGATATCCGGCAGGCCTAAATCTTCAAGTCTTGGGGCTGTTGAACTAATTGTTCTGAAAGCTCCTGCGTAGCATCCTTTATCTTTGTAGAAGTTAACCCTGAAACGTCCAACATTATCAATACCATATGAAAAGTCAAGTTCCCAGTCTTGTTCAAGACGTCTTCTTTGTTCATTAGAAAGCATTGGAAATAATAATGATTCTACATCTTCAGGGGTTAACGGTTGCGACTCGTATCGTACAAGTTGACCGTCAATACGTGCAACCGGAGGTAGTGCATTTGATATGTGTAAGTCACTGCCGCCATCTTTAACTAATCTCTCTAATAATTCTTCTATAATCATACGTCTTCCTTTATTCTACAAAGTTCATTAATGCATCGTTTTCTTTTGTTGCCATCTCAATCAAAGTGTAGGTCATATATGCGCCTAATGCTACTGCTTTTGGATCTAAGTCTGTTTTATTTGCCGCTTCGATTATGGCGGTATTAATCTCAGGATTTTCTTCTTTTATGTAATGAATCATTTCTTTCCGCCAAGAAGGCATATCTTTAAATATTTTATTAAATGCTTGTGTAGCAATTTCTTCTGATATTATTGGCAGCATAGTTCTCCCTTAACTTATCACCTAGTATTATATACTAAAATTTAACAATAGTCTATACATAACGCAGAAATACTGTATTTGTAGTATAATTTTTCTATGAAACTTGAGGGTTTGGAGTTAAAAAATTATAGAAATTGTTCGGATTTAAAATTAGATTTGAATTCGGCTAAAATTTTGATTATCGGAAAAAATGCTCAAGGAAAGACAAATATATTGGAAAGTATTTATTTTTTGTCCTGTTGGAAAAGCCCCAGAACTTCTAATAACTTGGAATTGATTAGTTTCGATGCGGAAAAGTTTGAGATAGATGCGAATATTATCAAGTTGGATACGGACGTTTCGCTCTCGTGTTGTTATAATCGTGAAAAGTCGAAAGAAGTTAAAATTAATGGTGTTAAATCAAAATTAAAAGATTTTAAGCAGGTTATAAAAACAGTTCTTTTTTCAACTTCCGATTTGTTATTGTTGAGGGGAAATCCGCAAGATAGGAGAGATTGGCTTGACAGAGCTATTTCTCAAGTTTATCCGGCTTATGATGAAAGGCTTTCTAAATACGACAAAATCCGCATACAAAAAAATAATCTGTTGAAAGATTTTGCAAAAACAGGAAATACCAACGAAACCTTGTTGGATGTGTATAATGAGCAGCTTGTTATTACAGGTAGCAATATAATTTATTTAAGAAAAAAATTCTTGAAAGAAATTGAAAAAATAGCTATCGAAAAACACAGAACCATTAGCGAAACAGAAGAGTTAAAAATTGCGTATGATTGTTCTTTCCTGGAAGGTTATGAGAGTGAAATTGATGAAATCGCAGCAAAATTCAAATATTCACTTGAAGAACGAAAACTTGAAGAAATCAGACGTTGTCAGGCATGTGTCGGTCCTCATAGAGACGATATAATTTTTTATATAAACGGAAATGAGGCTGTCAAATTTGCATCCCAAGGCCAACAAAGGACCGTGGTTTTGGCACTTAAACTTTCTGAACTCGATATAATAACTCAAAAGACTGGGGATGAGCCAATCTTGCTTTTGGATGATGTTTTGGCTGAACTTGATGATATTAGGCAAAATTACCTCTTAAAATCAATAGAAACAAACATTCAAGTGATTATAACATCTGTTGATACTGTATTATTTGAAGATGAATTTTTGAAAGATGTCAAAATTTATAAAATTGAGAATGGTCGGATAATCCATTAAATACCTTGTAGGTGCTCAATTTTTAAATCCGGCTTAAGTGTAATTCCTATGATATCAATTCTGTAGTCTTTTGCGGGATGTTCGGTAAGATAATTCAGGGCACCTTTTTTGATATTGTCATATTTTGTCTTTGTAATTGCTTCCATTGGTGTTCCAAAGTCATTATTTTTTCTTGTTTTGACTTCAACAAATACGATTGTTTTTTTGTATTGAGCTATAATATCAAGCTCGCAAAACCTTGAATAATGCACATTGCGTGCAAGAATCTTGTATCCGTTGTCTTGCAAATATTTTACGGCTATTTCTTCCCCAAAATTACCGAATTGTCTGTTATTCATTGTCTTATACCGTAGGTTGCATAACTTGTGATGTCTAGTAGTTGATCAGCATCTTTAATTTCACAATTATTACTGAATCTTACAGGGCATATATCAATTCCGCCGCGTCTTGTATAAAGCGCGCATACAAAAAGTTCATCATATTTATCTAAAAGGTCGTAAAGCCTTTTAAAAATCATCTCGCAGCATTCTTCATGAAAATGATATTCTGACCTGAATGAGCACAGATATTTTACAAGGCTCGCCTCATCAAGGTGGTTTTGTGATTTATAATATATAAACACGTCACCAAAATCCGGTTGGTGTGTAACCCTGCAGTTTGAACGAAGTGAATTGAACATCAGATAATTTGTTTTTGGCTCTTCTAGTTTTTCTGTTTTTAAAACTTCAGGAGCTTCTTTAAATTTTTCGATTTTTAGAGTTTTTTCATTAATTTTGTCTTCTAAATTGCAAAAATTATCAAAAATTTGTACTTTTTTATCATTATTTGTTAAAAAATTAATTAAAACATCTGTTTTGAGTTTTTGGCTTAAATCTTTTTCAATTGTTTTTTTGCAAATTTCTAAACACTCGCCTGTTGATTCACCTAATCTTGTCATATTGAATGAGTTTAGGTACAACTTCAAAGATTTTGATTCAACTATAAATTCACTTTCGCAACTGTATTTTATTTTTAAAATTCTCGTAACAGGTAGTCCATTTTCTGTTAAACAAGAAAACTCATACGCATGCCAAACATCCCAACCATAGAAAGGCAAATTTTCATTGTCTATATTGTATTGCTTGCGGTTTTCTATTCTAGGGACGGCAACCAAAAGCGAAGGATCGTAAAATTCACTTCCGCCTGATTTTTTGCCAAGATGTGTTGCAGCTATTTGGTCAGTATTCATTTTAACTATGCTATTTCCTCATAAGCTGCAGGATTATTCAATAAATCGTAGTTGATTTCATTTTCATTATCTGCAATTGTAGCAGCAACCACAGCATCTGAAGTTACGTTTAACAAAGTTCTAAACATATCGGTAATTCTTTCAATTGTAAATAAGAAGGCAAAGCCTGCAACCAATTGTTCAGGACTTAAGCCCATACCATTAAGAATTAACGCAATTGTTATAAGTCCTGCCCCAGGAATGCCTGCACAAGTGCTGGATGCAATAATTGCGAGTAACCCAATTTGTACTACTAAAAACGGAGTTAAAACAACGCCATAGGCTTGAGCCAAGAATATTACGGCAACAGTTTGCAATAGAGCTGTTCCGTCAAAGTTCAATGTGGCACCTAAAGGCAATACGAAACTTGAAATTTTATGAGAGATACCTCTTTTTTCGCAACACGCAATTGTTAATGGCAATGTCGCAGAAGAGCTTGCAGTACCGAAGGCAACCATCATAGCTTCCGCGATAGCAGAAAATAGCATTGCTGCAGAAACTTTTGAGAAAAATTTTAAAAATAGCGGGTACACAATAAACATTTGTATAGCAAAGCCGATTAACAGTACCCCTAAATATTTAGAAATACTCATAAATATATCAACACCAAAGCTTGAAACAGCAGATGCTGTGAGTGCAAATACACCGGGTGCCGCAAAAAACATAATCCAATCAGTTATTTTCATTGTTGCAGCAAAAACTGATTCGAAGAATGAAACAATTGGTCTGTTTACATCGCCAACACGAGCTAATGCAATTGCAAAAATAAGAACGAAAACAATAATAGGAACCATGTCTCCTGCTGCAAAAGAGTGAAGTGGATTACTAGGAATGAATCCAAGGAACAGGTTTAAAATGTTTCCTTGTTGTTGTTCCATTGCAGTTGCAACAGATGTTTGAACAGATGCTGCTGTGTGAGCTGTTATATATTGTGCTGCTCCTAAACCAGGCTTGATTAAAAGGGCCAATGCACCTCCTATAATTACGGCGATTGAAGTTATAATACCGTAATATAGAACCATTTTGGTTCCAAATTTTCCAAGCTGTTTATTGTCACCAATACTTGTGATACCAATTATTATTGCTGAAACTACAAGAGGAATAACAACCATTTGAATAAGTCTTATAAATACTTGTCCGACAAAGGTTAATATATTCGCGACTAAAGCATTACCGTGTCCGTGGAGATATATCCCCACAAAAATACCTGCTATAATACCAAAAAATATGTGCCAGTTGCGTTTGATACCCAAGCCAAGCGCAATTAATATTTGCATGTGTAGTTTCATATACTCATTAACCTCTTAATTCTAATTAACGTGAATATTATACAATCTTTTATAAAAAAATTCAATTAATTAAAGAAAATATCATTTTTTTACTTGATATAAATTAGGGTTTGTACTAGAATTTACTTTGCAGATGAATGTAAGTGATGCTCTGGCGGACAAGGTAATTAAGTATGTTAAGTCAAGGGCCGTGCATCCAGCCAAAACGGAAATTTTGGTTAAATACAGCAAACTTCGGGATGTAGCACTCTGCCGAACAAAACAATTGAGTATTGTTTTGTGAGAGGGGTAGCGCACCCACCCAAAACGAGAGTTTTGGGTAAATATATAAACTTCGGGATGTAGCACTCTGCCGAACAAAACAATTGAGTATTGTTTTGTGAGAGGGGTAGCGCACCCACCCAAAACGAGAGTTTTGGGTAAATATATAAACTTCGGGATGTAGCGCAGCTTGGTAGCGCACCACGTTCGGGACGTGGGGGCCGCAGGTTCAAATCCTGTCATCCCGACCATTTTGAAAACCAAATAAGAGACAAGTGTAATAGGCGTAGTCGCCGTTATACAAAATTAATCGGGACGTGGCACTGTGCCGAGCAAAACAATTGAGTATTGTTTTGCGAGAGGTTGGTAGCGTGCCACGGCGACATTGAAAATTGAACAGAAAGAAGTTATAATAGGCGTAGTCGCCGTTATACAAAATTAATCGGGACGTGGCGCAGCTTGGTAGCGTGCTACCTTGGGGTGGTAGAGGTCGCAGGTTCAAATCCTGTCGTTCCGACC
>CALVBY010000003.1 GCA_944325905.1 Candidatus Gastranaerophilales bacterium | reverse complement strand
TCGTTTTGAGTCCCATATAATTCTGCATTTTTAATTTTGCCGTTAATATCAGTTAAAGCTTTTTGTTTTTCAGAAATTTTATATTCCAATTTTAATTTATCGGTTTCGGCCTGTGGGAGAGTTTTGTCGTTTAATATAGTGGAATCATAACCATTAAGGCGATTTTGCATCGGATTTGATGCGGCAGATTTTGGCTCATCTGTCAAATTATTTGCACCTGTAAAAGGATTTTGTTTCACAGACTGTACAGGATTAACGTTAAAAAAGTTACGATTATTCTCCATACCAACATTCTACGACAAAAATAATAATTTTTTCACCTGCAAAAAGAGTAATTTATTCAATAGTGAAAACTTTTTTATAGTAAAGGATTGCACCCCATATTGTTAAAACAATATTTGGCATCCAAGCTGCTAAAAATGGTTCAAGTTTCCCCGATTCGCCAAAAGATATAGATAACGCTCTAATCAGGTAATAAACAAAAATTATGAGAATACTGAATAAAAATCCTCTGTTATAACGGACTCTTGGTGGTGTTATTGCAAGCGGAACACCAATTAATACAAGTGCGATAGTTGTTACAGGAAGCGCTATTTTATCAAAAAGTTCAATAACCAAAACTCTTTTTTGTTCCTCTGGTATCACTTTCGTTGCTAAATATTTGACAAGATTTGGGAAGTTCATTTCTTTTGCGACGTTTTTATTTAATTCTTTTGTCATATCAACACCAAATTGGGCGTTTAAATCGTCAAAAAGAGTTGTGTTTAAAACTTTCCCTTCACTATCTACTGTGTATATTGCACCTTTTTCAAATTCCCAACCCTTTGGAGAGGTTTTCCCTTCTCGAGCTTGGAGAACTTGAATAGTCCCTTCTTTTGATGTGTCAAGAACGGTTATATTGTGCAAAGTCTTATCTTCGCAATATCCTACATAAAATAATCTTTTTAAAAATCCGTTGTCATTCAATTCTTTGAAAACAAAATTTTGCTTGCCGTTTGGAATATTCTTTTGGCCCAATGCCCACAAAGCCAAATCTTTTGACTGTTTTGTCATTATAGGTACAATACTTTCATTAATGAAAAAGCTGAAAATTGACATAACTATTGCAAATATAAAAATTGGTTTCGCAATTCTGTTCAAGCCTATTCCGCAAGCTCTCATAACGGTGATTTCCGATTTTAAACTTAAATTATTCAAAGTCATAACTGTTGCAAGCAAAACACCCATAGGTATTGTCATAACAACAACAGAAGGTAAATTTAAGATAATCATCATCAAGGCGACTTTAAAAGGAATTCCGAACATGGAAATTTGTTTGATAAGTGTGATGAATGTGTCAGATGCAAATATAATTGATGTGAATACGCAAACTCCCATCAAAAACATCTCAATAATCTGCTTTAGGATATATTTATCCAAAAGAGTTATGTTCTTAAATTTACTTACCAGATTATCCAACATATATCTTATTTTATTCTAAAAAACTTATTTAAGCAAACTAGAATTTTAACAAAACTTTTAAAGTATCTTTTTGCTTGTTTTTCTCAAATGCTTCAATGGCATCGTCAACAGAGTATGTTGCTGAAATAAGCGGAGAAAAGTCGATTTTTTCTGATTTCAAAAGTCTCAATGCTGCTCCAAACTGACCGCATCTTGAGCCTAAAACTGTAATTTCATCAATTACAATAGGTGCAAGGTTAAATTCTTTAGAAGCTGCTACCGTGCTTTTTAAAACCAATGTTCCGCGCGGTTTTGTCAATGCCAAAGCTGTTTCAAATCCTGAAATAGAGCCTGTAGCTTCAACTACTACATCATATTTCTTTTCAACTTTGAAATCGTTTAGAAGGTATGTTTCAACGCCTTGAGCTTTTGCAATATCAAGTTTATTTTGGTGTTTCCCAACCAAAATAACATCAATATTTTGTGCATTAAGAGTTAAAGCTGTGATTAGCCCCAGTTTGCCATCACCCAATACAACTACTTTTTCAAAAGGTTTTATATGCAATTGCTCGGTAATCTCGCATGCTGCAGCTAAAGGTTCCACAAATACGGCCTGTTCATCAGGAACATTATCAGGTACTTCAAATAAAACTTCCAAAGGCATTGTGAAATATTCTGCGAAACACCCGTCCTTACGCCAAATGCCAAGAGTGTGGCGGTTTGGACAATGACGGTAAAGTTTTTCAGCACAATACGGACAGTCAGGTTCTTTGCAGCCGTAGCTTATTTCTGATACAACACGTTTGCCTAAAAGTGATTGATCAGGATCGTTGATTTCCTCAACAACTCCGACAGCTTCGTGTCCGAGGATTCCGACATATCCCATATATCCTTTTGTGATTTCGTAATCTGTATTGCATATTCCGCCCAAGGTTACTCGAATAAGAGCTTCTCCTTTTTGCGGTACAGGTTTTTTATAATCTTTTACAAGTTTTAATTCATTGTCAAATACTAAAGCTTTCATGATTTCTACTCCTTGTAGTATCTATATTAGCATAAAAAATATCCCCGCATAAGGAAGTTTTAAAAAATTACTCATTGCAAGAGTGTTTGTAATTCCATGACAAATCGTTGCAACGTAGGTAATCCATATTTTTATTATAAATTACCCAAGCTGTGCAGCCGTAGCCATTATTAGTAATAGTGCTATTTAGGTTACAACTCCGTTCTATAGGGTGTTGTCGATCATCTTTAGTACCCATAGGTATGATTGCATCCTTATAGATATAAAAATAAAAAATATCTTTGCCAATAGTATTTGGCAAGTTGGTTATTCCGTTTATGTCAATGTGAAAATCACCGCAAATATTTCTATTGTTACATTTATAGTTCGAAATCCAACCTCCGGAAAGAGTCATTCCGTCGGCAAGATGTACTATTGTGGATACACTATTGTTATTTGGGACTCCTGTTAAGAAGTATCTTTTATATTCAAATCTATTTGCATCATCTTGTGAAGTTTTTTTATCATCAATTTTAAGATAAGGAGTTATTTTCTCCCAAAATAAGTATGCGTTGTTAGAATAGCTTGAACCAGTTGAATTCCCTTCGAATCCCCAAGTTGAGAGTTCACCATTGTCAATTTTTGCCCTTTGATAAGCATTATTAATTGTTGAATATGCTTTTGTAAGTCTTGATACTGTTTGTTTTTCCTGATATTTGAAAATTAAATTTGGTATGGTTAAAGCAGCAACAATACCAATTATAGCCAAGGTAATCAAAACTTCGGCAAGTGTAAACGCCCAAAAACGGCTAAACCTATAATTCATCATATCAGAATTATAATTACAGTTTAAAATTTTGTCAATGTCGTGGAAAGCCAAAATTGGGAAGCACACCGGGGGGGGGCGACTATCTGAACCGCTTTTGCATCAATCTTTTTCATATAAATCTCCTTCTTCTTTATTAAATATTATTTTTTCTAGTTTGTCAATGATTACTATTTAACTTTTCTTTCAGTTCTTGAACTTCGTATTTTAGCCTATTCAATTCGCATTTTATAGGATCAGGTATTCTGTTGTGCATCAAAACGCCGTTTTTGTCAAGGACTTTTCTATGAACTATTCTTCCTGGAACGCCTACTACAGTAGAATATTCAGGAACATCTTCAACAACAACTGAGCCTGCACCTACTCTCACATAATCTCCTAATTTTATGTTTCCTAATACCTTTGCACCAGCACCTACAATAACATTGTTACCAAGGCTTGGGTGGCGTTTGCCGTGTTCTTTGCCTGTACCGCCTAGTGTTACCTGTTGGTATATCAAAACGTCATCACCGATAGTTGTTGTTTCCCCTATGACGACGCCTTCGCCGTGGTCAATAAAGAATCTTCTGCCTATTCTTGCACCGGGGTGGATCTCTATACCGGTAATTATTCTTGTTAAATAGGATATTATTCTTGGGATTAAGGGAATATGCCATTTATACAATCTATGAGCGAATCTATAGGCAATGAGTGCATGCAAACCCGGGTAGCAAAGCAAAACCTCCAATATGTTTGTTGCTGCAGGGTCTTTGTCGTAGATTACCTGAATATCTTCTTTTACTTTTATTATTCCTCGTTTTATAAGTTTAAACATTTTATTTTACCAATTTGGCAAATTTTCTTTTACCTGCCTGCAATATTACACTTTCATTAAAGGTCAAAGTATAAGCCATATCGGCAATTTTTTCGCCGTCTATTTTTACACCGCCGCCTTGGATTAAGCGTTTTGCTTCACCTTTTGATTGTACAAAGTTTAATTCTACCAACAAATCAAGTATTCCCTTGCCGTTTTCAACTTTTACTTCAGGAATATCTTCCGGTATACCTTTATTTGAAACTACGTTAATAAATTCTTGTTGTGCATGATCAGCACCATCTTTGCCATGGTATTCTTCTGTTATCGTGTGCGCAAGTTGTAGTTTCAAATCTCTTGGATTAATTTCAGGATTTTTTAATTTTTCTTCAATTTCTTTTAATTCTTTATCACTAACATCCGTAAGAAGTGTGAAATACTTAACTATCAAACTATCTGGTATACTCATTAATTTACCAAACATGTCTTTCGCACTATCAGTTAGAGAAATACAGTGTTCCGGATATGTTTTTGACATTTTAACAATACCGTCAGTACCTTCAATCAGTGGCAAAAGCATAACCATTTGAGGATATTTTTTGCCGTAAGCTTCTTGAATTTGTCTGCCTAAAAGAGTGTTAAATCTTTGATCAGTTCCGCCAAGTTCTATATCAGCATCAATTACTACAGAATCATAGGCTTGCATTAGAGGATAGAAAAATTCATGTACTGAAATAGGTCTTCCTTCAGCATATCTTTTTGCAAAATCATCTCTTGTCATCATCTGTGCTACAGTTATTTGTGCTGCAAGTTTTAAAAGATCCGTAAAACTCATTTTGTGAAGCCAATCAGCATTATTTGTAACTTCAGCTTTCGTAACGTCAACTACTTTTGACATTTGTTCAAAGTATGATTTGGCATTTTCTTCAACTTGTTCTTTTGTAAGAGAAGGTCTGGTTTCGGATTTACCTGAAGGATCTCCTACCATAGCAGTTGCTCCGCCGACGATTAAAACAACTTGGTGTCCTAGTTTTTGAAACTCTCTTAATTTACGCATTACAACAGTATGTCCTAAATGCAAATCAGGTCTTGTAGGATCCATACCTAATTTTACTCTTAGTGGTGTGTTTGTGTCTTTTGCGTGTTGAAGTTTCACGGCTAATTCTTCAATCCCTCCGGGTAAGATTTCAGCTCCGCGTGCAAGTTTTTTTGCTTGTTCTATAAATTCTTCTCTTATTTCTACCATGATTTTTCCCTCTTATTCTTTGATTATATCAAAAAAATAAAAGTACATAAAAGAGTTCTAATCATGGCTTTTTTCATAAGATCCCAGAAATCTATAAAAAATCGTTTTTGTTTTTATCATATTTAAAACTTTTGTAACTTTTTCGTCTTTTATATGCCCGTTAAAGTTTATTATAAATATGTATTCTTCCATATCATCTTTTGAAGGTTGTGATGATATATATGTTAAATTGATATCATTCTCCAAAAATATTTTCAAAACTTCTAAAAGAGCTCCCGGAGTATTATTTGTGGCAAAAGCTATCGCGGTTTTATCATTTCCTGTGACAGGTGTTTCAAAATTGCCGAAAAGAATATATCTCGTTTGGTTTGTTTTATCATCGTTAATATTTTCTTTTAAAATATTTAATCTATATGTTTCTGCTGTTTTTCTGTTCCCAATTGAGCCGTATGTCAGATTATAATTCGAAAGGTTTCTTGCACATTCTGCCATAGTTGTGTTTTCGATTATGTTTAAATGCAGCGGTAATTCGTGTTTGATAAATTCCTGACATTTACCTAGCAGGTAAGGAGTTCCTATTATACCGGTTATACTATAAAATTCGGTAGTTCTTGACAACAAGCAATACTCAATCGGTAAAACCACTTCCGATAAGATTTTTATATTTGGATTTTGAGTTGACATAAGGCTGTTAAGAGATGCTCTCAATGTACCGTCAATTGAGTTTTCAACAGGAACTACACCTAGTGTAAAAGGGTTTTTATCGACAAAATCTACTACATCCGGTATGGTTTTTAGAGGGGTTGAAAAAGTGTTGATATTGTATCTTTGGCAGAAAATATCACGCGCCATCTCGGAAAATGATGCTTCAGGCCCAAGGTATGCAATGTTCAGCACATTTTTGAATTCCATATTTACTAAACTCCATATTTCAGTTAAAATTATACCAGAAAGAATAAAAAGGGCAATATAATGACAAATATTAAGTTTGGAACTGATGGTTGGCGAGCAGTTGTGGGTGAGGATTTTAACCGAGAAAATGTATTAATTGTCACCAAGGCAATTGCAAAGTATGTTTTTGATAATTTTGGAATATATAAAAAAATCATTGTTGGGTATGATCCCAGAAATATGGCGGACAAATTTTCGCGCGAATGTGCCGAGGTTTTGTCAAATCTTGGATTTAATGTTTTATATAGTAACAAGGTAATTCCGACGCCTGTGCTTGCGTATAATGCAAAAATTAAAGATGCTTGTGCGATTATGTTTACGGCATCACACAATCCGCCTGAGTATTTAGGGATAAAATTTATTCCGGATTATGCAGGACCTGCAACGTCTGACATTACGGATGAAATTGTCGCAAATTTGGGTGTCGATTTTGAGAAAAAGGCAAATGGTTCTTTAAAAGAATTCGATTTTGCACCGGCTTATTTTGAACATATAAAGTCTTTGATTAATTTTGACAAAATAAGGGATTTAAATAAAAATATTATATTTGATGGACTGTATTCAGCGACAATAGGTTATTTTGATAAATTATTGTGCGATGAAGGTATAAAATTTAACAGTATCCATATGATGCATGATGTAAATTTTGGGGGAGGTATGCCTGAGCCTAAGCCAAAATATATGTCTGAATTAATTGAAATGGTTAAAAAAACTCCTAATGCTGTAGGTTTTGCAAATGATGGTGACGGTGACAGATTTGGGGTTATTAATGAAAATGGTGAATATGTTACGCCGAATGAAATTATTGCAATTTTACTTTTACATTTGAGAAAACATAAGAATATGGATGGCTGCATTGTCAAAACAGTTGGAGCAAGTTTGTTACTTGATAAAATCGCTGAAAAATGCGGAGTTGACCTTATAGAAACGGCAGTCGGGTTTAAGCATGTAGGTGAGGCTATGCGTAAATTTAACCCAATTATAGGCGGGGAAGAGTCAGGTGGTTTAAGCATAAGAGGCCATATTCCGGAAAAAGATGGTATTTTGGCTAATTTGTTGATTTTGGAAGCTATGGCGTATGAAAATAAAACTCTTTGCCAATTACAAGAAGATTTGAACCAAATGGCTGGTTGCAAATTCTATAATGACAGGGTTGATTTGAAGCTTGAAACTCGCGAAGAAATCGAAAAAGTTATTGATAAGTTTAAATCAACGGATGAATTTGCAGGCATGAAAGTTTCAAGAAAAGATTTTAAAGACGGTGTAAAACTTTACCTGGAAGATAGTACAAGCTGGATACTTGTTCGTCCGAGTGGCACAGAGCCGTTGTTGAGAATATATTTTGAAAGTGATAGTTTAGATAAAATAGAAAAATTCAAAAAATAAACTCAGTCAACAATGCCTGTTTTAATTGCTTTGGTAACAGCAGCAATTTTTGTGTTTACTCCTAATTTGCAATATAGCTTTTTAACAAGCCATTTCATTTGTGATTTTGTTATGTTTAAAGTTTTGGAAATCCTAATGAAACTATAGCCTTGTATAATTGCTTCAATTATAGCAGTTTCAACTTCTGTAAGAGGTTGTCCCTCAAGTGTATATGGGTAACGAATTGTTTTTCTTGGTTTTCTCATATTTTAAATCCAAAAAGTCCTTTGCAATGAATATTTTAGCTAATAAAATACTATCCCATAGTTTTATTTTTGTCAATAGGAATATTATAATTCTAGCGATATGGGTAAGAAGTCATTCAAGTACGACAAAGTTCTATGTAGAAAGCTGGGTAAAAAAGTTGCTTTTTTCCGTGGTGAACTTGGAATAAGTCAAGCTGAGTTAGCTTTTAATGCAAATATTTCAACGAGTTATTTAAGTGCAATAGAACGAGGAATTACTGATACAACCATTTCAACGGTTAAAAGGCTTTCAAGAGCTTTGAATGTTGATATGCGGGAATTATTTGATTAATAAATAAAAAGGCCGCTTAAGCGGCCTTTTTATTTATCCGTAAATCATTTTATCAAAGAGCTTTTTCGTCCAAGAACGTTTTGCACGAAGTTCTTCGTTTTCTGCTTCAAGGCGTTTGATTTCCACGCCAACTGTGCTATAAACCTCTTTCATTATGTCTGCACTTCTCTCTTCTTCGGTTGCATACTGTGCACGAATTTTTTCAAGTTCGCCATGGTCGAGGAATTTTCCTCCGCAAGAATAACACTCGTCAATTTGGACTTCTTTTTTTACGCTTGCATAATTTTTGACCATTCTTGCGCCGCATACGGGACATGTTCTCGGAAGGCTTTCATCAACTTTTGCAAAAGTTTTGCCTTCCGCTGCTTTTACAATTTCTTCAATATTTTCATCTTGTTCATCAAAATATTTGAATTCTCTTGTGTCAAAATAAATACCGCCACAACCATCTAGGCATATATCCACGTTTACACCTTCGGATGGGACAAAAACTTTTTTCATTTCTTTTTGACATGCAGGACATCTTAAAGTTTTAAAATTATCAGCCATATAAATACCTCGCTTACTTTCACTAGAGTAGCATATATTATTAAATTTGCCTCATATGATTGATTTATTTTTTGAAAAAATGTAACTATTTTTGAAAAATTAATGATAATATTGTACAATAATAAAAAGAGGGTTAAGAATGGCTGAAGTTTTAGATACTCAATTAGTGTTAGAAGGTAAAGAGCTTATCAAAAAAGGGATAAATTCCTTGAATGATAAGAACTATGAGGATGCCAAGTTTGATTTTTTAGAGGCACAGAAAAAATTCACTGCAATCAAAGCAAGTGAATATATTTCTGCTTGTATGAGTTTGGCAGCAATGACCAGTTACCTTTTGGATAAAAATTCCATAAAAGTTGTATTGGAAGCTGTAAATGATGCATCTTATATGGCACAATATTCTAAAAGTGATATGGCCAAAATGTTTGTAGAAATTGTTCAAGGTAACATAAATTTTGACGAAAACAACAATGATGTTGCCCTGCTGCATTACAATAATGCGAAAAATTATGCCGTAAAAAATGATGAATTTGCCATGACGGATTATATAAATACAAGAATCAGTCAAATTCAAAACGGTATGGATTTTTCTTTGCCTGTAAAAAGTGATCCATTGGTATCTCTTGTGAAAATAGGCCGTTCTATTACTGCATTGACTGATATCAATGTTTTGTTGAAGGTTATAGCTGAAGAAACTAAAAATGCAATTCAGGCTGACAGATGTACTGTTTTTATTTTGGATAAAGAAAAAAATGAGCTCTGGTCAAAAGTCGCCTTGGGTATGGAAAGTCAGGAAATTCGTTTTCCGGCAAATAAAGGTCTTGCAGGATATGTAGTTCAGACCGGAGAAAGCGTTAATATTGCAGATGCTTATAGCGATCCAAGATTTAATAAAGATGTGGATAGCAAATCTGGCTATCATACCAAATCAATACTTTGTATGCCTATAAAAAATAATAATCAGGAGATTATAGGTGCATTTCAAGTATTAAACAAGCTTGAAGGTGTATTTACAAAAAATGATGAAGATTTGCTTGTTGCAATTGGCGGCAGTGCTAGTATTGCCCTTGAAAATGCTCAATTATTTGAACAACAAAAAGAGCTTTACAAGGAGCAAAAGGATCTTTTTGAAAGTTTTATCGATACTCTTGCAAAATCTATTGATGCACGTGATAAGATTACCGCAGGGCACTCAAGTAGGGTTAAATTATACGCTATGCTTATTGTTGATGCGTTGAATATGGATGCGCATAATAAAGAAATTATTGAAAAAGCTGCAATCTTGCATGATATAGGCAAAATTGGTATTCGTGATGCTGTTTTACAAAAAGAAGGTAAGCTTACTCCGGAAGAATATGCACATATTCAAGAACATGTTCAAATTACTCATGATATTTTGGAAAAAATCCATATGTCTGACGATTTTAAATTGATTACGGATATTGCATGCTCTCACCATGAAAAATGGGACGGCTCAGGATATTACAGGCATCTAAAGGGAGAGGAAATCCCTTATGGAGGAAGAATTCTTGCGGTTTCTGATGTATTTGATGCAATAACTTCACGTCGTCACTATCGTGATAAAATGCCTATTGCAAATGTTATTAAAATTTTGATTAATGATTCAGGTTCACACTTTGATAAAAATATTGTAGATGTCTTTTTGTCAATTTCTCTTGACAGAATAATAAATGTATTTTTGACTGAAAGTCATATTGTTTTCAAAGATAATGACAGAGAGCTATTGAGTCATTATAACCTTTTAGATATATATAATTTTATTAATGATGAGAATTCAAATAATAAGAATATAGTTGATTTGTTTAATCATTATTATTCAGGTTGTGAGGTTTAATTGGTAAAAAAATGGTTAAGTTTAATAATAGTATTTGCTGCATGTTCAACAAATGTTTATGCGGTAAGTTTTAATGACTTCATTAAACCTGCCAACCCACTTGATACAAAACTGCCTGTTGAACGTGACATCCTGAATGTCCCGCAAAAAGCTACGCTGACAAAGAACGATATCCACAACCAATATGCAATTGCTCTTAACAGGTATATTCAAAGTAATGTTAAATCTTCTTACGCTGATTTTGAGGTCCTGATTGAAAGTACAACTCCTTCAGACTATACCCATTTAATGTTGTCTGAAAAGATGGCGGATTTAGGTTTTTTTGATTTGTCTGACTTGGCAATGTCAAAACTTAAAGATGATGATATTACTTATTTATTGATAGATGATATTAAGCATTTTTATTTTCCTTCAGCAAAACTTTCCAGAAATGAAGAGCTTTACTTGGCAGAAATGTATTCGAATATCGTATATAATGATCAAAGCAGAGAAGTAACAACGGAGCTTACGAAAAATATTCCATTATTGGAGAGATCTGATTATGCTAATTATATAGCGGCTCTGGGTTTTTTGAAGTCAAATAATATTGTAGAAGCTGAAAAATACATTAATATTGCTATTTCTAAAAATAATAAAAACCTCAACTATAAAAAATTAAAAGCTGAAATTTTAACGCAGTCCAAAAAACCACAAAATGCTTTGAAAGTTGTTGAGGATATAAAATCTCAAAATCTTATTACAACTGAATTTAAAAGAAAAGTTAATTCAATTGAAGAATATACTTTGTATAAAACTAAAAAAAATGAGTTCGATAAAAAGTATCACCTTGCATACTATTATTATTATGAAAATGAATTAAATAAAGCAATGAGAACATTACAAACAGCTTTTAATACTAAAAAAAGTAATAATAAAGAGGTCTATGCTTTGCTTGCCAGAGTTTATTATGATTTAAAAGAGTATGAAAAAGCTGAGGATAATGCAATGAAGGCATATAAAATAGATAAATCAAATTCAATTGCATTAATGGTTTTAGGAGATTTGGCTTTTAAAAACGGTGATTATGAGAAAGCGTTAAAGTATTTCCAAAATGCAACTTCTGGTCAAAGAGATTCTGTTTTGGCAGAGTTAAGAGTTGCAGATACTTATCAAAAAATTGGTAATATTAAAAAAGCTTTCGATGTTTATGCCAAAATTTTACGTACTAAGTCTGATTGCTATCAGGCATATTACAATATGGCATTGTTGGATAAAAGTAGAGAAGTTGCATATCTAAAAAAGTCTTTGGCTATAAATATTCAATTTAAAGACGGATGGATTGATTTGGCAAGAACTGAAATCGAAAAGAACAACCTTGATTCTGCATCAAATTATCTTGCAATTGCTAAATATATTGACGAAAATGATTTTAGATATTATTATTATCAAGGACTTGTGTATAAGAATAAAGGTTTGGTGGGCGATGCTAAGCGAAGTTTTAGAAAAAGTCTCATTATAAATCCGAATTATCAGCCTGCTAAAGAGGAGCTAAGCATATGAAGCAAAATATACTTATAGTAGAAGACCACGAACTTACTCGATTTGGTTTAAAAACAACTTTTGAAGGAGTTGATTATGTAGGTGAAATTTACGAGGCGGACTCTGCTGAAGCAGCTATAGACATTTTCAATAATAATCAAATTGATATTATTATTATGGATTTGGGTTTACCTCAAATGAATGGTATTGATGCAACAAAAAAAATAAAATCTCTAAATAAGGACGTTAAGGTTATTATGCTTACGTCCCATAATGATGAAAAAGAAGTATTGAATAGTCTTAAAGCAGGTGCAAATGCCTATTGCTCAAAGGAAATTAATCCTCAAAGACTCGTCCAAGTTGTTCAATCTGTTGCGGATGGTGCTGCTTGGTTTGATCCAAGCGTTGCACATATTGTGCTAAAAGCAAGTTCAAATTCACCAAGTTTTGATTCTGATAATAATGGCAAAAATTATGACCTTACAACACGTGAGTCTCAAATTTTGAAACTTATGACTGAAGGTTATAGTAATATGGAAATTGCTCAAATGCTTGTTATAAGCATTAATACAACAAAAGCTCATGTGGCAAATATTTTGCAAAAGTTAGAAGTTGATGATAGGCTTCAGGCTGCACTAAAAGCACTAAAGAATAAAATTGTATAAAGGATGACATGAAAACAGTATTATTGGTTGATGACAACCCTAAATACTTGAAAGATGCACTTCCGCATTACGGTTATGATGTTTTGACCGCTACGGATGGTATTCAAGCTTTGAAAATTTTATCTGAAAATGTTTTTGATATTATTTTGCTTGATGTAATGATGCCAAATATGAATGGTTGGGATACTTTAAAAGAAATAAGAAAAAATGTTGAAACAAAAGATATTCCTGTTATAATGATTACAGCAGTAAATGAAGAACAAAAAATGGTTACCGGACTTATGAATGGTGCCGATGATTATATAATCAAGCCGTTCTTACTGCAAAACCTCTTGGCAAGAATGGAAGCTGTCTTAAGACGTTCAAGACGTAATTTGCAAAGTAATTTATCAAAAGATTTAACATTTACTTCAACTGAATCTTTGCAAACTCTTACAAGTCGTGAAAAAGAAGTACTCAAGCTTGCCGCGTATGGTGATAATAATAAAAAAATAGCAGAAAAACTGGTTTTGAGCGAAGTTACTGTTAAAAGTCATATGAATAGTATCTTTAAGAAACTAAAGGTAAAAAATAGAACTCAAGCGGTTTTGCTGGCAATGCAGATGAATTTGACAGAAAATTAAGGAGAACATAATGATAGATTACACGAAGGAAGAATTAGTAGATTTATTGAGGAAAAATCCTGAAAAATTCAACGAATGGAAGTTAGATCAAGAGGAAGTTGACCTGAGTGAGACGGATTTTTCCGGTATTGCTTTAAGAGAAATTGACTTCTCTGATGTTGATCTTAATTCCAGTTCTTTTGCCGATTGTAGTTTGTCTTTTGTTAATTTTAGTAATGCAGATCTAACATCAGTGGATTTTACAAGAGCAAGAGTTCTTGAGTGTGATTTTACCGAAAGCCTTATGAATGGTGCTGATTGCAGTTATGCTGAAATGACTTATTGTAATTTTACAGACTGTGATTTGGCAGGTTGTATATTTTCTGAATCTGATTTAAGTAGTTCAGATTTTACGGCTTCGTACAATTTGTCTTCATCAAGGTACGATTCTGATACTATTTGGCCTGATGATGAATTGTTGCCTGAAGATTTTGATGTGACAAGTCATGATGACTTAAGTTCACTTAAGGATGAAGATGATAGTCCAATGAGTGATTATTAAAAAAGCGGGTTTACAACCCGCTTTTTTATGATGATTTAGTATATCCGTACAATGCTGCTCTGCGTTTTTTAATTTTTCTGATTAACGATTTACCTTTTTTCATGTTGGATAGCTTTAAAACAGTTTCATTCGCATCATCAGGGCTTTGTGTATTTAAGTTTCCTATAGCTGATACGGCTTGCATAATCTGTGAGCCTGCACCCAATGTATTTGTTGTTATATCCATTATTCTGTCAATTTTTTCTCCTTTTAAATTGTTTTTATCTGTAATGTTTGTATTATTTTCAGGTCCTGTTATTTCATCAGTTTTAATTTCAGGTGTCTTTTTTATTTCAGCATCAATTTTTTCTTTAAGTTCATCTGAAATAACAGGTTCTAATGATGCTTCGTCTTTTTCAATAACATTGTTTTCAATGTTATTATTTATTGTTTCGGGATCATATGCGGCTATTTTATCTGAAATTTCAGGATCTATGTTTGAATTTGACTCTGAAATTGCAGCAAGTGCATTTTCGCTTGCTATTTTTAGATCGTTTTGAGGATCATTGATTTGAGGTAATAATTCATCATTTTTCATCATTGCGGCTAAACTTTCAGGAATTGTGTTGTCTTTTTCGTTTTCCTCAGTTTTAGTTTTTTCTGTTTGATTATCTTTTTCATTATTAATTTCGCCATTGTTTAATTCTTTCTTATTAGAAGCTGCTTCTGCGATTTTCATACCGATTTGTCCAAGTGAAGCTGCTGCAGAAATTGAATAACCAATAGTGTTTAAAATATTTTCAAATTCTCCTGGGTCTTCTCCATTGGCTTGTTTAATAAGAGCACTTATTTGTGCTGTTGTTGTGGCTGTACTTCCTATGGCTTGTGCTACCTGTAGAGTTTTCCCAAAAGTGTTTGCTTGTGAAAATGCTGATTTTGTCGTGTCGGTTAGAACTTTACCGGATGCATCTTTCATTGCATTTCCAGCGGAATCAAGTTTTACTTGTTTTGAATTGGTGAATCCGCCGGCAACGTTAGTTAATACTGATGCTGCACCTGCAATTTGAGAAACTGTATTTAACCATCCACTTTGTTCCTTACCAGCCAAAGTTTGGGCTTGTGCAACTGTATCTGTTGCAGCGCTAACAATATTTAGACCTGCAGCAACAGCTTGAGTTGTTGTAGCGGTCGCTGCATTAACAGCACCACTAGCGGCACCTGCTCCAGGGATCATTGATGTGGCTATTTGTACTGCGGTCATTGCCATTGTGGTGAATGCAGCCTCAAAGTTACCATTTGCTATTAATATTGTAGATTTTAAGATTGCACAAGAGGCCATGCCATATGTTCCTACTTTTACCATTATGCTACCTGCTGCTACCAAGGGAGCACCTGTACCAAAAGGCATTGCAGAACCTATCGCAATCAAAATTGTACCAGCAGATAAAGTTATAGAAAATACGTTATTTATTATTCCAACTGTGGCAAGAGATTTTTGAACTTTAGATTGTTTTTCTTGTTCTACTTTTTGGTTTTGTTTAATTACTTTTTCTTTAGCTTTTGCTAGTTTTTCAAATTTGTTATAACGTTTTCTTGATGTTGAGCTTATGTTTCTAACTTTAGTTTGGTTTACATTTAATTTTTTATCAAGAGCAGTAAATCTTGAGGAGATACTTACGATTCTATCTTGATTAGACTGTAATGTTGAATTATCATCCCCAGTTATAGCCATTGTATTTTGTTGAACTGCACCGGTCAAAAGACCACCTTGTTGGTCATTTTGTCCTGTTATTAAGCCTGTGGAATTAGAAGTTTGTTGTTTTTGTGCAGATTCTTGACGAGCCATTATTTCGTTATTTTGTGCATCTAATACTTCAAATTCCATTGCAAGTTGCTCTTTTTCTTGAGTGATTTTTTGTGATTCCTTTGCAATCTTCTCCAGTTCTTTTTGATCATTTTTCATGTTTTTTTCAAGAACTTTCATTTCTTTTTCAAGTTCTTTTTCTGTTTTTTCTGTATCTTTTTTATTTTCTATAGATTCATCATTTTCCTCTTCTGTCTTGGTTTGCATTTTATCTACGCTACTTTGAGCAGAGTCTGTTGACATTTCTTCTTCATTATCTGCATTATCGGTGCCTTCTGTATCAGTTGTTTTAGGAGAATTAGCTGCACCAGTTTGATCAACTTCATTAATAGAAGTTTGCTCGGCTATATTAGTGTCATTTTCTTCTTGTGATTCTAATGTTTCATTTATTATTGTGGTTTCATTGTTTGAAATGTTTGTTGTTTTTACGTCTTTTTCATTAGAATTTTCTCTTGCTATTGTATTATTTTTTTCTAAATCATCATTAAGATTTATATTATTTTGGGTTTCATTTTTCCCTTCAATATTAGTATTTTCATCTTTTTCGGTAGTTTCAATCTCATCTTTAGCTTCAGTTTGATTGTTTTCTGCTTTTGAAGAATTATTTTCACCTTCAGCTGTAGAAACCAAGTTTACGGCTTCTACTTTTGTAATTTCTTGAATTGATAATTGATTTTGACCTATAGATGATATATTTTGGTTATTTACATTGTCTGTTTCTTCAAACAATTCATTGTTCTTTTCGCCTAGAGCTTCTGCTGTTAAGCCGCTTGTATAAGCCATCAATCCTATCATATAGATGTACCATAAGAAGAAAGTTGGAGGTACTGTAGACATTAATTGTAGTCCAACTTGTTGTGTAACTTGACCATAATCTATTGCAGATAGGCCGTCAAGATTTGCATTTTGTAATATCTCGTTTAGACCTTGAACTTTTGATAATGATTGGAATAACTTTTGTTGGCTGGTGTTTCCAACAGCTTCCATTTCGTCATTTAGTGAATCCAGTTTTTGTTGATCTTTTTCAGTAAATTCTTCTATAGCATTATTATCTAATTTTTCTGGAGAATTTTTAGCATTTGCTATGTTTGTAGGATCTTCAAGTTTAGCCAAGCTTTGTTCTTTTGCTTCTTCAGCTTTTTCTTTTTTCTCAGTCAAGATATCTATTTCTTCTTTTTTAGATGTCATTTCATTTGTAACTTTATCAGTTAATTCTTGGCTTTGTGTTTGTTCTTTTGTTGATTGCTTTTGTGTAGCGTCAAGTTGAATCATAGAAATCAAAGAATTGAATGATTCTCCGGTACTTTTCTTTGTAAAGTACAATGATTGACCAACTAAACCTACACCATTTTGTTCTAGATTGTAGCGATCATTTTCAGCATTTGTCATATCAGGTAATGCATCAATTTGTTCATTTAATTCTTCGGTTGTTTTGTTAAAATCATCACCAAGAACTTCTTTTGTATTAGTAATAGTTTCAGTAGAAGTTTGTGTAAATACTTCTGCAAAATCATATAATGATGCATATTGGTTCATCATTAATTGATTGCTTAATGTATTTGAAAATTCAATCAGATTGTTACCATTTTCTAAAGCTTCTTTTGCTATATCTTTGCCTTGACTGCCTTCGAGTACGTTTTTTATTTCTCCGACCGTCATATTTACAATATTTTTTGAACCCTTGCTTGTATAATCATAACCTGTTTCATATCTGGCAAGTTGTTTTGCTATTTCTACAGTTTCATCGCCAATTTCAATACTGTTTTTAATTTCAGTATTTAAGCCATTCATTGAATTCATTAAGTCTTGCAAATCATCTGAAGATGCCTGAATTGCGGTTACAAGTTCTCCATCTTTTCCGTTTAGCATTCCGCCAAGTTCTTTGTAACGTTTTTGTTCGGATTCTGAAAGTTTGTCACCTTTTTTTACTTTAGCTGAAATTTCTTCCCATTCTTTTGTTAATTCTTCAATTTGTTTTAAAGAATCTTTTTTAGTTGTTTCTTGTTCTTTTTTTACTTGCTCTGCTTTTTTAGCAACTTCTTGAAAAGCTTCGAAATTTTGGTTGATTTCGGTTTGTGTATTTTCAGATTTGTTACTCATGGTTTGGGCTTTTTTCTGTAATTCTTTTAATTCAGAGTTGCTTGAATTTGTTCCGGTTTCTTCGGTTTCTTCTGTTGCGTTTGGATCATCATTAATTTCGTAAGCAGTCACATCACTATCTTGCATAGTATGTGCCCATGCAAGAATTTCTTTAGGAATAAGTACACCTGTTGATTCCATTTGCAGGATTTCTTCATATGTAAATTTAGCCCATTTTGCAAGTTCAGGGTCATTCTCTACAGATGGAAGTGAACTAAATGAATATTTTGCAGTAGTTGCGGAATTTGCTTTTAAACAAGTTTCTGCGTAATTTTTCCAGTCTTCTTCGTCAAAGTTTTTAAATTTTGAATATTTTGTCGGATTTGAATTGTATAAAGCTTTTAATTCTTCTACCTTTTTTGCAACAGCTTCTTCATGGTTTTTTTGACGTTCTTCTTCGTACGCCAAGGCATCAGCTTCTGTTTCAGCAGGCTGAAAAACGCCATATTGTTTTCTTAAATCCGTAATCTTAAAAACCATGAGTACCTTTCCTTTAGTATAAATTACGGTTGAAATGCCTGTAAACTTTAGAAAAAATACAGTTTTATTACAGATTGTTACAAAAAAAGAGCCACTAATATGGCTCTTTTTTAATTAAATTTTATGAAAAAATTATAAATGTTTTTCAACATTAGAAAGAATTGTTGATTTTGGCATTAATCCTACAAGTCTTTCAACAGCTTTTCCTTCTTTGAAAACCAAAAGACTTGGCAAGCCGCTTATGGCATAATCTTGAGCTGTCTTAAGATTTTCATCCGTGTTAACTTTTACTACTTTAACTTTGTCCCCTAATTCTGTAGCTACTTCATCCAAAATAGGTCCTAATTTTCTGCAAGGTCCGCACCATGGAGCCCAAAAGTCAACTACTACAGGTTTTTCGGAATGTAGAACTTCTTGTTCAAATGATGAATCATTTATTTCTATTGCATTTGACATAGCTTCTCCTTTTTCTTTTACATGCGCTATTTTACCATAGATTTTTTTTTTGTGCTATTATCTTAATAGATCTCAATAGGATAACACAATGGTAAGAAAAAAAATAATAGAAATTGTTCTGGATACAGAAACAACTGGGCTGGATTATACAAAGGAGAGGATGGTTGAATTTGCCGCTGTTAGACTTGAAAACGGCAAGGTGAAGGATGAATTTCAGACTTTGATTAATCCTCAGCAACACATTAGAAAATCAAGTATTGCAATACATGGAATTACTCAGGAAATGGTTGCCGATGCCCCGACTGAAGAAGAAATTATGCCAAAAATTCTTGAATTTATTGGTGATTATCCGATTGTGGCCCACAACGCTATTTTTGATTACATGTTTTTGAATGAAGCTAGTATGCGTGTATTTGGCAAAGGTATTGAAAACCCAAGAATTGATACACAACAAATGTTCAAGGAGGTTTATCCAGAGCTTGAATCTCATGGTCTGGAGGCTTTAACCAACAAATTTAATGTTGAGCTTACGAATCATCACAGAGCAATGGCAGATACCATGGGGCTTGCTTTGTCATATCCTAAATTGAAAAAACTATATTTGCAAAAATATGATTGGGAAGTTAAGCAGCTTGATAATGTTGAATATTTGTTTGAAAGATTCTTGAGAATACAACAAACGATAAATACTTTGCAATCAGAATTACAAGATTTGAAATCTGTTTTTAAATTGTATTTTGAACAAGGCGGAACTCCGATAACCTCGCAGTCAGGTGATATATTAACATATAATTCAAAGCAAACTTTCGGTTATGATTTAGCAGAAATTAAAGAAGTATTGGATGAGATCGGAGCATTCGAAAAAGCTGTTAAATTGAATACTGGTTTTATTGATCGTTTGGTTTGCGGTCACAGTATTGATGATGAAAAACGTGAAATTATAAAAAATGCTCGTCAAGAACTCACAGAGACAAGAAACATACAAATAATAAGGAATAAGTAGTTATGGGATTGAAAGGATTTTTTAAAGAACCTCCAGCCGTTTCGGTTATTGAGGATGAAGGTAAGGTTAAGTCAATGTATTCTCATTGGCGTTTGAGAATTTTTTATGCTTGTTTTATTGGATATACGGTATTTTATTTGTGTAAGAAAAATATTGCAGTAGCTTTGCCGGGTATTATGGATGAATTCGGATATTCGGCAACTGAGTTGGGTTTATTGGGCAGCTCACTTTATTTGACTTACGGTATCGGTAAGTTTGTGAATGGTGTTTTGGCTGACGGATCTGATGTTAGAAAATTCTTTCCAACAGCTCTTTTGATGACTGCTGTTGCAAATATTTTATTTGCCCTTGCCCCTAGTGCTGTAAGCGTTTTGGGATTAAGCACTCAAATGACTGCAGTTGTACTTTTATGGGTTTTGGCATTTTTGTGGGGTGTTAGCGGTTGGTTTCAATCAGCAGGTTTCCCGGCTGTCGCAAAGAGTTTGACATATTGGTATTCCAATTCTGAACGTGGTACAAAGTGGTCACTTTGGTCTTGTTCTCACCAAATGGGAACTTTCTTAAGTTTCATTATTGCAGGTCATATTGCAGCTCATTTTGGATGGAGAGCAGCATTTCTGGTTCCTGGTGTGTTGGCTGTAATAACTGCTTTGTGGCTTTTTGAAAGATTGCGTGACAGACCCCAATCTCTTGGGTTGCCTGATGTTGAAGAATATAGAAATGAGCCGGTTAAGGTTAAATCATCTCATGATAAGCAGGCTGAAGACGGTATGTCTTATGTGCAAATTTTCAAAAAATATGTTTTGTGTAACAAAACTATTTGGCTTCTGGCTATTGCATACGTATTTGTTTATATTATCAGATTTGGTGCTGAAGACTGGATGATTATGTACTTAAAAAATGCCAAGAATATTAAGCTTGAAGATGCTACAAATATGATAGCTTCTTTGCCGCTTGTTGGTATTTGCGGAACTGTTTGTGCGGGGCTGATTTCTGACAAATTGTTCAAAGGGAAAAGAGCTCCTGTCAATTTGATATATTTAGTTGGTGTTATTTTTGCCATTTTGGCACTTAAATTTAATACAATAGATTCATTAAATTATGTTATAATTGGACTTTTAGGAGCTTTCACATATGGTCCTCAGATGATGATTGGCGGGCTTTGCGCGGTTGAAAGCAGCTCTAAAAAAGTTGCATCTGCAGCATCAGGATTCACAGGAACGTTTGGTTATGTTGGGGCATTTTTATCTGCTACAGGAACAGGGTTCCTAGTAGATAAACTAGGTTCAAACGGTCAACAAAACTGGGATGGTGCGATATATTTCTGGTTAGTATCCGGTATAATTTGTTTGATTATTTGTACTATTCTTGCAATTGATGAGTACAAAAAGGATGCTAAAAGGCATAATTAAAGTTTTAAAAAGCGGTCTTTTAAGACCGCTTTTTATTTATAATTATTGCAAAACTTTGCGCTAAATGTATACAAAGAGATTTTTCATTGTATAATATTTTTAATGAATAAGAAATTGTATGTAATATCAGGTTCTTCGGGTGTCGGAAAGGGCACGGTTTTAAAAGGATTTTTAGAACGTAATCCTGAATTTATGTTGTCTATTTCTTGTACAACAAGAAAACCTCGACCTGGTGAGGTTGATGGGGTAAATTATTTTTTCTTATCAAAAGATGAATTCAAAAATTGCATTGATAATGATAAATTTCTTGAATGGGCTCAATTTGCCGATAATTTTTATGGTACTAAGAAAAAATACATAAACAAGTGTCTTGAAGAAGGTAAGGATATAATTCTTGAAATTGACACTCAAGGTGCTTTGCAGGTTAAAAGCAGAATGCCTGAAGCTGTGTTGATTTTCATTTGTCCTCCGTCTTATGAAGCATTAGAAAATCGCTTGCGCGGCAGACATACTGAAGATGAACAAACTATTCAAAAACGTTTGAATGAGGCTAAGATAGAGCTTGAAAGAGCAGAAAACTTTGATTATAAAATCGTCAATGATGATTTGGAAACTGCTATAAAGGCTTTGGAAAACGTAATCAACAAGGAGCGTAAAAATGCTTAGCGGTAAAACGATATTGATAGGAATAACCGGCGGGATTGCAGCTTATAAGATTTGTGAGCTTATAAGGATGTATAAGCGACAAAATGCAAATGTTAGAGTGATTTGTACTCCAAATGCGTTGAATTTTGTGACAAAATTAACTTTGCAAAATTTAAGTCAAAATGAAGTCGGAATTGATGAGTTCAATATTCCAGATTATAAACCTGAGCATATTTCATACGCAGATGAAGCTGATATTATGCTTATAGCGCCAACTACTGCAAATACTATTGGTAAGATTGCAAATGGAATTTGTGATAATCTTTTGACATCTGTTGTTTGTGCTTTTAAAAAGCCGATTTTGATAGCTCCTGCGATGAATTGTAATATGTGGCAGAATGCAGCTGTTAAAGAAAACATTGCAAAATTACAAAAATACGGCTATGAGATTATAGATCCGGAAGCAGGTTTTTTGGCTTGCGGAACAGAAGGTGTTGGAAGACTTTGCAGTTTGGATAAGATTTTTGACAGAACTGTGGAAGTTTTAAATTCAAAAAAAAAATTGTCAGGTAAAAAAATAGTCATAACTGCCGGCGGAACTATCGAGGACATTGATCCTGTGAGATATATTTCAAATTACTCTTCCGGTAAAATGGGTATTGCACTTGCAGATTGTGCATTTGAACAGGGTGCTGACGTTGTTTTGATTTCTACAGTTCATGTTAAGCGTAATTACAAGATTGTAAAAGTAAAATCTGCGCTTGATATGCAAAAAGCTGTTAATAAAGAATTTGAAACAGCTGATTGCGTAATAATGGCGGCTGCTGTTGCAGATTACAGGGTAAAGAATATCTCCGAGCAGAAAATGAAAAAGACATCCGATGATGAAATTTCTATACAATTAGTCAAAAATCCGGATATTTTAAAAGAAATTTCATCTAAGAAAACAATTCAAACAGTTGTGGGTTTTTGCGCCGAAAGTGAAAATTTGCTCGAAAATGCGAAAGAAAAGATTTTGAAAAAAGGTTGTGATTATTTAATTGCCAATGATATTTCAAGGTCTGATATCGGTTTTTCAAGTGATTATAATGAAGTAACAATATTAAATCAAAAAGGAATTGTAAAAAAGCTTGAAAGATCCGATAAATATTCAATTGCAAAAGAAATTTTAGAGGTGATATATGGACAAGAACGAAATAACGAAGATAATAGAGAACTTTGCACCTCCGGAATTTGCTGAAGATTGGGATTGTTCAGGGAATATTGTTGATTTGGCAGAGTATACTGATATTAAGAAAGTCATGCTTTGTCTAACGGTTACGGATGATATTTTTGAACAGGCCAAAAAAGAAAATTGTGATATGATAATTTCGCATCATCCGTTGTTTTTTGTGCCAATGAAATATAAGGATATCAATATTTATTGTGCTCATACAAATTTAGACAGAGCAAAAGGCGGAACAACAGATACTTTGATTGCCGATTTAGGTCTGGGTGATGGAGTTTCGGTTGGGGATTTTTTGAGAGTTGTAGATTGTAAAATATCTGTTGCGGATTTTCTTAAAAAAATTTGTAAGATTTCTTCAAATGTTCGAATTGTTAATAATGAAAATGTTGCCGAAATTAAAAAGATAGCATTTTGTGCAGGCAGCGGTTCTGAATTTATTCAAGAAGCGTTTGAAAATGGAGCGGATGCTTTGGTGACAGGAGATGTTAAGTTCCATACCGCAATTGAAAGTCCGATTGTGCTCTTTGATATTGGGCATTTTGAAAGTGAGATTCTCGTGTTAAAGGTTTTTGAAAATCTTTTGAAAAATCATGTTGAGGTTATTTTTGCAAATGAAAAAAGTCCTTTCAAAACAGTTTTATAATATTGACAACTAAATTTTAGTGCGTAAAATAAAAAATGTAGCCGATATTGGGGCGTCGCCAAGTGGTAAGGCAGCTGGTTTTGGTCCAGCCATCCGGAGGTTCGAATCCTTCCGCCCCAGAACTTGATTAAGAGCATTTTGAATATTCAAAATGCTCTTAATGTTTTTATTTATATACTAAAATATTCTAATATAGTGATTTACTAAAAGTTTTATAAACTTCTTGCGTATATTTTCTCGCATTTTCGTCAGTTCTAAATACTCCGTCTAAATGTCTTTCACATTCTGTCCATGCTTCAGAGCCATCCATTTGTATGGCATGTTCCATAACTTGGTGGGTATTTATATATGGTGAAAGAGGTAATATATCATTTATCTGCATAAATGCGGGCAGTTTGTCTTTTGGATTATCATAACCGAATAAGCAGGAATTCAATCTGTTTAGGCGTTCATCAAATGTCATTTCGCCATTATCATTATCGTTTGAAACGTCTGGGCCTGCAGCATATGTTTCAGAGCTGGCCTGTTTTCTTGAATCATATTTTACATTTTCAATGTGATTTGCATTACTCCAATCTGTACCTGCATTGAATCCTATTGCACTATAGATAGAACTCTCACTACATTTTTCTCCAATGAAAGAAAGATCTGAACGACCAGAATATTCTTTTATTTTTCTCAAAATATATGACATTTGTTGTGCATTTGGTATCGCACCTATGCCACAATAGCCATTAATGTTAACTACATGTTTCCCACTGTCAAAGTATATAGAATCAAATCCTAAGTCAATTGCCCAAGCACATGCATCGATATAGGCTTGCTCATTCCTAAGCCAAGAAAAATCTTTACCTTTTATTCTTAGTTGTCCTTCGGATAGTGGCATTCTAATACCTGTCTTAAATCCAAGAAGATGGGCTAAATCGTTGAAAGCCTTTACTTGTTCATCATCACCCATTTTGTGATCAAGCCCTCTGGCTGTAAGATTTTTACTTATACCTCTGTGTAAATCTACGTGATAAAGCGTTTCATCATTAGTTGTACCATCACCATAAAGAGATGGGTATAGTTGAGATAGTATTATGCAGTTAGCTGCACGCTCTGAGGAGGGTGGCAATAAAGTCATCAGCTTCATTGTGTTTAGTAATCCGTCCGAAATTACTCCATTTTCATATTTTGCTATTAATCTAGGATTTATTTCAATATAATTTGCTGTTCTTCCCCAATTTTTACCTCCTATGTTAGGAGTTTCTATACGTTCCGGAATTTGTCTGTTCCCGGTCAAATTCATTATGGTGTCTATTGTTTCAGCTGGTGTTCTTTTTAAAACTTCATTTGGTGCTGCATTTATCCATTTCTTATAACCATATTCGTATATGTGGTTATTTGTCCAGTTATCGTATTTGGGTTCGTTATTTCCGCTTGTAATTGCATATAACTTTTTAATTGGTTGTTTGTCCCCAAAATAACCATTAAAATTTATAAGTGCTTTATTGGTCAGGTCATTATAAAGCATATTGGAAACATATGTAGCTTTTTTAGCGGTCTGTGAAGGTGTATTTCTTCTGCTTTTAGGTGTATTTTGTATATTATAACTAGAGATAGGTAATATTTTCATGTTCGTTATAAATCTTCTAAAAAATAAATTTGCTACTAAAAAGCGGATTTTTCATCCGCTTTTTAAATAACTTAACAATTATTTTTGAAAATTACTCGGAAATTCTTCCCGGAATAACAACTCCGCCTTTTAAATTCTTTTTATAGTATTCAACGTGTGGTTGAAGAACGCTGTCAAGAACTTCAGGGAATTGTGTGCCTTGCATAATTTTGGTAACAATTTCTTGATAAACAGTAGCAAAAGCTCTCAATTGAGTCATGGCGCCTGCTGCTTCCGGTGTTAATCCCATTCCTTTTGTAGCAACTGATTCGTTGAAAAATGCGCCCATGCTTTCGTATGATTTTTCAAGAGCTTCAATATAGCTTTCAGCATTTTCTCTGCATACACCGCTATCTTTTGGTGTAGTGAGTGCAAAAGCAAATTTGTTTGCCGGATTGAAGTGTGCTTCCGCACTGTGGTGCATGGCATCAGGTACTTTTGCAACTTGTTTTAGGGTATCTTTAATTGATTCATTTTGCATTTGAGCATTCCAGTAAACTGTGTTTTCAAAAATTGCTCCCATATATTGATGAACTGAGGTGCTTATGCCGTTTAATACTGCATCTGCCCAGAATATACCTTCTTTTAAAGCATCGTTTTGGCTTAAGTCAGCAGATAATGCTCTTGTTGAAATATTTTGAGCTGCTTCAAGCATTTGAACCATATCTGCCTTATCCATGCCTGCATAAGCGAGTGTGAATAAAGCATGGTCATCAAATGCTGAAAATCTTCCGCCAACATCATCATGAATATATAAATCGCCTAACCAGCCTTTTTCATTAGAGGTTCTTCTAAGTTCGCTTTTTTCAGCGTTACCATCAGTTACTGCTATAAAATGTTTACTTGCAAGTTCTTCATAATTAGAATGACCCTTTGCTTTGTATTCATTTTCAAGCATGGTTTGTATTCTTAAAAAGCCGTCTTTAGTTTCAAATGTTGAACCTGATTTTGATGCTACAAGATAATTTGATTTTGTTATATCACCTAATCTGTATAGGTATCTTTCAAGGCTTGCAGAATCAACATCTGAGTAAAAAAGAATTTTGTCTTGATTTACGTTTAAGCCATTGATACTTAGCATATGTTCAACAGTGTGTTTAGAACCGCCTATACCAAGAACGCTTAATTTTTCTGCGCCTGTTTGTTTTTTTAGTTTTTCAGCGAGTGTATAAATTTCGTCAACTCTTTTAATTTGTTCTTGTGGTAAATTTACCCAGTTTAAAAATTGACCTTTTTTGTTTGCGCGTGATGCAAATTCACTCACGAATTCTGATACTTTTGATTCGTATTTACCAAAATCTATTCCTGTGAATTTTGTTGTAATTCCAAGATTTTGAGACAATGATAAAGTGTTTTCTGTCATAAAGACCTCCTTAAATTATATGCTTTTATTTTTTTTCTCTTAATATTTATACCAAACATTATACTAGAAAAAAATATTAAAAGCTTTTTGTTTATAGTATAATTTAATTAGGAATAGACGGTAGACTAAAAAGGAGGCCAAATGGGCAAGATAGAAATTACACACGAAATTGAAAATCAATGCTGTGTATGCCGTGGAGTTAAAGGCGTACCGGCTCCAATACCTCAAGAAGGTGAATGGACAAAATGTAAAGAAATTAAAGACATTTCAGGTCTTACACACGGATGTGGTTGCTGTGCACCACAACAAGGTACTTGTAAGTTAACACTTAACGTTAAAGAAGGTGTTATTCAAGAAGCGCTTGTTGAAACAATTGGTTGTTCAGGTATGACTCACTCAGCTGCTATGGCAGGAGAAATTTTACCTGGTAAAACCATTTTAGAAGCACTGAACACAGACCTTGTTTGTGACGCTATCAACGTTGCAATGAGAGAGTTATTCTTACAGATAGTATATGGAAGAACCCAATCAGCATTTTCTGAAAACGGTCTTCCCGTAGGAGCAGGACTTGAAGATTTAGGTAAAGGGCTTTGCTCAATGGTTGGTACTATTCACTCTACTAAACAAAAGGGTGTTAGATATCTTTCATTGACTGAAGGTTATATTTTGAAACTTGGTTTGGATAAAAATAACGAAGTTATCGGTTATCAGTTTGTTAACCTTGGTAAAGTTATGGATGCTATTAAGAAAGGCGTTGATCCAAAAGAAGCTTACGAAAAAAATATCGGTACTTACGGCAGATTTGCTGATGCTGTAAAATACATCGATCCTCGTGAAGAATAATGTAGTAGAAGTTAGAATTAATATAAGGGAAAAATATATGACAGTTAAATTTGAAGGACAAGACAGACGCGAGGCTACCTTAAAGAAAGTTTTACCTGAATATGGTTTCAAATCTTTGGAAGAAGCTCGTGATTTATGCTTATCAAAAGGAATTGATGTTGACGCAATTGTAAAAGGTATTCAACCTATTGCATTTGATAACGCATCTTGGGCATATACTTTAGGATGTGCCATCGCAATTAAAAAAGGTATTAAAAATGCAGCAGATGCTGCTGAAGCTATTGGTTTAGGTTTGCAAGCATTTGCAGTTCCTGGTTCAGTAGGTGATAGCAGAAAAGTTGGTATTGGTCACGGTAATTTGGCAGCTATGCTTTTGAGAGAAGATACAAAATGCTTCTGCTTCTTGGCAGGTCACGAATCTTTTGCAGCTGCTGAAGGTGCAATTGGTATTGCAAGAAATGCTAACAAAGTAAGAAAAGAACCTTTAAGAGTTATCTTGAATGGGCTTGGTAAAGATGCTGCTTATATAATTGCAAGAATTAACGGTTTTACAGCTGTTGAAACTGAATATGATTATAAGACAGGTGAATTAAAAGTTAAAAAAGAAATACCTTTCTCAGACGGTGAAAGATCAAAAGTTAAGTGCTATGGTGCTGACGATGTTAACGAAGGTGTTGCAATTATGATTAAAGAAGGTGTTGACGTTTCTATTACAGGTAACTCAACAAACCCAACAAGATTCCAACACCCTGTAGCAGGTACTTATAAAAAATGGTGCTGGGAAAATGGTAGAAAATATTTCTCAGTAGCATCAGGTGGTGGTACCGGTCGTACACTTCACCCGGATAACGTTGCAGCAGGTCCTGCTTCATATGGTATGACTGATACTATGGGTAGAATGCACGGTGATGCTCAATTCGCAGGTTCTTCATCAGTTCCGGCTCACGTTGAAATGATGGGTGTTATCGGTATGGGCAACAACCCTATGGTTGGTGCAACTGTTGCTGTTGCTGTTGCTGTTGAAAAAGCTATGGCTCAATAACTTACAGCAAAATGTTTTAAGAAAGGCGGGTAAATTTTTACCCGCCTTTCTTTATTTGAATTTATGATTTATTATAGTGAAAAATCGTCTTCTGCAGGTAGAATTTCAGGGATTTTCTTTACCCATTTTTTGGCATCATCACTTGCTTTTGTCCAGTTCACAGAGACAAGTCCTCTTTGAACCCACATGAGTTCTTTGAAAAATTCATATTGTGAATTTAAGGCCTCTACTTTTGCTGTCATGTATAGATTTTGTGCGTCAGCCAACTGTGTTATAGGGGCTTCACCTCTTAGGTAACGTTCTTTTACCATTTGATAATTTTCACCCTCTGCAAACATTGATTTGTAAGATTTTTCTATCATAAAATATTTCGCTATAGCTCTGTTTACGACTTCTCTAACCTGCATTTCTATTTCAGTATTAACCTGTTCCAGATATGCGTTAAGTTCGTTTAGTTCTGATTTGCAGCGAGCTATTTCGGCTATTTTTGTCCCGCCTTCAATAGGTTTCCATTGCGCTGCTATTAAAAATCTTCCGGATGTTTTATCCAAGTTTAACCAAGGTGTACCGTATGGTGCCAATTGCAGGTGCCCTATATTTGCGTAAGGAAGACTTCTGTCAAATTGAGAGCCGTATTCAAGCGACATCATTGCATTAGGTAAAACAAATTTTTGAACATAATTGCCTATTTCGGCTTTTTTCATCGCGATTGCCGCTTTTAATTTTGTAGTTTCCGGAGCAAGATAGATTGCCTCTTCAACAAGTAAATCGATAAATTTGTTAAGTTTTTCGGGTGTTCTTACGTGATCAATTACATGTAAATCTGAAGTATAAAAAGCAGGATCACTTGCTGTCAATGGTGCTAGTTCATATACTTCGGTTTGGTCTTTGTATAATAATTTGTTAATTGAAATTCTTACATTTTTGTAATCTGCTTTCATGTTTAAAAGTTTTTTCTCTGATTCACTGACTTGTCCTGCCCAGCGAAGTACTTCTTCATTACCACAAATCCCCATCTTTTCTCTAACTCTCGCAATTGCAAGATTTTCACGTGATTCTTTTACGTATTCTTCTTGGACTTTAATCATATTCTCAAGGATTAAAGTATCTATATATAATAGTCCTACTTGTAAACCTATATTTTGTTCTGTTAGGGCTTTTTCAGCTTTATCAAAGTTTAATTTTTTATGTTTTACTATAATATTTGTTACCAAATCAGGTGAGTATATAACTTGGTCCATTGCAACTACAAATTGACCAACTCGAGTTGGAACATCTGAGTATGATTTAGCGTAATCGCTGTTATATGTTTGATATCCTAAATCTATTCTAAGAGTTGGTAAATATCTCAAGTATGCACTTGTTGTTGCTCTTCTTGCAGCATCTACAAGATATTTTTTCCTTGTAATGTCAAGGTTACTATTATCAAGTGTATTGAACACATAGGAGAGGTCATACTTGGTTACAGGCTTATTAGAAATTATTTCTGCGTTATTTAGAAGTCTTAATGGAGCTGTATATCCTAGTAATTCTCCTGTGTCACTATTATAAAAGATTACTTTGTCATCATAAAAAGGGATTTTTTCATTTTTTACAGCTTTACCGTGGAGTACTCCATGGATGTTAAAAGAAGTAGCCTCTGCAAGTTTTCTATCGACATCAGGTGTTGATGTTCCTAAAAGGGCTCCTAATTCAACATCTTCTTTCCCAACTGAGGAGAATGTCGGAAGTTTTTTGTTATTTAAGTATGTATATAGTTCTTTACGTTGTTCTTGACTTAAATTAAACATAGGGGTTACAAATACGGAATCTACATCTTGAGGTATTTTATCTAAAGATGCTTTTAAGCTTTTGTTGCTTACGGGGATTACAACGAAATCTAAATCACAATTTTTCTCTTTGAATTTCTTTTCAATTATTGAATGCCAGTCTTTTTGTGTTTTATAGAATGTTGCATTCATCAATACGGCAGTTTTCTTTTGCGTTGGTACAAGTTTTTTAAATAAAATAAAATCATTTACCGATTGTTTTACGGGGTTGAAAAATGCATTACTGCCAAAATCTCTTAATCCGTATTCATCTATAGTTACAACAAATTTATTTTTTTCTTTCTTTTCAGTTAAGTATACGCTAGACATATAACCCAGAGAAATGACCATTAGAGCTCTGGATTTTAATGCATTTTCTGAAACGGTTGCAGCGCTTTGTTCAGTCCAGTCGCCAGTAAATATCAGGTCTTTCGGAAAAACTGCTTTATAATCTGGTAGTAGTGACCTTGTTATTGTTTTTTGGAAAGTTTTTAGTACTTCTTCATTTTTGTCAGACGGACCGTCAAAAACAAATGCGAGCTCTATACTTCGTGCATTTGGTGAGGCCTGTAGTATTTTTTCAGCTGTCATATCTTGTATTGCATATGCAAGATTTGTACAACTAAACAGCATTAAAAGCACGAGCAACATGCTAAGAATTCTTTTCATTTCTCCTAACTCCTAAAATATATGATTCACTAAAAGATACATCAATTATACATTTAATATTAAAATATGTCTTTATATTTTATACTTTTTTACAATTGTTAATCATTTAAAGATAAGTGTAGGTTCAGATTAATATTGCCCTTTAATAGTTTCTTTTGAAATCTTAAAATCTTGGACTACTTCGGGAGATAGTTTTGGCGTAATACAATCTTTTGTTGAAATATTCAGCTGTATATCCGTTGGAATAAGTCTTAGTGTGTCATATAGATATAACTTGCCATCTGCATCTATTATTTTAAGGTATCTTATTTTTAAATTTTTTAATTTCTCACCATTTTTTAAACTCTTAAAATAATTATTAAATTCCCCGACATATTTGTATTTTGAATTAAATTCATCTTCTGTAACGTTTGGATTCCTTTTCAAGTATAATTCTTTGAATCTTCCGCTTGGAATCAGTTTTGTATCAATTTTACTTAATAATTCATCATATCTATCTAAAATAATAACAGCATGTTCCTTGGATTTTACAAATTTCTGTTCACTTTGAAAATCAAGTAAGTATCTTAAGTACAAATTTTCAAGAACATGTTGTTTGATTTTTTCATAATCGTTTACTGTAAAATTTTGCATATTTTTTTCATTATTTTCAACAGGCCTTGATATTATACTGAAATTTTTTTCTCCTAACAGCGGCGTAAATGTATATAAAGCGTTAGCCATTCTATCAATATATATCCTATATAGTTTTTCTCCTTTCGACATAGGTTTTGTAGAATCTTCTATAGGAATAAGAGGGGAATAGTTTTCAGGATTGTATCCAAGCTCTATTGCTCTTGCATATATTGCGTTGAACGGGCTAAATGATAAGTTAATTTGATAAAATTTTTTTTGATTCTCTAAATCAAGCATATACTTTACGTATTTTTCGGCACGTTCTTGCATTTTTTTACTTTTTGGATTCCATCCGGCTGTATCAAATATTGATGGAGTTTCTGTAGCACTATACATCCTGTCAATTAATTCCATATAATCATGTTCTTTGCCTTGTTTATCAAAGAGTGATATTTCCATACAGTCAGCATCATAGTATATATCGGTGTAGGGATCACCCTTATGCGTTAATGGTTTTATCCCAATTCTTTCTTTAAGTTGTTTTATGCCATCTGTGATGTCGCAAAAAGTTTCAAATGGCATTCTAGTTATGTAGTTATCCTTGTCTTTTCCGGAAGGTTTTGCTCCTGCGTAGCAATGTAAACATTGATTTGAACAACCTCGCTTTACTGCTATTCCGTGTAAATCTTGAAGCATAAAAGCGATTTCTTTCATGCTTAGACCTTCAAAAATTTTTATGCCTTCTTGAATCCCTTCAAGTTTGTTTAAGTCATAATCAGGTAAGTTTTTATGTTTAAAAAAACTCAAAAATCGCTGTCTATTAGCATATTTTTGTGCATTTATGTATTGTAGGTCATCATTTCCCTTTTTCCCGGAAAAATTTACTACATCATAATTGTGTGTATATGTACGTTTTGGTTTAGAATTTTTGTTGTTTGATGAATAAGTTTGAGATATTAAAAGATTTTTTACTTGCATATTTTCTTCAAAACATATAAAAAATAATTTTGCTAAGTAATAAAAAAGCAACTTGTTTAATTCAAGTTGCTTTTTCTTTTTTATCAATTTTTGATAATAATTTGATTATTTTTGAAGATTAATAGAATCACTTTCTAAGCTGTATGAATTGCCATTAACGTCTTTAATGTTTATTTTGTCATTACGATTTGTAATCCAAGCATCTTCACTTATGTTCAATTCTCCTGCATTATTTTCAATATTTAATACACCGTTTTCATTTGCAATCATACCAAAAATATTCATACCATTAATTCCTGAATTGCGTATTGTGGTTTTACCATCATTTTTGATAATTGCATCATTGCCTACAGTAAGGTTTTGTCCCTTGTTAGATATCATTAGTGTACCTTTATTTTGAACTACACCATTAACCTCAAGATTACCGTTGGTATTGTAAACTGTTGTAGAACTGTTATTTTTAACTTGTCCGTCAAGTTTTATACCACCTTTTCCGGTATTTTGGATTAGAAGTTCATCATTGTTATTTAAAATTTGCCCTTCTTTTGTCAAGTGTAATCCTGTACTGTTTTGAGCGCTTGTAATGTTCATTTTACCGTCTGAATTTTCAACTTTGCCGCTTATTTTGAATTTACCTGCCCAGTTGGAAATCGCAGTTGAACCGTTATTTTCGATGTTACCTTTAATCTCAAGACCTTCGGCACCTGTATTTGCTATTTTTATATCGGTGTTGTTTGATATAGCAGCGTTACCGCCAATAGTCATTCCTGAACCATTGTTAACAATTTCCAGCTTACCATTTTTATTGGTGATTATAGCATTTGTGGAAATATGTCCTTTTAGGTTTGTTATATTTGTAATGCCGTTATTTGAAATTTTTGCGTCGATACTGGCACCTTTTTCTGAACCATTAAGTATTGTTACCTTACCGTTTTTGTTATCTATTACGGTGTTATCGTTCATTTTTAAAGCTTCAGTGCCACTGTTTGAAATGCTTATGTTACCATTTGTATTCAAAATATCAGCATCAAAAATGTTTAGCCCTCCATTTTGGTTTATAATGGATATATTTTTTGTTTCATCGCTGCTTTTTGCAATCATACCATTAATATTTGTTCCGCCTTCGCCTGTGTTGAATATTGTGACATCAGCACCGTTGCTTATTACAGAACCAATATAATCATTTTCTGTACCTTTAATATTGCTATTAATATTTAGAGCATTACCTGAATTTTTAATTACGATTTTGTTGCCCATTTGTGCCACAGTATTGTTTATGTTAAGGTCTCCATTTTGGTTGTCAATTGTACTATTTCCGGAGCCCATATAAACACCATTTAGGTTCATTCCACCTTTGCCTGTATTGGTTATAACAGTTGTACTATTATTTGTAATTGTTGATGTTTTGCCGGTATTTAACGCATTCCCGTCATTTTGAATGGTTAGTTTGCCATTTGAATTTACAACATCACCGTTGATATTTAAATCACCTTTCACACTCCAAATGTTTGTTGATGAGTTGTTTTTAACATTGCCGTTAATTTCTAGTCCTTCTTTACCAGAATTTATAATTTGAAGATCTCCATTATTGGAAATTCGTGCATTTTTTGTGATTGTCATTTTAGAGTCAGCATTTGAAAGATTCATTTTGCCGGAGGTATTGTCAATTGTTCCGTCAATAGTAAAATCTCCCCACCAGTTTGTAAGTGCGGTAGAACCACTGTTCTTAATGGTACCATCCATTTGGAAACCGTTCTTACCGGTGTTCGCCATCTTTATAGCATCATTATTACTTATTTGCGCATCTTTAGTAATTTCTAGTCCTGAGCCATTACTTACTACGGTTAGTGTGCCGTTTTGGTTGTTCAATTTGCCTCCGATAAGGACCTTTCCGGAATTACTGGAGATAAGAGTTAAACCATCATTTGTTACTTGACCATTTACGTTTAAATTTTTTCCGTTTCTATTAACTAGGCGTAATTCACCATGGTTATCTATTTTGGCGGAAGAATTAACTTTTAAGTTACCTTTATTATTTACAACAGCAAGAGTTCCTCCTGAGTTCTTCATATCGCCGGAAATTACAGTGCTGGATTGTCTGTTAACTAGTGAAACATTGCCGTTCGCATTTTCAATTTTTCCGGATACAACAAGATTTTTTGTCCCATTATTCGCTAGAGTAATATCACCTTTACCGTTATTTTTTAATAAACCTGCAACTTTTATGCCGCCATCACGAACATCAGTTTTTATCATAATATTGCCATTTTCTATTGAAATAGAGTCAGCAGCTTTTATGTTGCTTGTGTTAACAAGAGAATCAAATAGGATGTCTGCTCCTTTTTGTGAATTAATTAACTGAGTATTATTAACTCCCGCAATTAAGGCACCTTTTGTTCCTATAATAGCATCTCTTGCAATAATATCTATATCACCTCTAGAAAAAACTTTACCATTGATTTCTACATCTGCAGTACCCTTTTTCAATGTAGCTAAATCTTGAGAATAATTGCCATCTATATATTTCTTATAGTCTGATTGGGAAGGAGTATATACAGAAAGAGCTCCTACATTTAATACACCGCTTGCGCCAACTACCATACCGTTTGGTGAAATGAATATTGCATGTCCATTGTAAAATTGATTGTCGCGCATTGAGTTGACTATACCGTTAATATTAATTGTATTGTCAACCAGGTTAATAAATTTTTCTACGTTTTCAGCTCCATATTTAAAAATTAAATTTGCAACGTCACCTTTACTTAGATTGAAATTTTCATATTGTCTGAAACCGGTATCTCCCTTAATTTGATCGGGGTTAATATTGTAAATACCATTGTTACCTGTGATGCCTGAAATGTCGGTTGCATAAACACCTAAAAATGCAGATTGTTGAACTGCAAAGCTAACGCTAAGTACTGCAGCAAATAACTTTTTCTTGCTTAAATTTCTCATAATCCTATAACGTCCTTTCCTCAATATCTTTAAAAAAATAACTCCTTAGTAATAACATTTAAACATAAAAATTTTTGCTAGACTCATGATATTTTTCTAAAAGTAAATTTTTATTTACTTTGTATATCCTTACAATATAAACAAGATATAAATTATTAATTATTATTAATTTTGTGTTATGATTAACAGCGAAAGGATTATTTTATGATTTTGGAATTATTTTTAGTAATTTTGTTAGCATATTTAGTTGGGTCTATACCTACAGGTTATATTATTGTCAAACTTTTTACCGGACAAGATATTAGAACTATCGGTTCCGGTTCTACCGGAGCTACTAATGTAAAACGCGTAATGGGTAAAAAATGGTTCTTTATAGTAATGATTTTAGATGCTATAAAAGGTGCTTTACCTGTTATATTAGCTAAAATTTTCGCCACAGCTTTTGTTGAAATAGGACTTTTACCTGTTTTGGCTGCTGTTGCCGTTATTATTGGTCATAGTAAATCAGTATTTTTGAAATTTACCGGTGGAAAATCTGTTGCATCTGGTGTAGGAACAATTTTGGCGCTTAATTGGCAGGTTGGTCTCATTATTGCTGGTGTTTGGGCTGTAATAACATATTTTTCAAAGTATGTGTCATTGGGTTCTATGATAGCTTTGGCTATATCGCCGTTTTTGATGTGGTATTTTAATGAGCCTGTTGCGTATGTTTGTTATTGTGCCTTAGGTGCAATATATATAATATATTTGCATAGAGAAAATATTGGGCGATTAATTAGAGGCGAAGAAAACAAAGTGAGATAATGGAGGAATAAATTATGTTTTGGTACGAGAGACATAACGGGGGGGGGCAACTCCTTTAAGTAGGTATAGTAAACATCTTGACACTATTGCCAATAGAAACTATAATTTAAATATGGTGACTTATGGTTTTAAAAAGGGATTTACCTTAGCTGAGGTATTGATAACTATAGCAATAATCGGGATAGTAGCCGCATTAACAATACCGACACTTATTCATAAATATCAGGATTATTCATTAAAGGTTCAATTCAAAAAAACATATGCTATGTTGCGGCAGGCCATGCAGATGGCAGAGTACGATTTTGGTGTCCCTCCAAAATGTTATTATTGGGATGTTAATCCATATGGCCCTGCTGTTTGTTCAGAATACGCTGAGGATGGTAATACTTGTATTGGTGGATATGTATTGGTTTCTACTGGTAAGCCTGTACCTTCTGACTATAGTGGAATATTTACCGAATGTAGCCTTTTTGGAAAAGCTATTGGTGAAAACTTAAAATTTGCCAGAGTTTGTAAAAAAGAACCTTATGCAAACGGTTGTGTACCAGAATATGAGGGTCGTGATACATATGATGGAGGTAGCCAGATTGCATCTGGAATGCCGTCTGCACAGAAAAAAGATAACTTGATGAATGAAAATTATACAATGGTACTTGCTGATGGGACTATTGTAATCAATGGTTGGGGAGCTGTAAATATCTCTCCTCAGTTATTCTTTGTTGATATAAATGGTAAGAAAGGTCCAAATAAATGGGGTTATGATTTATTCTCATTTAGATTGTATAAAGATAGCGAAGGTATTTTAAAATTTAAGGAGGGTTCGGGTTTTAAAGAATCCGGAGGTAAAACAGTTGATGAAATGTTGCAAGAAATTTCATCCAAATAAAAAAGAACCCTCTTAAGGGTTCTTTTTTTATGGCTTAATCATTGCTTATTTAGCAGACTTAGCAGTTTCAAATACTACGTCAAAAGCTTCTTTATCATTAACAGCTAAATCAGCAAGCATTTTTCTGTTAACAACAATATTGGCTTTTTTGCAAGCATTCAAAAATCTTGAATAGCTCATACCGCGTTCTCTTACTGCAGCATTAATTCTTACGATCCAAAGACGTCTCATGTTACGTTTTGTAGTGCGTCTGTCTCTGTATGCATACTTAAGTGCTTTCATAACAGCAGTGTTTGCTACTTTGAAGATTCTGCTTCTTGCACCTTTGAAACCTTTAGCAAGTTTTAATATTTTTTTATGTCTTAAACGACTTACATTACCACGTTTTACTCTCATTTTTTGCTCCTATCTTGAATACTTCTTGTATGGTAACTCTTTGGAAACCAGTTTTAAGTGTGACTCAGAAACACCAACCATCTTGAAAATTCTACGTTTTCTAGAACCTGATTTGTGTTGGAGCAAGTGGCCTATACCTGCTTGTCTTTTTTGAATTTTGCCTGATGCTGTTACTTTGTAACGTTTTGCAGCAGACTTGTGTGTTTTCATTTTTGGCATTTTCTTATCTCCTTTTTGGTTTAAAGTAACTAAAAAATTACAGGCATACCAAAGCCTATAACTTTCGGCTGATTATTATATTATTACATAAATTTCTTTTTGCAAGTAAATTGTGAAAAGATGTTAACCGGTTTAATCTATAACTTCAAGATTTATTGCGGCAAAATTTGTAACAAGATTTTTTATACTGTCTGATTGAACACGGCATTGAATTTTACCTTTGGGATATTTGCTGTAGTGATATGCAGAGGATATGACCATTACCTTTGTCGCGTCAAGCACATTGAGCTTGGATAAATCCAATTTAAGATTAGGACAGTCAAATTTATTTATGTATTTTTTTACATTATTCAAAATTTCTTGAGAATTTGTACAATTTAAGTCTAAAAATCTACTTTTTGTTATATTTTGGACCATATTTCCCTCTTTTTACATGAAAATCGCGCAAAAATTTTAAAAACTTTAAAATTTTTATCAGTATTTAATACTTTTAGTGTATAATTAGTGTATAATAATGCTTAAAGGGGATAGGTAGAAGTTATGAATGTAAAATCAATAAATGATTTGGCGAAAGAAGTATTAACTATAGAAGCAAATTCTATACTAAGATTAAAAGACAGAGTAAGTGATAATTTTGATAAAGCTGTAGAGCTTTTGTATAACTGCAAGGGTCGTGTAATTGTTACAGGTATGGGAAAATCCGGACTGATAGGTAAGAAAATTGCTGCTACGCTTTCTTCAACAGGTACTCCGTCATATTTTTTACATCCGGCAGAAAGTACACATGGTGATTCCGGGGTTATTACAAGAGAAGATGTTGTTATTGCAATTTCTAACAGCGGTGAGACTCAAGAGTTAATGAATTTATTGCCTCTTATTAAGAGATTTGGTATTCCAATGATAGGTATGACGGGTAATATGAATTCAACACTTGCCAAGTCAAGTGATGTTGTGATTGATATTTCAGTTGAGAGAGAAGCCTGTCCTTTGAACAAAGCCCCGACAGCAAGTACAACTGCTACACTGGCAATGGGTGATGCTTTGGCGGTTTGTTTGCTGGAAAAACGAGGATTTTCCGAAGAAGATTTCTTGATTTTCCATCCCTCAGGAGCTCTTGGAAAAGGTTTCTTGTATCATGTTAAAGATTTGATGCTTTCTGATGAGGATAAATTACCAATTGTTCATGAAAATGATACATTTACATCAGTTATTGAAGTTATCTCAAAGTTTAAACTTGGTATGGCAATTATTGTAAATGCTTCCGGAAATCTTGCAGGTGTTTTGACAGATGGTGACATAAGAAGAACGCTTATCAAATATCCTGATACTGTATCTTTGTTAATAAAAGATGTTATGACAGTTAATCCTAAAAGAATCAGAGAAGATGAATATGCGGCCAGCGCATTGCATTTGATGGAAAAATATTCAATAACTGCCTTAGCTGTTGTTGATGGCTCTGACAAACCTATTGGGGTAATTCATATTCATGATATTTTGAAAGCAGGTGTAGCATGATAGAACTTAAAGAACGAGCCAAAAAAATTAAGCTGATGGTTTTTGATGTTGACGGAGTTATGACCGATGGAAGTGTAACTTACGATGAAAATGGTGTTGAATATAAGACTTTTAACGCAAAAGACGGGCATGGGCTTGTTAGGATGGCAAAATCAGGTTTTGTTACTGCCATAATTACGGCAAGAAATAACGGAACGGTTGCTCACAGAGCTAAAAATCTGAATATAACAGAGCTTCATCAAGGGAAAAAGTACAAACTTCCGACATTAGAAGAATTAAAAGAAAAATATTCACTTGAATATGACCAGATTTCATATATGGGAGATGACTTGCCGGATATTTGCTGTTTAGAAAAAGTCGGACTTGCTTGTTGCCCAAATGATGCAGTGGAGGAAGTTAAGGGAATATGTCACTTTGTATCATCAAAAAATGGAGGCAAGGGAGCAGTAAGAGAATTGTGTGATTTTATTCTGGATTGTCAAGGAATAGAAAAAGAATATATTGTCTGTGAAGGAAGTAACGGAAGCGGGAGTGAGGTTAAATAATGTACGAGATCAAGACGCAAGCATTTTTTTCTGCAGCACACCATTTGTTGAATTATGATGGGGAGTGTGAAAATCAGCATGGACATAACTGGATGGTTGAAGCTTATGTTAAAGGTGATACGCTAGATAAAAGCAACATTTTAATTGATTATAAAGTGTTAAAGCGTGAATTGAACGCTGTTTTAGATATGTTGGACCATAAGGATGTAAACGAGCTTCCTGAGTTTAAGGGTGAAAGTCCGTCAAGTGAAATGATTGCAAGTTTTATATATTGGAAATTAAAGGAAAAGATAGTTCAGTTAAGTAAGATTTCTGTTTGGGAAACTCAGACTTCTTGTGCATCATATTTTGAAGAGGAATAGTAGGGATGAATTTTATACAAGCAATATTAATGGGGATAGTGCAAGGATTGAGTGAGTTTTTACCGATTTCAAGTTCTGCACATTTAGTTTTTACATCAAATTTCTACAAGGTTTTTAAAGGTATTGAAATTGTACAGCAATCTAATGAAGAAATCTTTTTTGATATAATGCTTCATTTTGGTACATTAATTGCAGTTTTAATTTTCTTTAGAAAAGAAATCATGGATATACTAAAGGGTTTGTGGAATGGAATAAAGACTAAAGATTTTTCAAATAGAGAGGCAAAAGTCGGGTTATTTATAATATTAGGTACAATTATTACGGTAGCTGTCGCTTTACCGATGGAGAAAATTGCAGAAAAATTGGTGTATTCGCCCGCTATTGTCGGTATATTGTTAATAATAACAGGTTTTGTTCTTTTTTACAGTGAATATAAATCAAAAAAAATGCCTACAAAGGTTGATGTTGATTTAAAAAGTTCAATTTTTATTGCAATAGCGCAAGGTTTGGCAGCACTCCCCGGGTTTTCTCGTTCAGGTTGGACAATCGCAACAGGTTTATTTAACGGACTTGACAGGTTGACAGCTGCAAAATATTCGTTTTTGCTGAGTATTCCTATTATACTTGGGGCATCAATGGTTTATCCATTTATAAAACTTGATTTGCATGAAGTACTTTCATATAATTGGAATGCTATTGTACTAGGTACGTTGGTGTCTTGTGCTGTTGGTTATTTGTGTATAAAATATTTTCTGAATTTTGTTGCTAAATTTTCATTAGCAGTTTTCGGATATTATTGTGTAATTGTGGGTATTTTGACTGCATTATTTTTTACAATTTTTTCATAGATTTTTTGTAAAAAAATGTAAAACAAAAAAGAACTTTTGGCAAAAAAAAATTTGACCGGTCTTATATACATTGTAATGTGTGCGGAGTTAAAATGATTGTTCCGATAAGTGGCATCAATAGTAGGATAAATTTTAAAAGTGACGATACGGAAGGTAAAAAATTACCTTACGATAAAGATACTCTGCTGGAAAATAATTTTGCAAACAGAACAAGAATTGGATTCGATAAATTTACAAATGCTTTAACATTGTATCCGGCAAAGGGTTTGAAAGGTAGCAAGAATGCAAATTTCTATGAGTTTTTGACAATGGGTAGTGTTCCTTATATTGTCGGCAGTGTTATGCTCATGTCTGTTTTTAATTCTGCTAACAAACATTTTGCACCTCTAGCCAGATCTAAAGCAGGTTCTATTGGCCGCAAAATGGCATTGGGAGTTCTTTTTTACGGTTTGTTAAAATCATTCACTAAGTCATTTGTTACAAAACCTGTAGAATGGATAACGGGTGTGGATACTGAGGTACCTTACGCGAAAGTAAATTATGAACTACCTGATAATATATATGATACTGATATTACAAGTATTGAATATCATAAGGCTTACGAAAGTAAAGAGTTCCCTCGTTGGGATTTATTTTACAAATCAGAAGCAGATGGTGATGTTAGAAATGAATACTTTGATAAGATAGCTAAAAAAATCGGTTTTGGAGAGGATTTAAATGATTCTGATCAGGAAATGAAGCCTGTTATTAAAAAGATAGCTGCAAAGACGGATACTGCAAAAATTTTGTCTTCATACTTGTGGGCAGCCGCCGGTGTTGGCTATGCATTCCAAGCTCCTTGGGATGATTATTTTAATGTTGCAACATTGAAATTTTGGAAGTTCAACAAGTTTAAACATTCTATAAAAGTTTTTAAAGATAGTGCAGTAAAAAGTGCTAAAGATATGTGGCGTGGTATTGATAACGCTAAGGGTTGGTGGCCGAAGCATGCAGGTAAAGTCATGATTGGCGCAGCTGCATTATCATCAATAATTGGAGTAGTTAATGCTGTAACAATATCCAAACCATCTAAGCAAAATGCTGATGACGTAATAGACAAAGACAGAAAGTATGTGGTGAATTAATATGCGACCAAATTTGATACAAACGTATATGAATAACATGCCACAGGTTACACCGGATAAAAAGGATCGTAATCTAGATATCGAGTACGTACTTTCTAATAGGACATTTATAAAACCATTAAAAGCTAAAGGGCGTCTTGTTCATAATGGTATTTTGGGTGCTCCAGCTAAGGTTTATAAAAATTTTGTTTATGATACAAAGTCTTTAGGTAAATCCATTGCAGGTGTTGCAAATGATCATGAATTAGGTAAGGTAAATGATATTGGAATGAAGCTTGGTGGTCTTATGATTGCTGCTTATCTTATGACCAGAAAACAAGCTCCACTACCTAAAGCTATGGAATTAGTCGGATTTGCTTCATTTTTTGCTGCAATGTCAATATGGCCTAAAGTGGCACTTCAGTTGCCTGCAAAATTGATTCATGGGTTTAATATAAGACAAAAATATGAAGATAGTTTTGGCAGAGAAAAAATGTTTTTCCAAGATCCTCAATATCTCCCTTGGGATTTGTATAGTGATGAACAAATTGATAAAATAGGTGATTGGATGAAAGTTCCTAAGAATATTAATAATCGTAGAGAATTCATCCAAGAAAAAATGAAAAAAGTTGCTGTCCAAAATAATACCATGTGGATGCTCACTTCAGGTTTTGCTACACCTATTTTAAGTGCTTTAATGTGCAATGCTTTGGAAAAACCAGCCAAGAGATATCTTGGCGATTTGCGTTCAAAGAAAGCTGAAAGGTTGATAGAAAACGTGGGAGAGGTTTCTGAAAAATATAAGGATAAGACTGTTCTCACACGTATGGATTCTATAATTGCTGCTAACAAAAATAGTGAGTTGACACCTGAAGTAGTAAAACAGATAAAGGATATTCTCTCTACTGGATTCGATGGTGTAACTTCTGCCGCAATAAGAGATGATCTTGATAATATTTTACATTTGAATGATAAACGATACATTCTCGATAGTGATGCAATACAAAGGATTACTCAATATACTGCAGAATCTCTTGAGAATATTGTAAAACCAGAAGAATTAAAAAGTATAATACCAAGTGTTAATGATTTTGCTGATATATTGGACAAGAGCGGGTATTTAAATAAAGAATTAAGTGAAGCTGATTTGAAGAGAGTTTTGGGTATTGTTGGAACCAAAATCAGAAAGAATATATCTCTTTATAATAATTCCAATGCAGCGTCTCAAATTGATGAAGTAGCGGTGATTAATAGACTTTTTGGTGTTAAGGTTTCAAACAATCCTGTTGCAAAGGCCTTATTTGAAAATTCAACTGCAAAACTTACTCCAAAAGTAGCTGAAAGACTTAAGTCAATTGCCAGAGCATTTACGGATTTTAAAGCAAAAAATGCAGTTTTAGATGAATATATATATTTAAAAGCCGCTGCAGCTCCTGAGACAGGTGTGGCAAATGCTTGGAATGAAGTTATGGAAAGTTTGCCTAAACTTTTTAATATTTCTGATAAAGAAATTGCAGAAACAAGACATGATAGAAAAATGGTAGGCAAGCTTATCAGAGAAAAAATTGAACATATTGTTTCTTCAGATAGAGATGATTATGATAATTTGATAAAATCTTTGGTAGAGAAAATTTCTCAACTTGATTCAAAAATAAAAGATCTTGATACATCTTCTAATTCAACAGCAAACTACAGATCTGCTGTAAATTCTATATTTGAGCAATTTGCACAATTACTTGACGAAAAAAGGCTAAATATGCCAAATACAGAGAAGCGTTTAAATGGTGCGTTTGGTTCATTAAAGAATATTCAGATGTCTTTCGTTACAAATAGACTTCTAGGTATTAGAAGTTCATTATACAGATTACTTAATACATTGGATTTTTATAAAAGAATTGCGGATGTTGGTGCTATAGATAGATCTTGCATAGCTGCTTTACACGATGGTATGCCTCGTGAGATGAAAGAAGAAGTGGTTGAATTAGCCAAGAATATTTCAATTGAAGGTACAACTTCTGATTTCATTACTAAATTCTACGAATTAAGAAATCCTAACCCTGATATTAGTGACTTAAGTCAGATAGTTGTTAAAGACGGAAAAGTTAAGAATAAATATCTTGATGGGTTTGTAAGTGGTGGTAAAGTTGACTTACCTCAAGACAAAACGTTCTTCCAAGAGGTCGTAAGATTACTCTATGAAAACCCTTTACATCCAAAAACATCTGAAGTGGTTTCAAGTTCTGTATTTGCAGATGAACTTCAAAAATATAGAGATAAATTTATTAAAGAAATTGGAGATGCTGACTATTTCTTTAAGCCAAATCACACTACCCGCAGTGTAAATAAAAATGCAAAATCATATCAGCAGTTCCTGGTAATGGGTATGGCTCCTGATCAAATGTTTAGTGTAACAATGAAGGAAATGTTCAATACCAAAAAATGGCTTAAAATGTTCGGCGGATTCGGACTCGGATTATTGGGCATTACAGTATTGTCACAGTTTTTCTTTGGCAAAATGAAAGTTCCGAAAGGACAAGAAAATGATTAATGCAACAAATTTATTGACACAAAAAGTTAATATGATTAATTCAAAGTCTACGGATAAAAATTTTGATTATCAATTTACTCCAGAGATAAAAAGTGGTAATTTGCTCGAAAATTTTCTCAAGTCGACAGCTTCTATTAATGCTCCTATTGTAAATAAAGTTGAACATAGAAACGTCGAAGTTAAGCCTTATAAAAATAATTTGCGTACACTAATGCGAAATAATGAAGCAAAAATTTTGGCGATTTTGCCTAGAATATTTAACGCAAAAGATTTAAACGGAAACGAATATATTGATGGAAACGAACAGCATGGTACTTTTTTAAATGCAATAGAAAGATTGGATGAAGTAAAGGAACAAGGTTTTAATACATTGCATATTTTACCTATTCATCCGCCAGGAAAACAAAAAGCAATGGGAACTGCTGGTTCTGTATATTCTCCGAAAGATATGCTTGAGATAGATCCTATGCTTATTGAGCCGAATGATCCAAGAAGTCCGAGAGAACAATTTAAAGCATTTGTAGATGCCTGCCATGAAAGAGGTATAAGGGTTATGCTTGATTTACCTAGTTGTGCATCATACGATATGTTTTTAGCAAAACCTGAGTTGATGGCAAAAGAGCGTGATGGCTTAGCTAAAACACCTCAGGGTTGGAATGATATTAGGATGTTTCAGCCTTGGGAAGACGAAGGTAAACGTACGTTAAATCCTAAATTGCTTGAACTTCACAAACAATACATAGATTTTTGTGTTGATATGGGTGTTGATGGTATAAGAGCTGATGTAGCAAGGGCTAAACCGGTTGAATTTTGGGATATAATAATTCCTTATTCAAGGAAATTGGATCCTGAATTTGGTTGGCTTGCTGAAACATATACGTATGAAGATGCTTCTTCGCAAGCAAATATGCCTTTTGATAGACCGGAAGACTCTTTAAGAGCAGGCTTCGATTTAATATATGGACAATATCATATTTTTCATGAAATGGATACAGCCAAGGAATTTATGAAATATGTTGAGTCTCAGCTTGATATGTCTAATAGATTGGATAAGGGAAAATCGTTAATTGGTTCTTTCTCAACGCATGATGATATTTCGCCTATGTACCATGGTAAAACTGACTATTGTAATTTGACAAGTGGTTTGCAGGCAACATTACCTATGTTAAATCCATATATAGTTGATGGATTTCAATCTGGGGACTACTATGCATTCCCATATGAAGATAAATACAACCCAAATACTGCAACTAATAGTCATGAAATGACTGTTCACCACGGAAAACTTGATATATTTAATTTATCAAGAAAACCGGGTGGTAAAAATCCTGAAATTGGTCAATTTATGACAGAATGTTTCAAGTTGAAAGATAAGTATTCAGATATCATCAATAAAGGTTCATTTATTGAACTTGACAAAGTCGGAGATAAAGATGATCAAGTAATAGCTTATGCAAGATACTATAAAGGTAAGACATTGTTAGTTGTTGCCAACAAGAATATTGACAGGTCGGTTGCTTGTAAGGTAAAAGTCCCCACATTAAAGGCTTCAGAAGAATTGAAAAACTTGTTGCCGTCATATGGCAAAGAAAGTATAATTCAGGCAGCTGATAACGAGTTAAGAGTTGAGCTTGGACCTGCAAGAATTCATGTGTTTGAAGTGGAAACTCCATTTATAGAAAATTATTCAGATAAAGTGTTTAAGCAGCATTAAGGCACACATTAAATAAACAACACAGGTGCAGGTGAAAACTTGCACCACTTTTTTGTCTGGTATATAATCCATGCGTGAGGTATTTTTAAAATGTTATTAGAATTTTTATATTCAAAAATACATAGAGCTACTGTAACTGATGCTAATCTTAATTATGTTGGATCAATTACCATTGATGAAACTTTGTTAAAAGCCAGCAATATTAAAGTTGGTCAAAAGGTTGATATTTTGGATGTGAACAATGGTGAAAGATTTCAAACTTATGTTATAAAAGGACCGGCTGATTCCGGTTGTATATGTTTGAATGGTGCTGCTGCCAGAAAAGTTCAACCGGGTGACAAAGTTATAATCGTATCTTATGCGTATTTTACCCCGGATGAAGCAGAAAATTACGAACCGACCGTGATTATGGTTGATGATAATAATAAAATTATAAAAAAATAAGAGCCTTAGGCTCTTATTTTATCTGTAATTTGTAAATTGCAACGGATAATCATATTTTTCTTCGTTTTGTCGAAGCATTTGTATTACCTTTTGCAAGTCGTCTTTATCTTTGCCTGAAACTCTTACACTATCACCCTGGATAGAAGGTTGAACCTTTATTTTCATATCTTTTATGTCTGAAGATATTCTTTTTGCGAGTTCTTGTGTTAAGCCTTTTTTAAGCTTATAAACTTGTCTTACATTGCCTCCAAGTGCGTTTTCGATCGGTTGTGCATCCAATATTCGGATATTAAGGTTTCTTTTTACAAGTTTAGATTGTAAAATATCATAGATATTTTTTAATTTCATTTCATCGTTAGTTGTTATGGTAATTGATTTGTCTGAATCCAATATTATGTCAGAATTTGAATCTTTTAAGTCGAATCTTGAAGATACTTCACGTTTAACTTGATCAACAGCGTTTACAAGTTCTTGTCTGTCAAATTCGGACACTACATCAAAACTACAATCTTTTGCCATATTTACCCCCTTTTTGCTTATTGTATCATAAAAAAGGTAAGAAATAAATTCTTACCTTTAAGGGGAATGTATATATTTATATATTTTAAGGTTTTTTCTTAAAGACTGTTTTGACTTTGTTCCAGAGGTTTACAGCTACATTTTTGACTTTGTCTAATCCGGTGGATATGCCTGCTTTTGCGGTGCCATAACCGGATTTAACTTTTGTTCCAAGATTTTTGAAGAACTGGATACTTGGAGCTTTAAACTTTTTGCTAAATAGAACTGCTGCTGTAATTAATGCTGCTGCAATTATACCGGTTTTACCTAGTGTATGTTTTGTTTCGCTTTCTTTTTCTTCGAGTTTTTGAAATTTGTCGTTATTTAATACCGGACGCATTGTTCCAACACCATATGCAGGATACATTCCGCACATTGGCATCATTGGCATAGGGTTCATCATAAAACTCGTTGGAATATCTTGATAAATAGTAGGGGTTACCATCATATTTTCAAAATCCATAACCTAATTCTCCAATTACACATTACCTTATTTATATAAAGTTTTTTTTGAATTCTATATTTACTAATTTCAATTAAAATGTAAAAAAATGTTACGACTGAGATTATTTTTTTACGGTATAATTGTAGATATGAAAAGGATTATTGATGCAAATTTGAACAGATGTTGCGAGGCTTTGCGCGTATTAGAAGAAATTTCAAGATTTATTCTGGAAGATATTAAGATTTCTGAGGAATTAAAAATCTTAAGACATGATATAAATTTGGTTCAAGATAGAGATTATCAGAACTTACTAAATGCGCGTGATTCAGATGGGGATATTGGGACAGATATTAAAAATCCTGATAAAAGATGCGGAATTGAAACAATTTTTAAGGCTAATATTAAGCGTTTACAGCAAGCATTAAGGGTTTTAGCAGAGTATTTACCTGAAAATTTTGCCAAATTTGAAGAGCTCAGATACAAGTCTTATACTTTGGAGAAGGTTATGTGGAATAAATTAAAAGAAAAATACAATAAGTTGATGCTTGAAGATAAAAAACTTTATTTGGTTACAAATTCAGATAAATTTGAGAGTGAAGACAAATTTTTAGATGCGGTTGCTGCAGCTTTGAAAGGCGGAGTTGATATATTGCAGCTTCGTGAAAAGACTAAAACCGCAAGTGAAATATTGGAATTGGGTAAAAAAGTAAAATTGTTATGTGCAGAATACGGAGCAACCTTTATTGTAAATGATCGTGTTGATATAGCCTATGTTCTTGAATCTGATGGGGTTCATCTGGGACAAGACGATATGGACGTGGCTTCTGCAAGGAAGATTTTGGGGCCTAATGCAATAATAGGGATTTCAACCCATGCTCCGGAACAAGCAATTAAAGCTGTGGAATACGGTGCGGATTACATAGGTGTTGGGCCTGTATTCACTACTCCGACAAAGCCTGGAAGAGCTTCTGTTGGGTTGGAATATGTGAAATGGGTAAGTGAAAATATTGATATTCCGGCTTTTGCAATTGGGGGAATTGATTTGTCCAATGCTCGCGAGGTTGTCGCAAATGGTTTAAAGAAAATAGCGGTTGTTAGAGCTATTATAAATGCAGAAAATCCAGAAAAGGCTGCGGAAGAATTTTTGAAACTTTTATAGTATAATTTTTTTAAAGGAGCAGAAAGATATGTACGGTATAATTTTAGCAGGTGGTTCAGGAAGCAGATTATGGCCTTTGTCTAGAGAGCTTTATCCAAAGCAGCTTTTAAATCTTAATTCTGATAAAAGTTTGTTGCAATCTACTTTTGAAAGATTAAATTCATTTTTACCTGCTGATAAAATTTTGAGCGTTACAAATACTAAGCATGCATCAAATGTTAAAATGCAAGTTGATAAAAAAAGTATTGTTTTATCTGAACCGATTTCAAAAAATACAGCTCCTGCAATTGCTATCTCTGTTAAATATTTGATGCAAAAAACGAACTCTGATCCTATAGTTGTTGTTATGCCGTCAGATTTATTGATAGAGGACTGTGCGAAGTTTACCGAGGCGGTTAATATGGCGGTGCTAAAAGCTCAGCAGGGTATGATTGTTACTTTTGGTATTAAGCCGTTATATCCTGAAACAGGATTTGGGTACATAAAAATAGATGATAATGGTAAAGTCTTAAATTTTGTGGAAAAGCCAGACCGTGTTTTTGCTGAAAAATATTTGGAAGAAGGTAATTATTATTGGAATAGCGGAATTTTTATGTTTAAGGCCTCTGTTATTCTTGATGAGCTTAAAAAATGGGCACCTGATATCGTTGATGTAATAGATAGTATTGATTTTACATCATCTGATAATGTTCCTTTCACTGAATTTGAAAAGATGCCAAATATTTCAATTGATTATGCAGTTATGGAAAAATCTGATAGAATTGGTTTTGTAGAATTAAAAAGTGACTGGAAGGATTTAGGGTCTTGGGAATCTATATATGATGTAAGCAAGAAAGATTCAAATGGTAACGTTTTTGTCGGGCATGTCTTGGATAAAGATTCTAAAAATTCTCTTGTATATGCATCTTCCAAATTGGTTGCCACAATAGGGTTGGAAGATACTGTTATAGTTGAAACTGAAGATGCCATTTTGGCTTGTAAAAAAGAATGTGCTCAAGAAGTTAAAGAGGTTTATGAAACTCTAAAACAACAACACGATGATACCCAAATGGTTCATAAAACAGTATATAGACCTTGGGGTTTTTATACTGTGATTGCTGCGGGTAAGGGGTTTCAAACAAAAATTATTCACGTAAATCCGGGACAAAAATTATCTGTTCAATCCCATAACCATAGAAGTGAACATTGGGTTGTTTTGAGCGGTACTGCGAAAGTTGTTTTAGAAAGTAAAGATTATATACTATCTCC
>CALVBY010000002.1 GCA_944325905.1 Candidatus Gastranaerophilales bacterium | reverse complement strand
CACTCTGTTTTTACAGTCTCAATTTGTGCCTCATCACCAAAGACTTGCCAATATTTAAAAGCTACTTCACATTGATCAGGGTGTCCTAAATCATCACGACGCAAACGGCTTCTATCGGTAATCGCCGTCATAATCTTTTTAGCGGTAACTTCTTCAGTATCAGAAATCTTTATATCGTTATTATAAGATTTACTCATCTTGTTGCCATCCAGACCACAAATTAATGAGCAGTGGTTCAACAATGGTTGTGGTTCATTGAAGAAATCCGTTTTATATATATTATTAAATCTTCTGACAATATCACGTGTAATTTCGATATGCGCAACCTGATCCACACCTACGGGAACCGCCGTCGCATTAAGCATCATAATATCTGCACTCATCAAAACAGGATATCCCATCAATCCGTAACTTATTTGAGAATTAGTTGCCTCTTTTGATCTAAGAATTTTGGCCATATCCTTCAAAGTAGGGTCACGCTCAACCCAGTTTTGGGGTGTCACCATACTTAGATATATATTTAACTCCGCAATCTCAGGAATCAAAGATTGGACATAAATCGTTGATTTTTTAGGGTCAATTCCTGAAGCTAGCCAATCGATTACAACATCAATAACATCTTGACGCAAATCCTTTGTATTATCATACTTTGTTGTCAAAGCGTGCCAATCAGCAACGAAGAAATAACACTCATTATCATTTTGAAGATTAACCCAATTTTGAATAACCCCCAAATAATGTCCCAAATGCAATCTTCCTGTTGATCTCATTCCAGATACTATTCGCTGCATGAAAAACCACCCTTCTTTTTGATTATAGATAGATAAATTATAACATAAAAAAACGGCTTTCGCCGTTTTAATTTTATCCTATTTCCTTTTATCCTATTGATTTTACGCAACCACTTTTGATACGAAATTTGCGATTTCAAAGAATGAATCCTTTACAAACTCTTTTGCCAATGTTTTGATTGGTCTGTTTTCAATACAATCAAAAACATAATATATTGGGTCTTTTGAATTATTGAATCGCATTCTTCTGTCAGATTTATCTAAATAACAATAGTCTTCAATAGAAAAACCATTATCACTATTTCTTTTATTTCTTCTTCTTCGAGTTAAAGCACCGAATTGACCATTTCCTGCGGTATTGTTGTGCGAATTAGCTGCTGTTTCAATCATCTTTTGCTCTCTTTCTAAAATTAATCTCTTCTTGTATATATAAAGTATATAACTTTAAGAAAATTGCTTTTTGGGAAAGAGGCTTGTTAACATTTATTTACATTTAACTATTCATCAAGTTCGATAATATCTTCATCAGAAATTATATTTTTACCAACAGCTTTTTCAAGCCCAGCTTTTGCAGAATTATATTCATACAATGCCTGATAATAAGTCAATTGAGCATTTTCATACATTATTTGAGAATCTTTCAATTCAGTCGGGCTTGCTTCCCCAACTCTATATCTTCCGTAAGAGAGTTCATAGTTTTCTTTTGCTTGTTTTACTTGTAACAATGCAACCGGCATTTGATTTTTCTTTTCTTCAAGAGTTAAAAATGCGTTTTGGATTTCCAAATAAATCTGGTTTTGGGTGTTTTGAGCATTTGCAAGCTCTTTATCATAAAGATATCTTGCTTCTTTTATTTCGTTCCTTATCAACATACCATTAACTGTCGGGAAATTAAGATATCCGCCCAAGTTATAACCGTAGTTAGAAGTCCAATTTTTACCACCGACTTGCACTTGGCCTTCAACGGATAGTGTTGGGTAAAAAGACTTTTTAACAAGCTTCAAAGTTTGATTTGCCGTTTCTACCTTAATTTCGGCAAGCCTCAACTCTGGTCTTGCTTCTCTTGCAATATCAACAGCCGAGTTAAATGTTATATTTAATGGCTGATATTGTAACTTATCCATAACATTATATTTATCAATAAATGGAACGCCCATTACATTGTTTAACCTTGCAATAGCAAGATTAACACCGTTATCCGCCTGAATAAGTTTCAACTTTGCACTACTCAAGTTAGATTCAGCAATAGTAACATCTACCTTAGGGTTCATCCCAATTTCATAAAAAGCCTTTGCTTGATCATAAAACAACTGAAATTTATCAACCGTATCTTGCGCTACTCGTCTATTTTCATAGGCAAAAAGTAACGCATAATAAGCATCTTTTGTTTGATAAATAACATCATTAATAACAGCCGTCAAACTTGTTTTATAGCCTTCATAATCTAATCTTTTAATAGTAGCCTGATTTTGTGTTACCCCAAAATCGTACAACATTTGTTGCAAAGTCACTTGCCCTAATATGAAATAATTAAATGTAAGGTTTTGACCCAACGCATCAGACAATTGAAGTTGTCTTATTCTTGTATAACCTGTCTGCCAACTTACTTGAGGAAAATAATTTGACCAAACCTGCTTAATTCTTGCATCAGAAGCCAAAATATCTTGAAAGGCGGCATTGATTTGCGGATTATTTCCCAATGCCAATTCTATACAATTTTCAAGCGTTAAATCAATATTTTTTTCTACTGAACCAGATATGATATATTCTGAGCCACCATTATCCTTCGGCAATACACTCTCAGAGTTAGGATATTCGGCATCTTCAATAACATTACCAATCTTGTCCAAAGCAAAAGCCGGAATTGATATTAAGCAAAATATTATATTTAAAAGTAAAAACTTTTTTAGCATTATTTATCCTTTTTCTTTTTGTTTACTCGTCTGGCTATGTTAACCTTCATTTCTTCTATAATGACATAAAATGCAGGTACCAAGAATGTACCAATAAACGCAACAGCCATCATTCCGCCAAAAACAGTCATACCAACTGAATGACGGCTGGCAGCACCGGCACCTTCCGCGAATACAAGAGGCAATAAGCCCAAAATAAACGCAATATTTGTCATCATAACGGCACGGAACCTTAATTTGGCAGCCTGCATAGCTGCATCCCTTATACTTGCACCTGCCTCGTGTGCATCTTTTGCAAACTCAATTATCAAAATCGCTTGTTTTGTACTTAAACCAAGTAACATAACCAAACCGATTTGAGAATATAAGTCTAATGAATACCCTGCTACGTACTGGAAGAACAATGCTCCCACAAGTGCAACCGGTGATACCAATAATACTGCAATAGGTAGCATCCAACTTTCATACAAGCCTACCAAGAACAAATATACAAAGACAATAGACATTGCTAAGATAGGTCCAATTTGCCCTGCAGATTCACTTTCCTGAAGCGAAGTTCCTGACCAAGCATATCCCATATCATCAGGTAAAACTTCGTCAGATAATTGCTCCATCAACTTCATAGCTTGACCTGAAGATACACCTTCACGTGCTGAACCATTGATAGTAATTGCAGGATACAAGTTAAAACGAGTTCTGCTATACGGCCCGACAATATTATCAATTTTCAAAACAGAAGTTATCGGAACCATTTGACCATAATTATTTTTTACAAATATTTTGTCTATATCACTCGGTTTTGCCCTGAACTCGGAATCAGCCTGCATATATACACGATAAACACGACCGTATTTGTTAAAGTCATTTATGTATGATTTACCAAAATATGCAGCAAGTGCATTATAAATTTCAGAAACTTCTACACCTTGCGCCATAGCCTTTGCAACATCAACATTCAACATCAGTTGCGGCATATTAGATGTAAATGAAGTGTATACCATAGTAAAATTAGGATTTTTATTTGCTGCGGCTAACAATTTTACAGCTTCATCATAAAGTTCCTGAGCATTTCGATTACCCTTATCCAAAAGTTGGTATTCAAAACCACCGAACATACCTAAACCGGTAATTGCAGGAGGCATAAATGAGGCAATCGTAGCTGAAGGATACTTAGAAAATTCGCCTCTCATAGTCGCCAAAATACTATCTGCAGATTCAGCCTTAGACTTACGTTTTGACCAAGGTTTTAACTGTGAAACAATCAATGCTGTATTTTCACCATTATAGCCAACCAAAGTAATCGTTGTTTTAACGCCTTTTATCGCCAGTATTCTACCTTCAATTTCAGTAGCAACCATACTGGTCCTTGAAGCAGATGAACCATCCGGCAACTGTATTTGTGTAAATATAGCACCTCTGTCCTCCGAAGGTAAAAATCCTGTAGGAATAAGCTTAAACATAAATAAAACAAATACAACAATTCCTAATAAAACAGTAAGTGTCAATTTGGCTGAATTTATGAATGTACTTGCACCCTCCAAGTATTTATCACGAACTTTATTAAACCAGTCATCAAATTTCTGTATAAAAACAAAATCGGCTTTTTCATCACCGGACTTCAAAATCATTGAACATAAAGCAGGTGACAATGTCAAAGCTACTAAAGTAGATAAACCTATTGATGAGGCAATACATAAAGCAAACTGCCTAAACATTTGTCCAGTAATACCTGCCATAAATGATACAGGAACAAAAACAGCCATCAAAACGAGTGATGTAGCAAGTACAGCACCAAAAACTTCCTGCATAGTTATTTCAGTAGCTTCTTTTTTATCTTTACCCTCTTGAATATGCCTTTGAGTATTTTCCAGTACAACAATCGCATCATCAACTACCAGACCAACTGCAAGCACCAATCCGAACAAAATCAACAAATTTATTGAAAATCCGAATAGATTCATAAATATAAATACGCCAATTAAAGATACCGGAATTGCACAGAAAGGAATGAATGCAGCTCTTGCGCTACCCAAGAACATATAAGTTACAATACCAACAAGAATAATTGCTAAACCTATTGCATTAATAACTTCTTTAATTGATTCACGAACGAACTCTGTCTCATCGTGCTGAACTTCATATTCGATACCTTGAGGGAAGCTTTTGCTCAATTCTTGCATTTTCTTTTGGATTTTATTTGACAAATCAATTGCATTAGCTTCCGGCAATTGGCTAATAGAAATAATCGCAGCATTCTTACCGCCTATTCTTGAAAAATAAGAATAACTTTCAGCGCCAAGTTCAACTCTTGCAATATCTTTTAATTTAATTTGTGAACCGTCAGATTTTGAACGTACAACAATATTTTCAAACTCCTTAGGGTCTTCCAACCTACCTCTTGTCCTCATAGTAAGTTTAATCATTTGAGGATCTTTCATAGGTTCTACACCCAAATCACCTGCAGGAGTCTGCGTATTTTGCGCCTGAACGGCCGCAGCAACTTCACTTGTTGAAACGCCCAAGTTGGCCATCTTATTGGCATCTAACCATATTCTCATTGAATACTCTGTAGAGCCAAATACCTGAACCTTACCAACACCCTTAATACGAGCTAATTCATCTTTGATATATATAGATGCATAGTTTGCAATATATAAATTATCATACGTACCCGTTGGGGAACTAACCGATATCATCAAAATACCGGGACCGCCCGTGGATTTTTTTACGGTCAACCCATACCTTCTAACTTCTTCAGGCAAACGGGGAGTTACAAGTTGCAACTGGTTTTGTACGTTTACAACTGCCATATCCGGGTCAGAACCAATATCAAAATATAATGTTAACTGATATGAACCATTTTGAGATGTTGAGGACATATATATCATGTTTTCAACACCATTCAACTGAGCTTCAACAGGCGCTGCGATGGTCGATTCAACAACGTCAGAACTGGCACCTGCATATGTTGCAGTTACTACAACTTGCGGAGGGGTAATTGAAGGGTATTCTTCCAATGGTAATGTATTTATCATTAGCATACCTGCCAAAATAATGGCTAGAGAAATTACAATAGCCAATTTTGGACGTTTTATAAACAAATTACCTGATTTTTTTTCTGTCATTTTGTACCTTATTTTTCCTTTTCAGTTTCAAGTGTTTCTTTCTTAATCTTAGCCATTTCTTCCGGAGTTACAATTGTAACCGGATGTCCAGGAGTTACTTTTTGCAAGCCATCTGTAACCACTCTATCACCGTATGTCAAACCATCCGTCACAACCCAAAAGTCACCAACCTGTTCTCCGACTTTAATATATGTCAATTGAGGTAAATCATTTTCATCTAATTTGTAGACATATTTACCTGCTTGATTTTCTTGAACAGCTGCTTGATGAACAACAGGAACCTTAACTTTGTTATTTGAATAAAGTTTGACTGTTACGAATTCGCCATGCAATAACCTATTATTCGGATTTTTAAATGTGGCACGCAAAGTAACAGTACCGGTAGATTCGTCTATTTTGTTATCTAAAAAGTCCTGTACACCATCCAATTCATATTTTTCCCCATTATTGAAATATAATTCAACTTTTCTATTTTTATAATTTTGCATATCAGCCTTAGCAAGAGCGTCAAAATCATTAGCATCCAAAGGGAATGTAACGTATATCGGATCATTACTGTTAATTGTTGTAAGAGGTGCTGATGCAGGAGAAACGTAGTTTCCGACAGTAACATCAATAATCCCAACTCGGCCATTAACAGGAGATTTGACCATTGTGTAACCATAATTTCTCAAGCTATCTTGGTAAGCCGCTTGTGCTGAAGCAAGCTGAGCCCTCAATGCGTCTCTTTGGGAAAGAATTTGGTCATATTGAGCTCTTGCAATATAATCTTTTTTTACAAGTTCGCTTGCACGTGCCAATTGCTTTTCTGCATATTCAAGCTGGGCCTTTGTGTTAGCTACATTTGCTTTGGCAACATTAGAAGTATTTATATACTCAGTTGGCTCAATTTGGAACAAAACCTGACCCTCTTTAACATAATCACCTTCTTTAAAGTAGCTCTTTTGTAAATACCCTGAAATACGAGCCAATACATTTACTTGATATTTTGAAGCAACACGACCCGGTGCTTGAAAACTTCTAATAATTTCTCTTTCGCCAATTGGCTCAACTTGTACACTCGGTGCCGGCTGACTTTTTAGAGATTTTCTGGACATATATTCTCCGACAATTCCGGAGACGTATCTCAAAGCAATCGCAGCCAAAATTACAATGACAAATATAATTATATTTTTTTTCATTTGCTCTCCCCTAATAGAATCTGTGTTGCATTTGCAACGAAAATTTTAACAAAAAAGAAGTTGTTTGGCAAGAAAAATTATACAATATTAAACAACTGAACTATGTATAAATTCAAGCATATCAGTCAAAGCTTTACCTCTGTGAGAAATCCTGTTTTTCTCATCTTCGGACATTTCCGCCATAGTCTTATTTGTACCTTCAACAACAAACACAGGATCAAAGCCAAAACCATTTTGTCCTGACTGTGATTTCGCAATCTCGCCGTGACATTCTCCGCGTGATACGTGTAAAACATTGCCAGCATCATCTAAAAGAGTCATTACGCAAACGAATTTTGCCTTTCTGTTTTCAAAAGGCCTCAATTCCTTTAAAATTTTGTCGATTTTTTCTTGTTGTGTTCCTGCATAACGTGCAGAATACAACCCTGGTGCACCATTTAAAGCTTCCACACACAAGCCTGAATCATCTGCCAATGTCATTTTGTGAGAAACTCTATTGGCCTCCTTCGCTTTTATATAAGAATTCTCTTCAAAAGTCTTGCCATTTTCAACCGGATTGAAACCCACACCGGGCAAAACAAATTCTACCCCGCTGCCTTTTGAAATTTCGTTTATTTCTTGTAATTTATGTTCATTACCTGTTGCAAAAACTATTTTCATTACTTACCATACCGTCTTTGCCTGTTGGCGAACTCAAAAATCGCATCTGACAAAGAATTTTCATCGAATTCAGGCCAATATTGCTTTGTTACCAAAAATTCAGAATAAGCAATCTGCCATAACAGATAATTTGAAATTCGCATCTCTCCACCTGTTCGAATTAATAAGTCGGGATCCGGAATATTTTTTGTATATAATTCGTCTGAAACCAATTTCTCAGTAACTTCTTCCGGTGTTATACCTTCTTTGATAATATTTTTAATTGCATTAACTATCTCATCTCTTGCGCCGTAATTAAAAGCTATTTGCAATCTTACACCGGTATTATTTTTAGTATAATCCATTGCATCATACAAAATCTTTTGCAATTTAGGATTTAATTTAGTTAAATCACCGATGAAATTTATAACAACTCCATTTTCATGCATTTCTTTCAGCTCACTTTTTATTGTATTTGCAAGCAAATCCATTAAAAATGCAACTTCTTCGGGCTTTCTATTCCAATTTTCAGTAGAAAAAGCATAGACTGTCAAATATTTCACACCAAATTTATGACAAGCTTTTAGAGTAGTCTTTAGGGCATCAACGCCTTTTTTATGTCCCATAGCAGACGGCAGATTTTTTTCTTTTGCCCATCTACGATTACCATCCATAATTATGGCTATATGCTTTAAATTAGTTTCTTTTACAATATCTTCCGCTGTTTTATTTTCAATCTCAGTTATCATAATCCCTCACTTGAAAAATTATAGCATAAAAAATACCGCCGAAGCGGTATTTTAATTTTATGTGTTTTTGATTATTTAACTTTTACAAATCTGCCTTTTGCATCTCTTGGACGAGCACCGTTAACTTCCTGTCCGGCACTTTTAAAGAAACCTTTCAGCTTTTCAAACCCACCAACAAAAAATTCTTTGATGTTTTTCCAAGCTCTTTTTGCAAAATCAGCAGCTTTATTATACCAAACAGATCCTTTTTCTTTAACACTCCTTGCAGCATTAACTGTAGTCTCTTTAACTTTTCCTGCTGCATCAACTGTTTTTGTTTTTATAGTATTAAGAACTTCTTTTGGCTTGATTTCTTTTAAGTTTTTAAAAGCTTTAGCAATATTTTTGCGGTAAACAACCCCGGCTGTTATTGCACCTACAAGAGTCAAACCTGCAGCTGCTAAGCCGACAGCCTTTTTAGTTTTGGAGTTATCTTTAACAGGAACACCATAAACATCTGCAAATTCTTTTAACTGCTCTTTATTTAAAAGTACAGCACCCATATTACCATTATTTACAGAAACTGAATATTTATCTTTACCTACTTTTTGGACATTGAAGCCCGGAATTGCTGTGATTGCCATTTTAGTCCTTTCAAATATTTTAAACCTTCTGTTAGCATTAACTCTCAAACATGATTTTTTTTGCTAGAATAATTACACATTTGTTACATATATTAACACAAAAAGAGTACCCTTATGGGGCACTCTTTTTCATCTCTCTCTTATTTAACGGTTAAGCCTATGAACATCCTGAATAACCGCATTTTAGACATATGAAACATCCCTCAGCCATTTGAATTTCATTACCACATTCAGGACATTTTACCGTCTTAATTTCACCTGTAGGTTCTTCAGAAACTTCTTCCACAACTTCTTCAACCTTTTCCTCTGTCTTTTTCTTATCATCCAAATTCATAGGTTGGAATTGTCTTGAATTGTTTCTGTAGACTGTAATACCTTTAAGGTTATTCTTGTATGCCAAAATGTATGCTTCTTCAATATCTTTTCTTGTAGCATGTTCTTCAAAGTTTACAGTTTTTGAAACAGCATTGTCTGTATGAAGCTGGAATGCAGCCTGCATTTTAACATGCCAGTATGGAGAAACATCGTGAGCTGTCACGAAAATATGTTTAACTTCATCAGATATGCCATCCACATGAGCGATAGAACCTTCTTTTGCAATCTTTTGCATCAATTCTTCCGAATACAAACCATGAGATACCATGTAATCCTTGAAAATCGGGTTAACTTCAAGCATCTCAGTTCCATCCATAATCAATCTTGAAAAAACAAGTCCGAACAAAGGTTCAACACCACCTGAAGCACTTGCAATCATTGAAATTGTACCTGTTGGAGCAATACATGTAGTTGTAGCATTTCTGATACCGTATTGTTTAATTTGTTCATCCAAATCTTTCCATTGCTCATCAGAAATTTTTCCTGCAGATTTGCCTTTGTATTTGTTGTACAAATAGTTTTCGCTGTCATATATGCTACCTTTAAAATTATTAAATCTGCCTCGTTCTTTTGAAAGCTCAATAGATTCACATTTAGACTCATAATCAATAAATTCCATCACCTGACCGGCAAGTTTTGTACCTTCTTCAGAAGCATAAGAAATGCCCATTTTCATAAGCATATCTGCCCAACCCATTACACCGAGTCCGATTTTTCTGTTATTTTGAACCATTTCAGAAATTTGAGGTAACGGATAGTTATTTACAGCAATTACGTTATCCAAGAATCTGATAGCAGTTCTTGTTGTTTCTGCCAACAAATCCCAATCAACTTCACACCCGTCAGATGTTTCTTTAACCATTCTGCCCAAATTAATAGAGCCCAAGTTACAAGCTTCATAAGCCAACAAAGGAACTTCGCCGCAAGGGTTTGTAGATTCAATTTGACCGATTAAAGGAGTTGGGTTGTCAGCATTCATCTTGTCAATAAAGACAATACCCGGCTCGCCATTTCTCCAAGCACCGTCAACAATCATATCAAACACTTTTTTAGCGCTTAATCTTCCAACAACCTGATTATTTTGCGGATTAACCAAATCATAATCAGTTCCGTTTATGTATGCTTCCATAAACTTGTCAGTAACTGCAACGGAAATATTGAAGTTGTTTAATTTATTGTTATCAGACTTGCATTCAATAAAATCAAGAATATCAGGGTGATCAACTCTTAAAATACCCATATTCGCACCGCGTCTTGTACCGCCTTGCTTAACAGCTTCTGTTGCAGCATTGAATACTTCCATAAAAGATACCGGACCTGATGAAACACCCATTGTAGACCTTACAACACTGTTTTTAGGTCTTAATCTTGAGAATGAAAAACCAGTACCTCCGCCGGATTTATGAATTAATGCAGTATTTTTAACAGTTTCAAAAATACCTTCCAAAGAATCTTCAACCGGTAAAACAAAACATGCCGCCAATTGTCCCAATTCACGACCTGCATTCATCAAAGTCGGTGAATTTGGCATAAAATAACGATTTGTAATAGCCTTATAAAATCTCTCTGTTAATTTATCAACATCAGATTGAGAAGCACCAAACTTGAAATCACCCGCTGCAATAGAACTTGCAACACGTCTGAACATATCAGCCGGTTTTTCTGTACAATTACCGTCTTTGTCACGTTTGAGATATCTTTTTTCAAGAACTTTTACTGCGTTTTCGGACAAGCATAAATCTTCAACACACGTAGAACTGTTTTCCACCACATTAACCTCCATAGCCTTTATCTAAAATTTGTTATACAATCCCTTAAGCATGCTTAAAAGCATGATTATTATACAATTCTACATCAGTTTTTTACCACTTGCAACAACATGCCAAAACTGTAACACAAGTTAATTTTTCAAAAACTTGTATAACATTGACATAAATCCAAACAATAACTATAATTTTAAGTATGCGTAGTCACAATTCAAATAGACTTTTGGCATTTACTTTAGCAGAGGTACTCATAACATTGGGCATCATAGGAGTTGTCGCAGCAATGACGATTCCAACACTAATACAAAACCAACAAAATAAAGTCTTACAAACCCAGCTTAAGCGAACATATTCTATACTTAACCAGGCTTTCAAATTATACCAAGCGGACAATGGAATCCCCATTATGCGTAATAATATTTCCGCAAGAAGATTAAAGGCTGCTATTATGCCTTACCTAAAAATATCTCTGGATTGTGGGTTTGGCTATGATGATACAGGGAGCGAAACAGCGTGTGTTTCAAATAACAGCTATCAAACAGGTACGACCGATTCAGACAGCTACCAAAATTTGAATGGAACAAGTCCGATCGACATGCAATTTTTTGACGACGGTCAATTCGTATTGAATGACGGAGCCTTGGTACTTATCGAAAACAATGGATTAGATTTTATTTCTGTAGATGTAAACGGCCTTCATAACAAACCAAATCAACTTGGAAGAGATTTATTCATGTTTGAAGTAAGAGACAACGGAGTTTTAACTCCAATGGGAGCCGAAGACACATACTATGATGAAGAAACATTCTGCTCAGACACTTCAACAAGTGATATGAACGGTGCGGGCTGTACCCAAAAAGCCTTGTATGACAAAGATTACTTCAAAAACCTATAATCTTTATATTTTTCATTATCTTTTTATCATTAAACCTCTAATCAAAGGGTTACCAAAGGGTTGCCAAAGGGTTGCCAAAGGGTTTGCAAACCCTTATGGATAAAGATAAAGATAAAGATAAGAATATATACAAATAAAAAGTTAACTGTTAAAAAATTCAACCAATTCACACTAGATTAATCCATTTCTTTTGTTTATGATATAATGTAGAAGAGGAAATTTCTTTTGAAACATTCAAAACTTACAGCCTTAATATTTATAGCACTTATTTTAGGTGTTCTGGTAGGGCATTTTGCACCGGATTTTGCGGTAAAGATGCGTCCGTTTGCTGTAATTTTCTTGAGAATGGTCAAGATGATTATTGCCCCATTGCTATTTGCAACTTTGGTTGTCGGAATTGCTGGGCATGGTGATATAAAAAGCCTTGGCAAAATCGGTATCAAAACAGTTGTTTACTTTGAAATAGTAACAACTTTAGCTTTGATAATCGGTTTGACAATGGCAAATATTTTCAAGCCAGGCATGGGATTTGTATCAGACACAATTGCCAATAATCCAAGACTCTTGCACGAAGCAGGCTTGATGGCAGCAACAAATGCACACACATCTATTTCTGAAATGGTTATGAATATTTTTCCGACAAGTATAGTTCAAGCTATGTCTGACGGGAACCTGCTGCAAATTGTAGTATTTTCAATATTTTTTGCAATTGCAATGTGTACAGTCGGAAAAGCCGCAAAACCTGTTATGGATGTTTTGAATTCTGTTTCACAAATTATGTTTAAATTCACTGAATACGTAATGTATTTTGCGCCTTTGGGTATATTTGGTGCAATTGCTGCAACAGTAGGAGATAATGGACTTTCCATCTTGAAAAATTATGCCAAAGTAATATTTTCATTGTATACAGCACTTGCCGTATTTGTTTTAATGGTACTTTTTATAGCTTGCAAATATGCAAGGATATCCTTCAGAAACCTAATAAAAGCGATACAGGAACCTGCCGTTCTTGCTTTTACAACAGCAAGCTCTGAGGCAGCTTTCCCAAAAGCAATTGAGATTATGGAAAAATTCGGCGTACCAAAAAATATTGTCGGATTTGTAATGCCTACAGGATATACCTTTAATCTTGACGGAAGCACTTTGTACCTTGCAATGGCTGTTTTGTTTTCTTCACAAATTGTGGGAATTCATTTGGATTTAAACCAACAAATAATTATGATGCTTGCGCTTATGCTCACAAGTAAAGGTATTGCTGGTGTACCGAGAGTTTCGTTAATTGTACTTGCAGGAACACTTGCCAGCTTCAACATCCCTATTTTAGGCGTTGCAATTCTTTTGGGAATAGATCAAATCCTTGATATGGGAAGAACAACGGTAAACCTTATCGGCAATTGCGTTGCTACTGTTGTTATAGCACGCTGGGAAAAAGCTTTTGACTATAATAAAATGCAACAATTTATAGAAGAAACAGATCACGATAAAATTGAACTGGATTTTTCAGGTATAAAAAATATTTACGAAAAAGTTACGAATAGAGGAATAGAATGAGCGAACAGACAAAAACAGATTACAAAAACACACTGAATTTGCCTCAAACAACTCTTGAAATGAGAGCAAATGCCACAGTTAAAGAAATTCAAACACAAAAATTCTGGGAAGAACAAAATATTTACGAAAAAAATATTGAACAACGCGACAAAACAAACTCATTTGTATTGCACGACGGACCTCCGTATTTGAGTTCCGAAAAAATTCACGTCGGAACAGCTTTGAATAAAATTCTTAAAGATATTTTGATTAAATACAAATCTCAAGCAGGGTTTTATGCACCATACGTTCCGGGATATGACGGACACGGTTTGCCTATTGAAAATGCCGTTGTAAAAAATATCAAAGGTGGTCGCGAAGCTCTTACTCCTCTTGAATTGAGAGAAAAATGCCGCGAATTTGCTCATAAAAACTTGAAAGGTCAAGAATCTGAATTCAAACGCTTGGGCGTTTGGGGCGATTGGGAACACCCTTATTTGACTATAAATCCTGATTTTGAAGCTGAACAGGTTAGAGTTTTTGGAGAAATGTACAAAAAAGGATATATCGAAAAGGGCTTGAAGCCTGTATATTGGTGTGCATCTTGCGAAACAGCTCTTGCAGAAGCCGAAGTTGAATATGCAGATCACACATCAACTTCTATTTATGTAAGATTCAAATTTGATGAAGAATCTACAGAAAAAATTAACAAAATTGTTGATACAAAAGGCAAAGATGTTTACGCCGTTATTTGGACAACAACTCCTTGGACAATTCCTTCAAACATGGCAATATCAATGCACCCTAAATTTGAATATACCTTCTTCGAGTATAAAGGTGACGTTTATGTTGCAGCTCAAGGCTTGTTGGGCGCATTTTTGGCAGATGTTGACTGGCAAGAAAAGGATATTAACGTAATCGGTTCTTGCACAGGTGCAGAGTTAGAACTTTTGAACACAAAACACCCGCTGGTTGATAGAAAATCACCTATAATCTTGGGTGAACACGTAACACTTGATGCTGGTACAGGTGCGGTTCATACAGCTCCCGGTCACGGTCTTGAAGACTATGAAGTTGGTTTAAAATACGGTATTGAAGTATTTTCACCACTGGATGCAAAAGGTGTTTGGACAGAACAAGTTCAAGATAAAGATTTGGAGGGTGTTTCTTATTACAAAGGGAATGCTATTGTAATAGAAAAATTGAAAAATTGCGGTGCACTTTTAGCACAACAAGATATCCAGCACAGTTATCCGCATTGCTGGAGATGTAAAAACCCTGTTATCTACCGCGCGACTCCGCAATGGTTTGTTAAAGTTGACAAATTCAGACAACAGACACTTGATGCAATCAAAGGTGTAAAATGGATTCCTGCAGGCGGTGAAGCAAGAATATCTAACATGGTAGAGGGCCGCTCAGATTGGTGTATTTCTCGCCAACGTGCATGGGGCGTTCCTATTCCGGTATTTTATTGCGAAGATTGCGGTGAAGTAATTGTTACTGATGAAACAATCGAAAATGTTGCCAAAATATTTGAAAAAGAAAGCTCTGATGCTTGGGTTAAATATTCGGCAGCCGAATTGTTACCTCAAGGCTTCAAATGTCCTAAGTGCGGTAAAACACACTTTAGAAAAGAAAACGACATTATGGATGTTTGGTTTGATTCAGGTATAACTTGGCGTGCAGTTGTAGAAAAACGCTCAGAACAATTAGGCCATACACCTGTTGATATGTACCTTGAAGGCTCCGACCAACACAGAGGCTGGTTCCAATCATCACTTTTGACATCAATCGCAACTCAAGGCAAAGCTCCATACAAAACCGTTTTAACTCACGGATTTGTTTTTGGTGAAGATGGAAGAAAGATGTCAAAATCTTTGGGCAACTATATAAGACCTGATGATATAATTAAAAACTACGGTGCGGATATTTTAAGACTCTGGGCCGCATCAGTAGATTACAGAAACGATACTAAAATCGGCGATAACATTATCAAACAATTAGTTGAAATCTTCAAAAAAACAAGAAATACTGCAAGATTCTTGCTCGGCAACTTGTTTGATTTCGACCCTGCAAAAGATTATGTAGAATATAGTGACCTGAAAGCTCTTGATAAGTTTGCTTTGTACAAACTTAATCAATTGATCTCACAAGTTACGGAAGCTTTTGAAAATTATGAATTCTATAAATATTTCCAAAGTCTTCAAAACTTTGCAGCAGTTGATTTGAGCTCATTCTATCTTGATATTGTAAAAGACAGATTGTACACAGCAGGCAAAAAATCACTTTCAAGACGCGCTTGCCAAACAGTATTATACGAAATTTCACAAGCACTTGTAAGACTTCTTGTTCCTGTAATGCCACACCAAGCAGAAGACATCTGGCAAAATGTTCCGGAACAACAAAGAGGCGGTTTAGAAAGTATTCTGCTTTCAAATTGGCCAAAAGTTAATTCTGAATGGGAAAATCCTGCATTAGAAGAAGACTTCGCTAAAATTCTTAAAGCACGAGAAGTTGTAACAAGGGCTATTGAACCACTCAGAGCCAATAAACAAGTTGGAAGCTCACTTGAAGTAGCAGTTTATGTCAAAGCATCTGACGATTCTGTATTGAGAGCAAACGCTGATGAACTGGCAAACATATTCATCACATCTCAAGCATACGTTACAGAGGAAAAACCGGCTGGTGTTCTAAATGAATACACCGAAGATGATTACACGGTTTGGGTAACGAAAGCTGAAGGCGAAAAATGTGAACGTTGCTGGAAATACAGAAAACTCGATGAAAACGGTATCTGCGAAGAATGCCGCCAGGCAATAAGTGAATAAGTTAAATTTTATCAAGATTACTAATAAATTCCGAACCAGTTTGGTTCGGAATTTTTATTACAATTATAAATTACTTAATTAGCTTTCCTAATATACATGATATTTTCATCAATATTGATATCTAAAAAATCCTCATCCGGCTCTATTTCAAGATATTCAATCAATGAACTTGGGAAATACAAACCATAACCATTACGACCACTTTTTTGAAAACTTCTCACCATCGCATCTGCATATTTTGCACTCTCATCTTTGGCTATAGGCTCTACAGTCAAACAATCATTTTTAGCTGTAATTAAAACATTTATATCTACAGGATTGTAACGAAGCAATTTTAATAAAGGCTTTGCAAAATAAAGCTCCCAACCATTGCCACTAGATTTCAATTTTTTCTTCATATAAGTTGACGTCCAATATAAGTACAATATAGTTACTATTATTTGACATTATTTTAATTTATGATTAAATATTTTTATACAGTATATTGTACATATATTGGACTTATTAAATGGCGCAAAAAATTTTGAGTATAGATTTAGATGGAGTTTTAAATAACTATCAAGGTAAATATGACGCCTCAGACATACCTGAAATGAAAGATGGCACTTTTGAGTTTTTACAAAAACTCTCGATTCAATACAGAATAACTATTTGCACAGCACGGAACAAAAACCTTGTAAAAACATGGCTCATCAAGAACAATTTAATGCAATTTATACAAGATATAACCAACAAAAAAAATCCCTATTCAAGTATAATACTCGATGACAGAGCAATAAATTTTGACGGAAATTTTGATAAAGCGTACACAAATATTCAAAATTTTAACCCATATTGGGAAAATAAATCATGTAAAGATTCTTAACAAATAGGCTTAAATTATTAAAGTTTTAATTTCTAAACTCCGTAAATCTAATTACTAGTTACGATTTTAGAAAGGAACGTTAAAGCTTATGGGAATGGCAGCAGGACAAGCTCGTTTGCTCAGCATTACTGCAAGACTAAGTGATAATGAAGCCAGTGGTCAAGCACTTTCATATTCCAAACAACGTCTTGCGGATGAAACAGAGCAATTAAATACAGAGTATCTTGCTGCTCTATCTGCAACAAAATTAACAGTACTTACCGGTTTTAACGGAACAATAGCTAATTACTCAGATATATCGTATAATCTGATGACAGGTTACAACACTGTTGCTTGTGGAAGACAATATATAGTAACCAATGCAAAAGGAAAAATTTTAGTTACAGATAAACAAGCAAAAGCATTTGAAGCCGGAAACGGTGATTTTAACATTTTCTTAGCAGAACTAGGTTATACTCAAGCGGACATAGATGACATATCTGACGATGAAGCTCAAACAAAAATCCATGAAGCTTGGGATAAATATTTCACATCTGTAGGAATAAACTTTGATGACGAAGAGCACGAAGAAGGTAACGCTGAAATTCAATACGGATACCAATCTTTTGGTGACAACAAATTATATAATGGTTATCCTACTTATACAATCAACGGTGAAACCAAAGCAATAAACTATGAAGGGACAACCCAAGAACAACGTGAACTTTATGATTATGCAGTAGCAATTACAACACAATTCTATGGTGACGGAACCTACAATCCAAAAGACTCCGCCGCAACTATTGCACTACAAACTGCAAACGATGTTGAATCAGGTTATATATCTTACTTGAGAAACATATTTAACAAAATGGCATCAGCAGGCTACTATACAGAACAAAATGAAAATGACACAATAAAAGATGATGCTTGGTTTGAACAACAAATCCGAGAGGGTAAATTGTTATTGCAATACTATTCTGCAACTGACAAATCATTTGTTTCAACAACAGTAAGCGACGATGATGCAATCCAAGAGGTTGAAGATGAACGTGAAATTGCTCTGGTTGAAGCGAAATACAATCAAGAAATTGCATCTTTAGAGAAGAAAGATCAAAATATAGACCTTGAATTGAAAAAAATAGATACCGAACACAATGCTCTACAAACTGAATATGAATCTGTCAAGAACGTAGTTGACAAGAACGTAGAAAAATCATTCAGTATGTTCAGCTAATAATCAAAACTTAATAGCAAAATAAGTTCATATGAACCATGTATTTTGCAGATAAAATTTTCCTTTCCCTTTTTTCCTACTATAATAAATTCGTAACACCACTTTATTAAAAAAAGTGGTTTCTTTTTATAAAAAAAGAGCCCGAAACTCGGACTCTTTTTTATGATTAAGATTTTGGAATAATTACGCTTTTGCAGCACCTGACTTTTCGATAATTTCTTTTTCGATATTAGCAGGAACTTGTTCGTAATGATTGAATTCCATTGAGAATGTACCACGTCCTTGAGTGTTAGATCTCAAATCAGTTGCATAACCGAACATATTTGCAAGAGGAACAATAGCTCTAACAATTACGTTGCCTGTATTACCAACAGGTTCTTGACCTTCAACACGTCCACGACGTCTTGATATATCACCGATGATTGTACCTGTAAATTCGTCAGGAATTTCGATTTCAACCTTCATCATTGGTTCCAAAATGCAAGGTTGAGCCTTACGGCAACCTTCTTTAATAGCCATAGAACCAGCAATTTTGAATGCCATTTCAGAAGAGTCAACTTCGTGGTAAGAACCATCATAAAGTTCAACCTTAACGTCAATCATCGGATATCCTGCTAAGATACCGCCTTCAAGAGCTTCTTCCATACCTTTTCTTGCAGGTTCGATGTATTCTCTAGGAATAGCACCACCGACGATTTTGTTTTCAAATACAAATCCTGCATTTTCTTCAGCCGGAGAGATCTTAACTTTAACGTGACCGTATTGACCTTTACCACCTGATTGACGGATGAATTTAGAATCTTGATCAGCAGTACCGCGGATAGTTTCACGATAAGCAACCTGAGGTTTACCGATATTAGCCTCTACTTTGAATTCTCTCAACATACGGTCAACGATGATATCCAAGTGAAGTTCACCCATACCTGAAATAATTGTCTGACCTGTTTCAGTATCAGATTTTACACGGAATGAAGGATCTTCTTCAGCAAGTTTTTGAAGAGCGATACCCATCTTATCTTGGTCAGCTTTTGTTTTTGGTTCAATAGCAACTGAAATTACCGGTTCAGGGAATGTCATTTTTTCCAAGATAATTGGAGCTTTTTCATCACATAATGTATCACCTGTTGTTGTTTCTTTCAAACCAACTGCGGCACAAATGTCACCTGCGTATACTTCACTTTCTTCAAGTCTTTGATCAGCATACATACGAACCAATCTTGCGATACGTTCTTTCTTGCCGTTAGTAGCATTTAGAACATAAGAACCTGATGTAATTACACCTGAATATACTCTCAAGAATGTTAAACGACCTACGTATGGGTCTGTCATAACTTTGAATGCCAAAGCTGAGAATGGTTCTGAATCTGATGAATGTCTTTCTGTTTTAGTACCGTCTTCCAATTCACCTTCAATAGCTTTAACATCAACAGGTGATGGCATATAGTCAACAACGTTGTTTAACAACAATTGAACACCTTTATTTTTGAAAGCTGTACCACAGCAAACAGGAACAATCTTGTTTTCGCAAACAGCTTTTCTCAATGCGGCCTTCAATTCATCTACTGTAATACTAGATGGATCTTCAAAGTATTTTTCCATCAAAGCATCATCTTCACTAGCAATTGCCTCAACCATAGCATCATGGTATTCTTGAGCCTTTTGAGCAAGTTCTGCAGGAATATCTTCTTCTTTTATATCTGTTCCTAAATCATTAGTATAAATTTCAGCTCTCATTGTCATCAAATCAATAAGACCTGTGAATTTATCTTCAGCACCGATAGGCAACTGAATTGGAACAGCATTAGCGCCCAATCTTGTTTTAATTTGGTCAACTACTCTATAAAAATCAGCACCTGTTCTGTCCATTTTGTTAACAAATACCATACGAGGAACTTCATATCTGTTAGCTTGTCTCCAAACAGTTTCTGACTGAGATTGAACACCACCTACTGCACAAAATACAGCAACAACACCATCTAATACACGCAAAGAACGTTCAACTTCGATAGTAAAATCAACGTGTCCCGGAGTATCAATAATGTTAATTTGGTGTCCTTTCCACTCTGCAGTAACCGCAGCTGATTGGATTGTAATACCTCTTTCACGTTCTTGTTCCATAAAGTCGGTAACTGCAGCACCATCGTGAACTTCACCGATTTTGTGAGTTTTACCTGTATAGAACAAAATACGCTCTGTAGTAGTGGTTTTACCGGCATCAATGTGAGCGGCAATACCAATGTTTCTGATTTTCTCTAATGGAGTTTTTCTAGCCATTTTGTTTTTCCTTTTTATATAATTGTGTACTCTGCTATTTAATATTTAGCTTCAATAAAATTATCTCACAAACATAACAATTAGCAAGAAAAAGTGTCAGAGGTACGCAAATTTTGTTTACACAATTTATAGATTAATCTTCTTCAACAGGGTCACCTATTTCATAAGGTGTATATTCTATCTTGTTGTATAATAATGCATTATTCAATAGTTTTTTATCACTAGGTTCTATTTTTCCTGAATCTAATACATTATATCTGTATACATCCGCCCCAAATTGATTAGGGCCGGCAAGATTATTTACATCAACATATACATGTGCACAATTGTGAGACACAAGCTGAATAGTTTCTCCGGTCAAATAACCATTTTCATCTCTCACTGGATAATCCGTATATGTTACACATTGTGGTCTTTGCGTAACTCTAATTATCATACCGTTGGGTAAATATATGCGACCTGCTGTAGTCATTCCATCTCCTGAAGCATATACACCATCAACTTTGTATGAAGGAGTGTTATCTTTAAGCCCATAGTACTTGCAATACTTTTCGGCTGCATCTGCTGCTTTGCATATTTTTGCCGATTTTATAACTGTAGCTAACTCCGCTGCTACCTCGTCAGATGTCTTTTTTGTATCAAATAAACACAACATATTTGTACAATTATTTTTTGCTACATACAACTGTATTGCATTAATCAATTGTGAATGCGCCTGTTTTACTTGTGAAACCAGTACCTTCTCTTTGTATTTTGATACCAAAGTAGGTATCGTTAAAGCTGCTACTACCCCAATTATACCAAGCGTTATCAAAACTTCAGCTAATGTGAATCCATTTCTTGAACTATAATTCTTCATATTAGAATTATAGATTTTGTTGTCAAATGTGTCAAGCACCCTATTATATCTGCTTAAAGGAGTTGCCCCCCCCCGTTACTCTGCTCGTTAATTTCGTCCATTTTTACCTCCTTTATTTGTAAATAATAACAAATTTGGATGAATTATGCAATTATTTTACAATATTCTCTTTTTGTAATACAATTTTAGACATAGATATAGAATAAAAGAGGGAACAAAATGCAAGTATCACTAAATTGGTTAAATGAATTCGTAGACTTATCTGATAAAGAGCCTGAACAAATCGCGCATGAGCTTACTATGAGTGGATTGGAAGTTGAAGCTATTGAAGAAGTTAAACCAAAATTTACAAATATAAAAACCGTTAAGATAGAAAAAATAGACAATCACCCAAATTCAGACAGATTACACCTTGTAACCGTAAACACAGGTGCAGGTCTGAAAACTGTTGTTTGCGGAGCACAAAACATTGCGGAAGGTCAAATTGTTCCGTATGCAAGCGTCGGCAGTCAAGTTTTGGACAGAAAAACAGGCGAAATGTTTACACTAACTCCTGCTGTAATAAGAGGTGTTGAATCTCAAGGAATGCTTTGTTCTGCTGATGAATTGGGTGTTTCTGAAAGAAATTACCAAGAAGAAGACGGTATTTTGATACTTAACAGAATTTTCCCTAATGTAAAAATTGGTGAAAATGCAGAAGATGTTTTGGGATTTGAAAAAGACTATGTTCTGGACGTAGCACCAACCGCAAACAGAGGCGATGAGATGTCTGTTATTGGCATTGCAAGAGAATTGAGTGCTATATTCAACAAACCTTTAAAATTCAATCCTGTTGAATGCACAAAAGATTTGACAACGAACGAATTTAAAGTTGAAATTTTAGATAAAGATGTCTGCAAATACTACTCAGTAGGTTTAATTAAAAACATTAAAATCAAGCCTTCACCTGACTGGATGCAAAAAAGGCTTTTAGCATCAGGAGTCAGGGCAATTAACAACGTAGTAGACATAACAAACTACGTAATGCTTGAATACGGTACACCTTTACACGCATTTGATTTTGATAAATTAGATGGTTATTTATGCGTAAGAAGAGCAAAAGAAGGCGAAAAACTCACAACACTTGATGGTGTTGAACGTGAACTTACAAATGATACTGTTCTTATTGCAACAAAAGAATGCGGCGTATGTTTAGGCGGAGTATTTGGCGGAGAGAATTCCGAAATTGACGATAACACCAAAAATATTGCGCTTGAAGCTGCATATTTCACACCCGTAAGCAACCGAAAATCCGCAAGAAGCGTAGGTTACAGAAGTGAAGCCTGTGCAAGATACGAAAGAGGCGTAGACATCGAGGCAATAAAACCTGCTCTTATGCGTGCAATGCAATTATTAACAGAATATGCTGATGCTGAAGTAACCGGAGTTGTTGAAACAGGTGAAAACAAACTTGAGCCTACCGAAATAACCCTAAGATATGCACAGGTAAAAAGAATTTTAGGCTGCACAATTGATTCTGAAAAATGTATAACTATTTTAGAAAACCTTGGCTTCAAAAAACTCGGAGGCAATGAAAGCGCTGCAAAATTCTTAGTTCCGTCATTCAGAGCTTACGACGTAACAAGAGAAATTGACCTTATTGAAGAAATTGCCCGTATCAACGGTTACGATAAAATTGCACCAACGTTGCCAAGTAAAAACGAAATGCCAGAGATTTCTTTGGAAGAAAGAGTTATAGCAAAAGTAAATAGACTTATGCAATCATCAGGCCTGAATGAAATTATTACAAGTTCATTGATAGGTAAATCTTTACTTGACAAATATATGATACCGTTTAATCAAGAAAAGGCTGCATACGTAGAAAACGCGGCAAGTGAAGAATACTCAATGCTAAGACAAACACTGGCAGCAAGCGTTTTGAACGTTATGAAAATGAACTTCGATAACGGACAAAAAACCTTTTGGGGTTATGAAATAGGTAAAATATATGAACTGGAAGGCACTCCTGATGAAAAATATTCCGGCGTTAAGGAATCAAGAATTCTTGCAGGTGTTCTAACCGGAGAAATCGAAAATTCAAAATGGCAAAAAACATCTACACCGGATTTTTACACTGTCAAAGGTTTGTTTGAACACCTTTTTGAAGAATTAGGCATAACCAGAAGAATAAAAATTACAGCTTGTGATGAAAAAGAACATATGCATCCATATAGGACGGCTCAAGTTTTACTTTTAGGCAAAAAGCCTGAGCCTATAGGATATTTCGGACAAGTACATCCATTACTAAAAGACAAATTAAAACTAAACCAAGAAGCATATATGTTTGAACTAAACTTGGGCATGGTTATTTCCGCTATCAAAGAAACAGTGCCAAGATACAAAAGACTTCCTCAATTCCCGGAAGTAAAACGTGATTTGGCATTCATAATTGATGAAAAAGTTTCTTTTGAAGAAATTCAAAAAGTCATTAAAGGTGCTGTTCAACAAAACATATTCAAGGGCAGCGAGGTATTTGATGTTTATCAGGGTGATAATATTGATAAAGGTTACAAAAGCCTTGCATTCCGTATAAAAATGCAGGATGAAAACGCAACATTAACTGACGAAATTATAGATAAACAAATGCAATCTGTCAGAGAAAAACTACAAAAAACATATACTGATATATCATTTAGAGAATAAATGTTATAGGGGGTCTGAATGAAGAAACTAATAGCAATATTCATAGTACTATTGGGAATGTGCTTACCTGTAAATGCAGCAAATGTTATGCCTGTATCAACTGAAAGCAACGACATAAGAACTATTGGCTTGTATCAGGCTCCAAAAAGTATAACGCTTCATCGTTCTCCGGATGAAACTTCAGACATAATAAACAGCATAAAGTGGTCTGCAAGGGACATTTTCCCAAGTGGGGTTAATTTTAACGATCTTTTTGTTGTTTTTATTCCTGAAAAAGAGCTAGGATATATGCCGGTTACTGACGAAACTGATGACTGGGTGGAAGTAATCTATAATAACAGAACGGGCGAAACCGCTTGGATAAAGAAAGATGACCCATATAAATTTATGACATGGATCTATTTCTATAATACATACGGAAGAAAATATGGTTTTTATTTACTAAACGGAGCCCCCGATTCCGTAAAAAACATAATGAGCGCACCTGATGAAAGTTCACAATTTATTTCAAAAATGAATATGCCAACAAAAATAAAACTCAATGCAATACGAGGCAATTGGGCTTTAGTTAGCGTACTTGACTTGGACAGAACACCTAAAACCGGATACATTCGCTGGCGTGGTGATGATGGAATACGTTACATCTTCCCTGATATCAAATGATCCGGTCTGTAACAATCCGCAAAAAATCCTCGACAATTGTTTTTGTTTGTTGTAGGATGTTCTCAAGCGCGATAATAAATAGTAAAGGAGAATTTTTATTATGCAAGTTATATTAAAAAAAGATGTCCAAAACCTTGGTGAAGCAGGTGACATCGTTAATGTAAAAGATGGTTATGCAAGAAATTTCTTGTTGCCACAAGCTGTTGCTGAAGTAGCTACTGAAGGTGCTCTTCAAAATCGTGAAAAGAATTTGGCAAGAATCAAAGCTAAACAAGAAAAATTACACGCTGAAGCTCTTGCTAAAGCTGAACAAATTGAAAAATTCGGTAAACTTGAATTATCTGCTAAAGCTGGTGAATCAGGTAAATTGTTCGGAACAATTACAACTAAGAAATTGACTGAAGAATTAAAAGAAAAATCAGGTATCGAAGTTGATAGAAAGAATGTTTCTTTGAACGCACCTATTAACAAAATTGGTGAATACAAAATGCTTATCAAATTAACTTCTAAGGTTAAATGCGAATTAGCAGTTGTAGTTACAGCTTCTGAAGTTGTTAAAGAATCTATTGAAGAAGAAGTAGAAGAAACAACTGAAGAAGAATAGGTAATTTAAAAGGGGGATAATAATGGAATGCTTGGCAATAGGCTCATTACCATATAAAAATCCCCAAAAAGCTATAGAAACTGTACAAAAATATTTTAAAAATATTCCTTTTTGGCCACAGTTATCTAAAGTTAGTAAAAATGAAGACATGACTATCCAGTTTTTGGAAGGTATGCCTTCATTTTTTTTATCCGAAGATGAAAATTTTTCATTTGATACAGAAAATGAAAAATTTTTTCACGATATTGAAATATTTTTATCTGATTACGAAAATATAATAAATCAAAATGCACCGGAATTGCTTGAAAAATTCGCAATAACAAGTGATTTTTCATCAACTTTCAATTTGTTTTTGGACTTAATTAGAGAAAATAATTGCCAATATGCAAAAGGGCAAATCACTGGACCGTTTACGCTTGCAACAACCCTTACAGATAAAAAAGGGAGATGTGCAATCTATGATGATACATTAAAGGAATTGATTGTAAAAATATTATCTCTAAAAGCACTATGGCAAGTTAAAAAAATAAAATCAAAAGGGGCAAAACCCATAATTTTTATAGATGAACCAACAATATCACAACTTGGAACTTCAGCTTATATAACAATAACAAAAGATGATACCATTGCTATGTTAAAAGAAATTATAGACATAATTAAAAATAATGGCGGTATAACTGCAATACATTGCTGTGGAAAATGCGATTGGAGTGTACCTATAAAATCGAATGTTGAGATAATAAGCCTAGATGCTTATCATTACGCACAAAACTTAAGTATTTATCATAAGCAAATTGAACAGTTTCTTGAAAGAGGCGGAAAAATTGCGTGGGGAATTATTCCGACAAAAGCACCAACCCTGCTTGAAAAAACAGACTTACAAACAATGCAATCAAAGTTTGACAAAGCTGTTAACTATTTGACTAAAAAGGGAATTGATGAGAAACTAATTATAGACAATTCTTTTGTAACGCCAACCTGTGGTGCAGGATCTTTATCTGAAACTCTGGCAGAAAAAGCCATGAAGTTGACATATGAACTGTCGAATAGCTTAAAAGAGAGGTATAATGACAACTAAACTTGCTGTTATTGGTAAAAGCGGAAGCGGAAAAACGACAATTACAAAAGCTTTCTTAAATATTATAAAAGAAATGTTTCCGGAAAAGAGTATTCTTTTATTTGATAATGATTTGACAAGCGAACTAGGACATAGCTTTGGTTTAGATATAAGAAATACAATTTATGGGATAAGAAGTGGAAAACACGAATACAAAACTGGAATTCCTGAACACATGACAAAACAAGAATTCATTGAATGGGCAATGGAAGATATCGTTGTTTCATTGGATGAAAATGTTGATATTATAGTTTCCTGGTTTGTAGGCTCAAAGGATTGCCGATGCCCTATAACAGGTCAAATTAATGATGCAGTACTAAAGCTTATTGAACGCTATGATATAGTTATATTTGATTGCGAATTTGATTTAAAATATTTAAATCAACTTGTAGACACTGATGTTGATACAACAATTATTGTCGCAAACCCAAGTGAAGACTCGGCGCATCTTGCAAAAAGAATTGAAGAGTTTAGCGCAAAATATGCCGCAGGCGGACAACTTGGTGTTGTAATTAATAAAGTTATCAATGATGATTTGAGTAACGTTTATAAATTGCTTAAAAAATATGATTTGGACGTTCTGGGGGTAATTCCTTACGATAAATCTCTTGAAGAAAAACCCGTAGAGAAAGAATCTAAAGTAGTTGAAAATGCAATCAAACAATTTTATTTCAGACTTAATCTACCACAGATAATGAGGTAATATGACGATAATTCTTGACGGAAAACAATTAAAAGAAAAAATTCTACTCAAATTAAAAGAAAAAATAAATAATTTTGAAAAAAAACCATCACTTACTGTCATTTTGGTAGGTGATAATCCTGCGAGCCAAATTTACGTTAATAATAAGCGCAAAACTGCTGAAGCAATAGGTATAAATTCAAATATTATTAAATACCCTAAAACAATTTCTGAAAAAGAACTTTTAGAGAAAATTCATGAACTAAATAAAGATGACAGAGTGAATGCAATTCTTGTGCAACTACCATTACCTGAGCACATTTCTAAGGAGAAAGTTATTAACCTTATTAACCCTCAAAAAGACGTTGACGGCTTTACTCCGTATAATTTTGGTAAACTTTTCTCAGGTGAAAAACCATTTGTATACCCTTGCACTCCAAAAGGAATTTTAATATTACTTGATGAATACAATATTGACCTTGACGGTAAACATGTTGTCATAGTTGGACGCTCGAATATAGTCGGAAAACCGCTTTCACAGATGATTTTGAATAGAAATGCAACCGTAACAATTTGTCATAGCCATACAAAAAATCTTGCAGAAATAACAAAAACTGCAGATATTCTTGTTTCTGCAGTAGGGGAAAATATAATAGAAGAAAAAATGTTAAAATCTGGTTGCATTGTCGTTGATGTTGGAATTTTCAAAGATTCAACGGGTAGAACACGCGGAGACGTTGACTTTGAAAATGTTTCCAAAATAGCATCATATATTTCACCGGTTCCGGGCGGTGTAGGACCAATGACAATAGCTTCACTGATGCTAAACACCATAGAACTTTTCGAAAAACAAAATATAAAAACGCCTTTATAGGCGTCTTTATATGCTATTAGCTTCCAATCAAGTTCAAGCCGCAGCTGTTCTTGATATTGTTGTTTACCAATGTCTTCAAACTTGAAATTTCATTATCTAACAACTGAATTTGAGAATCCAATGTATCTTGTCTTGATTCCAAATACTCTTCAGTTTGTTGCAACTGAATGTAGTATGGATCATTGTCCAAATCAGCATCTTCACCCATTTCATTGGCATAATAACCCATTTCTTTTGAAACCCAGTTTGCTTCATTCATTACTAAAGTTTGTTCATACTGCAATTGGTTTCTTTGTAAAATAAATAATTGTTTTTGTGAATCTACCGCTAAGAACGACATAATAGCTCTCCTTATGTTTGTGTACTCTCTCTTACATATATAAAGTATTTGAAAATTACCCAATTTCACAAGTCGTACTTTTTGTAACATTTGTTTACATAAACAATATTATCTGCCCCAATTAAAAACAATACCAAGTGCTGCGCGCACGGCGGCAACTTTTGGTGTCAAAAGTTGCACAAAAACCACCGCACGCTGCGTTCACTAATAACTTGTACGCCTCAAAATAAGGGCGTGTAAACTCGCTATAAATATAATCAATTTTTCTAACCACAAATACTTTTACCGCTCAAACAATACACGCCCCTGACGTTTGTTTCGGCTACAGTTATTGTTCACTCCGCTACCGCGGAATTTTGTCAAACCGCGCCATTGTCCTTAGGCGCGAGCGAGCAGAGGCTGAAGGTCGGCGGAGAACTCCGCTGACCAAAATGCCGTTTAATGCGAGTGAGTAAGAAAGTGCAGGGAACGATTGCAAATTTTACACCCCTCACCCTACCTCTCCCACAAGGGGAGAGGAAATATGGTGTAAAATTTGCAACGGCACGTATGTGCGCCCTGAAAGGGCTTTTGCAATCCAAAGGATTGCCCAAAACGATTGCGTGTTTCTCTTTCTTTTGCCGGCGTTTTCTTTCTCTTTACCTCGCAAATAAAGAGAAAGAAAATGCCGATTAGTAACGATGACCATTCTTGTGTAAAGCGGTATTACTAATTGTTGTGTTATTTGATAATTATCATATAAGCGCTTTTTATCAATATTGTCACAATATGTTGTCCTGCCTCAGGCAGATAATATTGTTTATGTAATAAAAAAGCCGGTTTTGAAAACCGGCTTTTGAAATATATTAACGTTTTGAGAATTGGAAACGTTTTCTTGCACGTTTGCGACCGTATTTCTTACGTTCTTTAACACGTGGATCACGGGTTAGCAAACCTTCAAGTCTTAACACGTTTCTGTATTCTTCGTTAGATTTTACCAATGCTCTTGCAATACCATGTCTGATAGCACCACATTGAGCAACAATACCACCACCAACAGCTTTAACTCTTACATCATATTTTTCTTGATTATCAGTCAAAACTAGTGGTCTGTATACTAACATTTCAATAGCAGGTCTGTTACCGATATAATCAGTTAATTTTTTACCGTTAACAAAAATTCTGCCTTTACCTTTAACCAATTTTACTACCGCAATAGAGGTCTTTCTACGTCCTGTAGCTATAAATTCTTTATCAGCCATTAGTTGTTACCTCCTTCTTTTTCAAGTACGATTGGTTTTTGAGCAGCATGTGGATGTTCAGGTCCATTGTATACTTTCAATTTTGTAAATTGAGTATCACCCAATGTGTTGTGTTGAAGCATACCTTTAACTGCTTTTTCAATCAATTTTCTTGCATCTTTTTCGCGTACTTCTTTTACGCTTGCAGCTTTTAAACCACCCGGATAACCAGTATGGTGATAATAAATTTTATCAGTTTCTTTATTTCCTGAAACTCTAACTTTGTCAGCATTGATTACAATTACGAAATCACCTGTATCAACGTTTGGAGTATATTCAGGTTTATTTTTACCTCTTAGAATATTAGCAATTCTAACAGCCAATCTACCCAAGATTTCATCTTCGGCATCGATTAGGTACCATTTTCTTTCTACTTCTAGAGGTTTTGCTGAATAAGTTTTCATGCTTATATCTCCAATTTTTAATATGTTACTTCTACCAGCGTCAGACCATAAGGACTGACGTTTTGACCTGCCTTTCGGCGATCTTTTGCCTCCAAAACATCCTTCATATGTTCAGGCTGCAAATTATGCCCTTCTATTTCTATAAGGGTTCCGACAATAGCCCTCACCATATTATATAGAAATCTATTTCCAATAATATCAATGATAACCTTGTCGCCGACCTTAGAAACCTTCGCTTCATATATAAAACAAATTTTGCTTGGGTTTAGCGTTCCGGAACTTTTAAAACTTGAAAAATCATGTTCACCTTTTATATAATCAAGTGCTTTTTGCATCCTTTCTATATCAACATGATACTTTATCCGCAACAAATCACCATCAAATGCATTTTTTAATCTACGATTAATAAATTCATATACATAATGCCGCTTTTTTGCTGATTTTTGAGCATGAAAGGACGAACTAACCTCTTTCAAGTCACTGACAGAAATATCATCAGGTAAAATTTCATTTAATGAATACATAAACCTGGAAGCAACAATAGGCTTATCATAATCAAAATGAACAACCTGACCGACAGAATTAACTCCTCTGTCAGTTCTTCCGGAAAAAATTGTTTTAACCGGTCGTTTATTATTTGCGGAATCACCGCATATCAATGTGCTAAGTGCTTTTTCGAGTTCTCCTTGTATTGTCGGTAAATCGCTTCCAGCCTGTAATTGGCTCCCTGCATAATTTTTCCCGATATACTGAACCCGAAAGGTATAACGCATAACGTTATACCAATTGGATTAATGCCATTTCAGAGGCATCGCCGCGTCTTGGAGGTAAACGGTAAATTCTTGTATAACCGCCTTCACGATTTGAATATTTTTTACCGATTACTACAAACAATTTTCTCAAAACTGTTTCTGCAGCTAACTTTTTATCTGCTTGAGGTGCATCGAAAACTTCACCTGTTGCCAAGTCCATATATTTTCCTGTTTCTTTATCGAAAATATATTTAGCTGCTTGACGACGGCTATTTAAGTCACCTTTCTTAGCAAAAGTGATAATCTCTTCAGCGTATGGTCTTAAAGCTTTTGCTCTTGCCATAGTTGTCTTGATTTCACCATGCATAAAAAGTTCAGTCGCTAAAGAACGCAACAAGGCTTCTCTTTGGTCTTGTGCTTTTCCAAGCGTATGTTTTTTAGTTTGGTGTCTCATTTTTTACTTTCCTTATATTTTAATTTACTGTTATTAGCCAATTTCTTCTTCAAATTCAGGGCTTGGAGCTAATTCCAAACCGAAGTGATGTAGTCTTTCGATTACTTCATCTGAAGATTTTTTACCGAAGTTTTTAATGTTCAACAAATCATGTTCTGATTTTTTCAATAATTCAGCCATTGAATTGATACTTGCACGTTTTAAGCAATTGTATGCTCTAACTGACAATTCCAATTCTTCAATTGTCATTGAAGGAACATTAGAATCTTCTTCAACAACTTCTTCTACAGCTGCAACAGATGAAACTACCGGTTGACCTGTTATAGAAGCGATTTGCATAAAGTGGTCAATTAAAAGATTTGATGCTTGGCTCAATGCTGTTGTTACATCAATTGATCCATTTGACCAAATTTCCAAAGTTAACTTATCGAAATCTATCATATCGCCTACACGTGTATTTTCAACATTATAACTTACACGTTTAATTGGCATGAATGTAGCATCGATAGGTAATACATCAATTGACATACCCTTAGCATCTCTAGGAACATCATTTGCAACATAGCCTTTGCCAGTTTCAACAATCACGTCAGCGTGGAAAGAACCGCCTTCAGCTACTGTACAAATTAACCAATCAGGGTTGACAACTTTAACACCTGCAGGCAATTGAATATCACTAGCAAGAACCGGTCCCGGACGATCAACATCTATTCTTAAATGTTGAGCATCTTTAGAATCGGTTTTTACAACTAAGCCTTTAAGGTTCAACATTACATCGATAACATCTTCTAATACACCAGGAATTGCTGTATATTCGTGAGTAATACCTTCAATTCTAGCTGATGTAACAGCAGTACCTTCAAGACTTGACAACAATACACGTCTTAAAGAGTTACCAATTGTAGTCCCAAAACCTCTTTCCAACGGTTCAATTACAAACTTACCGTACTGTGAACCGTCAGAGCTTGTTGTTGTATTAACGCATTTAATTTTTAATTCCATTTGTTTTTCTCCTAGTTTTATAATAACTATTTTTTGGATTTCTCCAGATTGGACATTAATTAAGGCATTTTTTGCCTAATTATTATTTAGAATAATATTCAATTACCAAATGTTCTTTGATTTCAGGATCAAGTTCTTCTCTTTCTGGAATTCTATCAAAAGTAACTTTCAAAGCATCTTTATCAATAGTCATCCAAGCAGGTGCACAAGCCATATCAATCATTTCCAATACATTTTTCAAGTATTGTTCACTTCTTGATTTAACTGTTACAACATCACCTGGTTTTACCAAGTATGAAGGTATGTCTACCTTTTTACCATTAACAAGAACGTGTCCGTGGTTAACAATTTGTCTTGTTTGTTTACGTGTAATACCGAAGCCGGCTCTGAACAAAATGTTATCTAATCTTGATTCCAAAAGTTGTAACAAAATTGTACCTGTTACGCCTTTTCTTCTAGCTGCTTCGTTATAATATTTAGCAAATTGCTTTTCACTTACTAAGTATGTAAGTCTGATTTTTTGTTTTTCGTTTAAGTGGATAGCATATTCAGAAAGTTTTTTTCTGACTGCACCGTGCTGACCTGAAGCACTTTGTCTCATAGAAGATGTTAATTTTCTGTTTGACAAATCTTTAACACCGTAGTTACGGAATAATTTATTTGTAGGTCCTTTGTATCTTGCCATTTTTTCTCCTTTACTTTTGCGGGGCATCTATGGTTTGCTTTTTGGCTTTAAGCAAGCCCCCGCCTTACTCTACTAGTTAATAGCCGTATATATGATACTATACACGTCTTTTCTTTGGTGGTCTGCAACCATTGTGAGGAATTGGAGTTACATCTTTGATTAATGTAATTTCCAAACCTGCAGCTTGGATTGCTCTGATTGCAGTTTCACGACCTGAACCAGGTCCTTTGATGTAAACTTCAACTTTTTTCATACCTTGGTCAATAGATTTTTTAGCTACAAGTTCAGCTGCTGATTGAGCTGCAAAAGGAGTTCCTTTTCTTGCACCTTTGAAACCTGTTGCACCTGCTGTTGCCCAGGCAATAGCATTACCTTGAGTATCAGTAGAAGTTACAATTGTATTGTTGAAGGTTGATTGTATGTGTACAACACCTTGCAATACATTTTTCTTTTCTTTTTTCTTTGTTTTTACTGGTCTTGCCATTTTTATTTCCTTTACTTTTTATAGTATAAATTTTTATAACAGCTCCTGAAATTGTTTCAGGGTAAGACTTTTGCAACGGTTAATTTATCAACCGACAATTATCTTACTTTTTCTTTGCAACTGCGCCGTTTTTCTTGCCACGACGTGTTCTTGCGTTAGTTTTTGTTCTTTGACCTCTTACAGGTAAGTTACGTTTGTGACGTAATCCTCTGTAAGAACCGATTTCTTGAAGACGTTTGATATGCATAGTCACTTCACGTCTTAAATCACCTTCTATATGATAGTTTGACAATTCATTACGAAGATTTTTGATATCTTCTTCTGTCAAATCGTCAGTTCTTAAATCCGGTGAAATTTTTGTAGCTTCAAGAATTTTTGCACTTCTTGTTGGTCCTATACCATAGATATAAGTTAATGCTACTATCATTCTTTTGTTACGAGGTAAATCTACCCCTGCTAGTCTTGCCATTTGTTTTCTCCTTTTCTTGGCTTTTGGTGAGGTTTGAGTTTGAACCTAGCCTTTAAACTAAATTTTAATCGCACCCTTTTCCTTCACCCTGTTGTTAGATTTTTTTGGGTAAGAGGCTTAAATACTTCCTCTCCACTTGCTGATACCCGCAAGTCCGGTTTTAGGTTTTACAGATTCATAGAATGAAGTTCGCTTAATCATGCTCGCTTCATTTCTAATAAGCCTAACCTTGTCTTTGTTTGTGTTTAGGGTTTTCGCAAATTACAGCGATTCTTCCTTTTCTTTTGATACATTTGCATTTATCGCAAATTTTCTTTACTGATGATCTTACTTTCATTTTGTTTTCCTTTATATTTATATTGTGAGATGTTTTTACTTTAATCTGAAGGTGATTCTGCCTCTTGACAAATCATAAGGTGTCATTTCAACTTTAACCTTATCACCAGGCAAAATTCTTATAAAATTCTTTCTAATCTTTCCAGAAATATGAGCAAGAATTTCATGGTCGTTTTCAAGCTTAACCCTGAACATTGCGTTAGGCATAGCTTCCAATATAGTACCTTCTAATTCTATTACGTCTTTTGACATGCTTTCCTCATTTCGACTACTTTGAATAGGGCATAATACGCCCATATAGAAAATTATATTTGTAAAATATTTGTTTGCAAGCAGTATTATTGAATTTGCATGCTAATTAACCAGTGTTTTATTTAGTTGTTTATATAAAAATAGCATTCTTTCAATAGAATTAAGCATGAAAAAAAGTCGGATTTATCACAACTTTCCGACTTTTTGTAAATTTTTCTTAATATATTTAATTATTTTATTTTTAATTAAACATTAATAATCCATCTTCCATCCGTCCGCAACAACTTTTGAAAAGCAACTGCCACCATAGCCCGCCGTCGACTTGTAATTATTACAACTTACTCCTGAGGCAGCATCACTATTAACGTTATAACTATTTCCAATAGTACCATCCGAGTACATCAGGAATTGGAATAAATCAATAGCGTTAGTATTTGGAGCCCCAGGGCCATTAACATCTATAACAAAACTTATTTCACCATGCGAGTTGTAGCCATCACCAGCACTCACATAAACAACACATACAGAAGCGCCCGAAGTCAATGCAACACATTGTGAACCTTCATGGATAACATCCGCAACGGCAGCAGAAGCGGTGCCATCAAGGGAACTATACGTACCTGCCATACAATCATCCAAATTTGTACCATCACATCTTTTAGCCACGTTCAAGTATTTTTCTAAAAAATCTATTGCACCATTTATATCTTCGTATACATAGGTATAATCAAGTGAATCAACTCTTTCATCTGCCAATGCAGCAACTGCAGCATTTGATATGTCATTGTATACTTTCTGCAATTGGGTAATCCTTACCTTAGATTGATAGTTCATTACCAGTGTAGGTATTGTCAATGCGGAAATAACTCCAATTATACCAAGTGTTATGAGTGTTTCTGCAAGAGTAAACCCTTTTTTAAATTGTTTTTTCATGTTCTCTCCAATAAATTGATTATAAGCTAACTTTAGAAATTATATCTTATCATGATATATTTTGCAATAAATCAATAATATTAAATAATGTTAATTTTATGATGTTTTATGAAATTAAGAGGGAATAAGATACTTATATATTATAGAAGAGTATAAATAACGGAGCTATAATATGGCCGATAGAATTAACAGTATTGAAGACTTAGAACAACTTAAAGCGGCAGCTGCTGCTCAAGGTGCATCCATTCCTAATTATAACGAATGGAGTCAAATCTTAAACGATCTTGAGGAGGCCGGAGTTCAATCTACAGGATCATTTTCCGGCGACAAAGCTCTTCGTGATGATATACAAAGGGCAGTAGAGCAATATATAGAACAAACAAAGGTTGAACAAACACAACAGCAACAACAAATGCAAGAAGAACAACCGAAAAAAATAACCGAAACAGATAACGAACAAGCTTTAAAAGCTACAATGGCAAACGCAACAAGTTCAACTATAATGGCTGATTACATGAAATACTATCACCTATTAATGTAGCACCTTAACCCTTGTAAACGGCCAAAATAAGAATACTGCTTTGCCTATAAATCTATCTTGAGGCAGGGTTCCCCAATATCTGCTGTCTTGGGAGTTACCACGATTGTCGCCCATCATGAAATATTCTCCCTCAGGAATTATAAATGGGCCGCAATACATTGCCTCAGTGCATGGTGTATAATCGTAAACACTTCTCACGTATGGTTCATCCAGTGGTTTATCATTAATATATACCGTACTTTTGCCTTCTAAATCTTGCTTTACTTCAAACTTATCACCGGGCATTCCAATTACTCGCTTGATATAGGCAATATCTTTGCAGAAAAATCCTGTTAACCTTGAAAACAACTTCCAAGGAGAATTTTTCAATTCCGTAAATGGCGGATAAAAAACCATTATATCGCCACGCTCGGGAGTTTTATAAAATCTTGAAAACCTTTCTACAAAAATTCTATCGCCTTCTACAAGTGTTGGCTTCATTGAACCAGACGGTATCCAACGAATTTCACCTATAAAGAACCTGATAATTATGACCATAACAACAACAAAAACTACAGTGTCAATTGTTTCCTTAATCGCTGGTTGATTTTTTTTATACCATAATTTTAATTGCTCTTTAAACATCCTCTAATAACTCCAAAAGCTCAATTAAAGAAGCTTTATAGATACTTTCATCTAAATCATTAATACATTGCTTCGCACAGTTGACATAATTATTTAACAAATCTTTAGTTTTTTCAATACCATCTTTTAGATTATCTGAAAGAATTATTGGTGCGTTATATATACCCTTTTCTATATCATTGGAAGCTTTAGATGTATCATTGTTCATAATATTAGACAAATCATCTTTTATTTGAAAAGCTAAACCAAAATCTGATGCAAACTCTATAGCTTTATCATCAACATCACTACCGGCAAGTATTATTGAAGATTTTAAGGCACATTCAAACAAGGCGCCTGTTTTTTGGCACGATTTTTCGACATATTCTTCAATGGTAATTTTTTTAAACTTATTAAAGTACTGATTAACTTCTCCTGTACACATTATTTTTACGGTATCGGCGAAAATATCCAATACAGGTAAAGAACCTATTTTGACGAGTTTTTTTAATGCTAAACCAAGCAGATAATCACCCGAGACAACCGCGATTTGATTATCAAACTTGCAATTAAGAGTCTTGCAACCTCTTCTAAGCTCACTCTTGTCAATAACATCATCATGAATTAATGAGGCGTTATGAATTAATTCAACAGCAGCTAAAAGCTCATAATGTGCCGGTAAAAGATATAATTTTGAAGCTCTTAAAAATAATATCGTAACCAAAGATCTTATCCTTTTGGAAGGAGCATTTAAAAACTTATCAAGTTCCTTTTCCAACTCAGGCTTCAATTCCGAGCTTAAAAAAATATTTTTATTAACTCTCTCTAAATCAGCTTTAACAACTTCACAAATCTTCTTGTACTTTTCATTCATAAACGAATGATAACTAAAACAAAGTAATTTATCAAATTAAATAAGTAGCTAAAAAAAAACGACTCTGTTTAAAAAGTCGTTGGAAAATCAATAGGAAAAAGGAAAAAAGGGAAAGGAAATATAATCTTTAATTTTACGGATTATCCGAAGGTTTTAAATGAACTCTCCGTATTCTTCTCGATAACTTTTTGTACTGCATCCATTTCTGTTGAAATTGCATCTTGTTCAGTATCAAGTTGTTTCAACCTTAACTCAAGGTTTTTATCTTGAGCTTGTATAATCTCAATTTGAGCATTAATTTCTTGTATAGATTGATCATACAAATATTTGTCATACTCATACTGATTCATGGCATCATCATATGCATCTTGATCAGTTACAGTAGATGTAGTCAATGTATAAGTAGTAAAACTACCTGCATCATTTGGAATACTGATTGAAATATATCTTCCGGTTGAATCTTTCTCTATTAAGCAGCCTTCAACGCCCTTAATTTCAGAAGTCTTGGTAGAAGATCCCATAGTATAACAACTTACAGCTGATGTAATATTGTTGTTTTGATCAACAACTCCATTATTTAATTCTGATACTTTATAGAAATATGGAGACCAAACACCTGTTGATGAATTTTCAGCATATCTAACCATCCAACCGTCTTGTTGTGTTCCATATTTTTCATTCAACAAATCAACATAAGACTGTTCTTCTTTTTCTAAAGCATCCAATTGGTCCTTAGATAAAGAGCTTAAATACTCATCCGGCGGATTACCTACATATTTGCCTTCAGCATCTCTTTGAATAGGTTGACCTAACTCTCTTAAAACAACAGAGCCTACTCTATATGTTCCATTATCAGAATTAACAACGCTTGTAGCCGCAGAAACAGGAGTAAAATCATCCTCATATTGGGACAAATAGCTCAAAGTATATGTACCGTCTTGTTGTGCGATCAATGAAGTTACAGTGTTTGTCAAAGCACCATCATTAAATGTATATACTGTTTTAGTATAACTATCAACAGAAGGAGGTGTCGGCACGGACATACCAAGCAAATCATTGTAATAATTTGCTGACTGGTTAGCTAATGTTGTACGTTGTTGGTTAATCTGTTGACCTTCGTACTCAACATTGCTTTTTCTGGCCGTCAGACCTAAAAATCTAGCTTGTGACGCTGCCATACCCATAGCGTGTCGATTTCCTTTCTGCAAGTTTTAGTGCTTACACATGTGATATCGACACTTTCAAATGCATTCTTTAATTTTTGGATAAATCATGTTACAAATTTGTTACAAAACTAATGTCTGAATCTATCCGACAAATAACTCAAAATCGCACCACCAATTTCTTCATTAGGATCGAAAAACGCATTAGGATAAGGGTTTTGAGAATTTTGTATTAACATCTTAACCAACGGGCCAAAAGCATCCGGTACTTGAATTTTTCTGTAAATTCCCGCCAAAAAAGTTTGAATATTTGGTGACCTTGTATTATTAAATCTTGATAAAACAGGATACATTTTATCAATATTTTTGGTCCCACTATCTATCATCCTATCCAGTATATATAACGTTTCGGTGATTTGTTCCTCATTGTTTGAATGAGACAAGACATCCGATATATATGGTAAAGCACTTTCACCCTGTTTCACAAATACATCAACTTTATTTTGATCCACTATTGTATAATTCCTTTTGGCATTAGGTAATTGCGGATATTGATAACTTTGATATAAATTATTAACAGGTTGTAAGTACATATTTTACCTCTTATGAATATACAAATGGAGCACCATTTTTGATTTCATATAATATATTTTCTGCCATTGTTTTTAATTCTTCTTTTGATTTACCTGCATCAACCTGACGATAAAATTCGTCCACTAGAGGCTGAATTGCAGCATCCTTTTTAGATTTAAAATTTCTTAATTCGGTAGAAACAAGTCGTTTTTGAAGCTGCAGTTCTGTTTCTGCATTTATTTTTTTGACCTGAACGTCTTTTATAGCATCACCAACGAGTTTTCCACCATACCCCAATGCAGTTAATCCCGTTATACCGAAAAATAACTGCTTGAATTGAGGGTTTGAAGTATCCAAAAGCCAATTGTAGAAAAATGCCCTATAATCATCCACATGAGAATAGAACGATGGTTTTGGAGTTCCATCACCACCCATTGCTTCATTTACTTTCGTGGTTGATGTTTGAACTTCTTCAATTACTTCCTTTTCAAATTTTGCAATTTCATCCTTATCCCATTTCAATCTTTGGGTATATTCTCTTATATCCTCAGAGTCGGCGCCAATAGCACGAAACATATGTTTTAAATTTAATTTGTCCGTATCTTTTGTTGCTTCGGTTGACTGTCCTACAATAGTCTTAATTACAGTTTTAGTATCTTTTACATACTGATCCAAATGGGTTTTACCTTTACTCAAATTTCTGATTGAAATATAGCCCAAAGCCAATATGGAAGCGAATGTTCCCAAGCCCAACGCTGCAAATTTCAAGGCATTATTTTTACTTTTTTGCTCATCATTTTTACCTGTAAACATTAAAGGATTGAATTTTTTCCTTCCGAAATTAGGTAAAATCTGATCACTGTCATCTGAAAGGTATTTTTGGAATTCAATAGCGTGTTTTGCCAACATGCTTCTTATAATCTGCATTTTACCTGAAAACGATTGCGTTTCAACATTTATAAGATTTTCTTGAAGATTTTTTTGGATATCTGCTTCACGTTTTTTAACCCAAACATCTTTATATCCGTCGAAGAAGGTTTTACCCATAAACGCCATGGCCGTTAATGTTAAAACACCTGTTCCTGCCAGAATTGTCTTTTGATTGGGCGCTTGTATCATCTGATATATTGCTTGGTGAGTTTCCTCATTTAATGCAACGTTTCTTGTCGTAGCAGGCAGTTTTTTCATATTTGAAATACTCAAATTAATCTTAGCATTACGCCTTACAAATGAAGTCAAAAGCGCAATAGCACCCATAACACCTACAACAATTCCACTTATAGGCAAAAGTCTTTTGTCAGCAGAAGTCTCTTTCTCTGTAAGCTTTTTAGGCAATCTGGTATCATTGGAAATTATTAATGCATCATAAGTATCTTGTAAATCTACTGACTTTTGATTGTCTTTATAGAAACTATTAACTATAACACCCTCTTTTGTATAAGCATTGGTTCTTTTCTGATTAGGTGTCAAATTTCTGCTTTGTCTGACCGTCTCCGGATCTCTAAATTGATTAACGTTCATCTTCTTCACTTTCAGTTAGTTTTTTATACAATTTATGTATAAAAGTCTTCAATTCAAAAGTACGTTTTGCTTCATCGACCTTTTTATCATTATTATCAGAATCTGCCGGTTCAAAAATTCCAAAAATTGATTTGATTTTTTTCTTAATTTCTTTAAACGTTTCCGAAACTTTCTTTAAAATTGCCGCCTTGATTTCACCATATATTGAAGTTAATTTATCGGTAATATCAGCTAATTTTTGCGAAATATTTTGCGCAAAATTTGCGACTGCGACCGGAAGATTTTTTATAACATTTAATCCGTTTGCAACTATATTGTTCATTACAAATGCAAGAGGTTTTGCAATTATAGGAGGCATGGAATTTTGAATCATTTGAGCAAACTGAGCCGCTCTTTGTGCAGCATTTGCCATTGTTGATTGAAACTTTGCAAGAGCCTGCAGATGCGCCTGAAATTGAGTTTCTCTGGCTTGTTGTGCAGCTTTTTGCGCTTTTAAAAATGCCCCTATCGCAGCACATTCATTCCAACTCATTTCACCGGGTTTTGCTGAAAAATCAGCCTTTTTCGCCCCGCCACCCCCGGACATACCGTTACATATAGGACATGCGCCAAGCGGTAAACCATGAGGGCATGTGCCGACTCTTGTATTTTGAGTATGTACCGTTGACAAATTCATCAAAAAATCCTCTTTGATTCAAATTTTTGAGTAATCATAAGAGGACAACCTGAAGAAATTCATCACACATCCAAACAGCACGTGGATAATGTTATTTCTCGAGTGTTCCGGCTTTTACGGTTGCGGCTACAGCTGAAGATATTCACTCCATTTCCCCTTAAAAAAATCTTAAAATAACGGAAAAATCATGTCAAACAATTGCTTACTTTTGTAAATAAATATTTTACTATTTTTTAGAATTGTCCCAACATATTTTCATATTTTTTTTTCTAACTTAATTTCCTCATGCATAAGAACTTCTAGACACTTGTGTGCATTTTTAATCAATTTTTTATTTGTTTTCTTATTTTCTTTCAATTCTTCTATTTCTTTTGTCAAATCTTCAATCTTTTCACTTATTGAATTATTAATTTTCCTATAATGTTCCACAATCGCAAAGAGTCTTTCTTTGCTTTCATTTATACCTTTAGCTTTTTTAGCAATCATATTCTGGTAATTTTTAACAAAACTATCCGTATCAATTATTATTCTACCATCAGATGCTTCCAATAATGTTTCCCTCACTGAAGTAGGATATTCGTCACTATTAAGAAGCTTTTCATTGGTTATTAGACTGGCAATTTTTGAAATCTGTTTTTGAATATTCTCATTCAAGCCAACTTTGTACATACTAAAAATCGAGTATGGTATAACATCACGTTCTTCATTGCAGTATTTGTGGACTCTAAGCCCGTTAGACAAATCATTTGAGCCGTCTTTTGATCTTGGAATAATATGATCGTAAGAATTTACGACTCTACTCAATAAGTCCCAAATAATATCCCTGTCGGATTTATGATTTTTAGCGGCATCTAATATGAAAAAATCAACTAACCTTGTTTCAAAAGGAAGCTCTTTAGCCAATTCACAAATTTTAGCCATTACTTTTGGGTTTGACGAATGCTTACGCAAATCTTCGTATTGACTTAAAATATTGATTTTTTTAGTTAATGTCCTATAAGCGTAATTTTCTCTGTATAATTGCTCACCAGTATAGATATCGGTCAATATTTCTTTGTTCTTATTACGCAAGTATGGATTGAAAAATATTCTATCTATCAAGGGTCTGACAACTTCATTCTCTATAATACTTAACTCATCTTGTTCTTCAACAGGAAGCTGTTTCCCCAAAGTTCTAATATTTTCCATTATTTCATTAACTTTTGGAAATCTGCTACTCTTATAGCTTCTTATATTTTCTAAATGAGTTTGGTAAACTTCAGATAAACTAAAAATTTCTGAAAAAGATTTGTCAGGATATTTTTCCGCATATTTTTTTAGAGCATTAAAGATATCAACTTCTTCTTCTCCAAATGCTGGTTTTAACTTCTCAATCTTTTTAATAACATTGGCTGCAATTATTTTATTTTTTGATGCCTTTGCTACAATTTCAGTTATAACTTGTTGAGTATATTCAGGTAGAAATTGAAACTTAATTGTAAAATCCTCGTCCTTTACGGCATTTTTAATAGGTGTTTTTGGATGTTTTTTAGCAAGCTCCTTTAAAAGAGAATATGCATTCGTATCTTTATAACTCTCGAATTCCTTATCTTTGAAAACAGAAGCAATACTTGGTGTAAAGCTATCAAGAATATATTCCAACTCTTTTTTAGTATACATTCTATTTCCGCAGATAGCGCACGGCAAGTTTTCAACACCGGACAAATTTTGATATTTTTTGGGCGAAGTGCGATTTGTAAATGATATATTTTGCGGGGTAGAAAATATTATATTCATACGCTTATCAAAATCTTTTACACAGAACAAAACTCAAAAAAGTTTTTTTTTGCTATTTTATAGCTAATAATCATTCTTTTGTTACATTTCTATAACCATTTCCGGCCCTATATCCTGAGATAAAATACATAACAGGGAGCATAGGCTCAATCCATTTCACCCCTGACAACACTCCCGCAGTAGCAATATCATCAGCATGCAAGGCTATATCCAGAGGTTCTGGCTTACGCTCAGAATATATACCACGCTCCTTTTTCTGTGCAAAAATTGGATTTATAATTTTTTTACTCAAAAAATTAGCAATATAACTTCCCCCAACAATCCCCATTGCTGTTATTCCAGCCATAATAGTCAACATTTTTTTTGTGGGTGACAAATTCTTTACTATGCCTAGTTTATGTAATTTTTCCAAGCAAAACAGTGCAGTTCCTGCTCCAACATTACATAAAAATATGTTTGCAAAATATTGATAAAATCCCTCTTTAATTTTATTTGCATTTCCTTTGGAAGAAGAAGTAGCCGTAACCGTATCTGCAATTATACCACCGGCAATGCCGCTTGCAACAGGTATAGCACCCAATGTAGAAAGTCTTTTTATTTCCGAAAAAATCTCATTTGATGTTAAACTTTTATTTTCAGAAAATAATTTCTTAAATAAAACGGTTCTGTTTGAATCGTTTTTCAACTTTTCAAACAAAACCGGAATTTCGTCCAAGGAAAGGTGGTTTCGCTTAGACTTATTAAGTATAGACAGTAAAAAGTTATCGTTTAAATTTGTTTTCTTAATATATTCATCTACGGCCTTTGCTTGTTCCTGAATAATCTTTGATGCAGGTTCAATTTCTATAAGTTTAAATTTTTTAACAGCAGTCAAAGTAGCCCCTATTATTGATGCAGCTATAATGCCGTTTTTTAAAAGCTTGAAATCATTTTTCTCGCGTTTATCATTTCTATTTTTATAAGCATCATAAATAGCCATTGCTGAACCTGATCCGATTAAAAGTTTTGGCATTTGATTATTAATTTTATTTATTACAAGCGGCTGATCCACGTATTTAGCAAGTGTCTGTATTTTCATCATCCCTCAATATATTGTTAGTCTTATCTAACAAATAAGTTAGACATGACTAACAATATACTAAAAATAACAAGTTGTCAAGCGGATATTAATACTGGATACAAAGGCCTTTTGTTGATGAAATTAGTTTTTCATAATAGCTTTATAATTTGAAATAAACTTTGTTATTTTTTCAACATTTTTATCAGAAATCAAATGTTCTACTTCACAAGCAATTTGGGAAGCATCGTTAAGATTTAAAACTTCCGAGAACAATTCATTTAATATTTTATGTTTTTTTAATATTTTTTTAGCTTGTTTTTCACCATCCAATGTTAAAGTTATTGATGAATAAGGTGAATAGTTTATGAGCCCTTTATTTGTAAGTTGAATTAGGGCAGCCGTAACTGATGCTTTTTTAACATTCAAAGATTTTGCTATATCAGTAACTTTTGCAAAACCATTGTTTAAAACCTGTACATATATTTCTTCTAAATAATCTTCTTGACTATGAGATAATTTTTCCATAGCCGAATTATATTATAAATCTTATAAACTTGCAAAATTTTGAAAAGCGCTGTAATATATAATTTGGTAAAGTTTTCTTAAAAAGTTAGATTAGAGTGTTTAACTTGGATAGTTCTCGGAGTAAAATAGATTTATGAAAACAGTTGCAGCAGAACCATTATATTCAGACATACCTCCTACCAAATTGCGTAATAAGGACGAGGTTTTCAAGCCTGCTAAAACAAATAAATTTTGGCTTACTATAGCCAGTTTATTCTTTTTTAACATGCTCCAAAATAGATTTTACGCATTTAGATATAAAAATGCAGAAAACTATTTTAACCGTGATGACAAATATCCAACAATAATTTTTGCACCACATTGCAATTGGTGGGACGGAATTGTTTTATATAACATTGCCCACAGGATTTGTCACAAAGAAATACGCTTGATGGTTGAAGAACTCAACAGATTTCCACTACTAAGACATGGCGGGGCGTATTCTGTTTGCAAAAAATCACCTCAGTCTGCTATGAAAGCACTTAAATATTCTATAGAACTTTTAAGTGACCTAAGAAATATTTTATTCATATTTCCACAAGGAATCATAAGACCTCCACATTATAGGCCAATTGAATTCCAAACCGGATTAGCTTACATAGCTCAAAATGCAGTAAAAAAATATGGAAAAGTTAATTTGATTCCTATATCAATAGATTATTGTTTTTTACGAGATAATAGACCTGAAGTTCTCGTTGAATTTGGAGAAAATATTCAACTTACAGATCACAACATTGATCGAAAAGAATTTACTCATTTTTTGGAAAAATCCATGGAAAATGTTTGTAACAACCAAATGGAAAATATTTCAAAAGGAAACATGAGTGATTATAAAATTCTTTTCAAGCAGCATTTAAAATGGTATAGAAGAATTGAACAACGATTAAAAAGTATCGATTTGCCGGATGTTTCCGGAGTATAAAAAATCCTCACTTAAGTGAGGATTTTTTATGCATCGTATCTTTTGAAAGATTTTTCTATGTTTTTAGAAATTACTGATTTTATAGTATCATATTCTGTTGTTAGTGAAGATATTTCGGTATCAAGATTTTTCATCTTCAAGTCTAAAACTTCTTCTTTTTGGTTTAACTTTTGTTTTTCTGTATTGTATTTAGCCTCAGCTTTAGCAATGGCTTCTTCATCCGTAATTTCTCTTATATAAGTATTAGTAGAATAATTACCTTGGTAGTAATATCCATCATCCGCACAAGTTGCAAGGAAGAATTTACCTGTTTTTAACATTTCTTGCATATAATCATTATCAGTTACGTTGTTATTTTCAACCCAACCACGTGTACAAATTTGGTTAAATATACTGTCATAGAAACCTGATATTAACGCTTGGTCTGTATTTACTCCAGTTTCTGTTACTATATTAAACACAAATTGATCATCAATTAAGTGACTATCGGCAACTGTTCTATTGTTTACAACGTCACTAACTTTGTATTCACTTGTTGATAAACCTTCCATAGCTTGAGCAAAGTATGTTAGGTAAGCTTTTGCTATATTACTTACATCAATTGAAACACCGTCTGCTCGATTTCTTTTTGCTGGTTTATCATTGTAATAACATGTTATACCAAGATAATCAGATGTTGCATATTTACCATCATCTCTATGTTGGAATAACGCACCAGACCAAGTGTGTCCATCTTTCTGACTGGATGCCGCATTCATACAATTGATAACACCTTCCCAACCTGACTTTTCTTTGGTTTTTTCACCTTTCAATTGGAATGCATACCCTTGCTCTTTATCCAATAATTTGCTTGTTTGTGTCTCAGCATATTGAATAGCTGCAGCAACATTTGGATCACTACTTACACTCAAAAGGCTTTCAAATTCTGAGAACATCCAATCCCAAATATCTAAATTGCCAAGATTAGTAGCTAAACTACCTATATGGCTCCATCTATCATCTTTCTTTTCGTAATTCAACTTACATAATATCTGATAATCACCAGATATGATATCTGCTAGTGATAAATTTGTATCCGCCAAATTACTTGTTTCAGCACCATTTCTAATTTGAACTTCATTTAATCTGCCATTTTGTAATGCGCTCTTTAAAGCATCTTTGTTGTACTGATATAAAGTTTCTCCACCATATTCTCCGGAAGAATAATATTCTAACAACTCAGATAAAGTCATTTCTTTTACTTCAGTAGTGACCAAATCTGTTGTACCCATACCCATTGATTGAGCATATTGAATACCCATATATGTATCTGCTGATTGCTGTGTAATAAGACCATTATCAGCCATTGCTTGTATAAATTTATTTCTCACATCACTTGATGGTAAGCAACCAAGACCTTCTTGCGGAATACCTGCAGCTTTTGCAGCCGCTGCATATTGACTACTCAAAACAGCCTTGCCTGATGCATCCGTAATCAAAGTAGGCAAATATCCATTCAATTGAGACGGTGTCATTAACAAACCATAACTTAATGGAGTTGTTTCGTCACCGGTTCCATAATAGTCATATACAAGTTTTGTTTGTTCTAAAGAATTTTGATATTCATTAGATAAATCAGTCATACTTCTGGATAGCGCTATTTTTTCGTGTGAATAACGCATAGATTGAAACTCACAGTCTGATTTTCTGGCTGTGATGGTTAATAGTCTCGCTTGTGATGCTGCTAATCCCATCTTTGTTTCAATTTCCTTTCGTAACTTAGTAACAAATTCCTTGTATTCATGTAGTACTACGGAATTTAAAGGATAAATCTTTAAATACATAACTATTTTTTGTAACAATTTTTAACATTACAATTCGTAGACATCAGACAAATATCCATTAAATGATTGATGTGAAGTAATAAATAATATTCTATTGTATTTATGGGGCAGGGGATAGATATGAGTACTCAGACTTTAAATTCAATAGCTTCAAAAGAATTATATTTGCAGTATGACTGGTATAAGAAAACTTTTCCACCTGTCATTCAGCAATCTTGCGATGAATTTTTCCTGCCCGGATTTAAATTTGAAATGATTGGGATAAGCAAAAACATTAATGCTTTGATGGATAAGGATTCTTATTTCGTAACAAAAATTCGTATAGACAAGCAATACGATATGTTTTTCAGAAGCTCCGAAAAAGCAATATCTTTAATTCTCGACAGAGTTTTAGGCAAACCAAACAGATCTTTCAATTTAAACAGAATGACAGATTTGGAAGCAAAAATTATAACATCATTTAATGATTATCTTTTTAATATGGCTTCAAAGCTTTTATCGCCTGCACCCGCAACAGAGCTTCGAAGAACAAATTTTGACGTTATACACTTGACCTTTGTAATCAAAGATATTGAAGATGCTAAATTTGGAAAATTTATTGTATCACTACCCGCAGCCCTTTTAAACCCTGATACCGTTGAATGTAAAGATGAAAAATTTGACAATACAACTTTTTCCAAAAGCACTCTTGATGTAAAAATCAAAATTGGTTCAACAAGATTTACTATGCTTGATTTAAAAAATCTTGATCAGGAAGATATTGTAGTTTTTGATAACAGCAACACAAAACAAATGACACTTATAATAGACGATTATGAAAAAGAAATTAAACTGAATCCAAACTTGGGTTTAATTACGCCTATTGACGATGATAACGGAGGAAATAATATGGGAGCTAATAACTTATGGGATAGCATCGAAGTTGAAATGAATGCAGAATTTGATGCTGTAAAAATAACTCTCGGAGAACTTAAAAAGATTGAAGACGGTATGGTTGTAGACTTGACATCAATATATGATAACAAAGTAACTCTCAAGGTTGAAGATAAAACTATAGCTCGAGGAGAACTTGTAATTGTAAATGACAGATACGGAGTAAAAATATCAGAAGTTATAGCCCAACAAAAAGGTGAAAAGGCTGCAGTACCTAACAATGAATTTGGTGAAGAAATTCCTCAAGAGTTTGAAAGTAACAATAACACACAAGAAATTCAAGAAGAAACACCAAATGCTGATCAACAGGATGAAGAATTCGATTATAGCGACTTTGAACTTGACGATGAAGATATTTAATAAGGAGTAAATATGGGAGGATATATAGCTAATTTTACGGTATATACAATGGCAATGCTTGGATTAATATGCTTTGCACTTTTTGTATACAAAAAATTTCTCATAAATAACACCAGTAAAAATTCAAACTTTCTTGGAATTGAAGAATGTATAAGTATAGCTCCAAGAAAAACTCTTTATGTTGTTCGAGCAGGCAACGAAAGATTTTTGATTGCGTCAGACGTTGATAAAACAAGTTTGATTTCAAAACTTGATACAAACCCAAAGGAACAACGCATTGAAAAACAACCTGGAGTTGAAGATTTGCCTGTAATAGTAGATTTCAAATCCAAAGAAAAACCTGTAATAAAAGAAATGCTAAAAAAAATCAATGAATTATAAGGATAATAAATGGACACAGTTTTAAAAGATATAAACCCAGTTTTGCAAATGCTGATAGTAATGACGATATTTTCGCTTATACCGTTTGTATTTTGCTGTATGACAAGCTTTTTAAGATTTGTCATAGTTTTTTCAATGCTTAAAACAGCAATGGGAACTCAGCAAGTACCACCATCAATTGTAATCATCGGGCTTGCAATGATTTTAACCTTTTACACAATGGGATCAACTTTTTCTAAAATGTATGAATTAGGTTCGATTCCTTACCAAAAAAATCAAAACATGATCGAGGCTATTAATGAAGGCTCAAAACCGTTAAAAGAATTTATGATGAAACAAACAAGAGAATCCGACTTGGCGTTTTTTGTAGAGCTTTCGCAAAAGGAGCCGCCAAAGTCGCCTGAAGAAATAACTATTTGGCAGGTAGCACCGGCATTTATAATCAGTGAATTAAAAACATCATTTGAAATCGGATTTATCGTTTTTGTACCATTCATCGTACTTGACCTCGTAGTAGCAAATATTCTACTGGCACTAGGTATGTTCATGCTATCGCCAACGATTATATCATTGCCGTTTAAATTGCTTATATTTATTGCAGTTGACGGATGGGCACTCATAGTTCAGGGGCTGGTTACAAGTTATAATTAAGGAGAGTTATGGAACCGTTAATAGAATATTTAGCAAGAGGATTTATGGTTATGCTGGCAATATCTATGCCTTGCGTTCTTGTGGCAGCAGGTATAGGATTGGTTGTTGGTATATTGCAGGCTGTAACACAGGTGCAAGAACAAACAATTGCAGCAGCTCCTAAAATTTTGGCTGTATTTTTGGTAATAATAATTGGCGGTGTCGGTTTTATAAGAATATTAACAAATTTATTCACAGACGGAATGGCGCTGGCATTTAACGTTGTACCTAAAAATGAAACTTATGTTCTTGGATCAGACTATTATAAGTATACATCTCCATTTGCTGGTGAAATGCAAGATAGATTCAAAGATAATTCAAACATTGATGATATCATGAAAAATCCGGGCAAAGTCCCTTTCATAAACAACCAACAAAAAATGAAATACTTACCGAGTTCAAGGACTCCTATGCCACGTCCTGATTTTGTAGAAACTAACAGAATTTTGGGTAGATAATTATGAAAAAAATTTTATCAACAATTTTACTGCTATGCACTTCATTACCTGCTATGGCATTTGAAGATTTGATGATAGTTTCTGATGAACCGGTCAGAAAAGTTTTCATACAAGATAGCTCCATTGCTGATGTCAGACCTGTTTTTACAATATCAAATGAAAAAAAGATTATACTCGTCACGCCTCTAAAATCAGGTAAAACAGTTATAGTAGTTGATACAACCGCAGGAGCTAAAAGTCTTGAATTAAAAGTCAGCAGAAGAAACACAACAATTAATCAACAAGATGGCTTTACATATTTTTCAATGGATATGCCGCCTGAAGCGATAGATATCCCGCTACCTCCTGTTAATGAAGACTTTAAGGAAAGAAAATAATGGATGCAATTATAACAGAACTAATGAAAATGTTCCCTGCGCTCAACACTATGTTAGCGGCAGGAATAATGGTATTTGCACGATTGATAGGTTTTGTAAGACTTGCACCTGTATTTAACAGAAAAGAAATTCCCGGTATGGTAAAAATTGCCCTATGCCTTCTTTTAACAATAGTCATAACCCCATTTATTAATGTTCCAAATTTAACAGCAATGAATTCATTTGTTTTGTCAATTCTATTAAACGTAGTTGTTGGAGCTCTTGTCGGATATATGGCACAATTAATTCTGCTTGCGGTAGAGGCGGGAGCTGATATGATTAACATGCAAATGGGTTTATCTTCCGCAATGGTTTTGGATCCTACAACGTCAAGCCAAGTTTCAATATTAAGTAAAATTATGGCTTTATTCGGAATCCTTATTTTCATAAATTTGGGAGGAATATATTGGCTCATCAGAGCATTAATGCGAAGTTTTGAAATATTTCCGATTTATGCAACAAGTATACCTCTTCAGCAGCTTGTAAATATGGATTATTTGATTAGTATGTCGTCAAATGTATTATTTATGGGCTTGCAAATTGCATCACCAATACTTTTGGCTACACTCGGACAAGACATTATATTAGGCGTAATCTCAAAAACAGCACCTCAAGTTAACGTATTCCAGTTGAGTTTCTTGTTCAAACCAGTCCTTGGCGCAGCAATTATGGTATGGATTTTACCTATGTTATTGAATATCATAAGCGAATACTTTTTATCATATTCTAATATTTTTTAAAAAATCTAAAATCTTTGTTAGTATTCATAGTAAAATATTTGTATGACAGAAAGTGCATACATTCACATACCGTTTTGCAAACAAAAATGCAATTATTGTTCTTTCGTATCTTTTCCAAAACTGGAGCTTAAAGAACAATACCTTCAAGCACTTAAAAAAGAAATTAAACATCATTATCAAGGTGAAACCTTAAAAACAATTTATTTTGGCGGCGGTACACCGTCACTTTTAAGTGTAGATGAACTTAAAAAATTACTGGAGCTATTTAATTTTGACAAACAAACAGAAATTACCGCAGAACTTAATCCTGAAAGCTTAACTCAAGAATACCTTTGTGGACTTAAAGAAATAGGAATTAACAGAATAAGTATAGGCTGCCAAACTTTTGATGATAACATTTTAAAAATTATAGGAAGAAAGCACAAAGCAAAACAAGTTGAAGATACCGTAAAATGGGCTAAAAATGCAGGTTTTGATAACATAAGTCTTGATTTTATATATGGCTTACCAAATCAAACAATCTATGACTTTGAACAAGATTTACGACACGCAGTCTCACTTGATATTCAGCACATATCTTTATATGGACTAAAAATAGACAGTGGATGTTATTTTTATAAAAATCCACCCGAAAATCTTCCCAATGAAGATGATCAAGCCGATATGTACCTGAAAGCTGTAGATGTTCTAAAAAACTTTGAACATTATGAGATAAGTAATTTCGGCAAACCCTCCAAACATAATTTGAATTACTGGAATAATGAAAATTATTATGGCTTTGGAATTGCAGCACATGGTTATATCAATAAAGTAAGATATTCAAACTATGAAAATTTTCAAGACTATTTTTTAAACCCGATTAAACATTACAAAGAACACACTCTTACTCAACAAGAAATTCTTGAAGAAGAAATTTTTCTGGGTTTCAGAAAAATGAAAGGTATAAATATTCAAACCATAAATGATAAGTTTGATATAGATTTTGAAAAAAAATACTCTAAAATTCTGGAAAAATACAACGACTTTTTAACAAAAACAACAGATGGATACGCCTTTAATACAAAAGGTATATTAATAAGCAATTTCATCCTTTCAGAATTTATAGATTAAAAAAAAGGCTCTTTTAGAGCCTTTTTTTTAATCCGAATTCCTTACCATCTAATTAGACTTCCACTGCTTCTGTAGCTTTTTTTGCTACAAATGGAATTTTTTGCCAAACATTTGAATCTAACCATTTACCGGCTGTTCCCAAATAATGGCCAACTTTTTGCATAATTTTTGCATCTTTCACTGCACCGGCATCCAAAACTTTCAATGCACCTTTTTTAAATCCGGCAAGCAAAGCGCCACCAACAACAGCTGCAGCTACTACAACACCGACTAAACCTTTCAAAAATCCATGTTTTTTCTTAGAACCTTTGTCCGCCTTAGAAGGAGCAACTTCCGGTTTTGTATAAGAACCCGGACGGCTAATCGGATCTTGCGCTTGAACGCCTGGTGTATTAGCCTTAAAACTTACCGCAGAAACAGAACTTATCATTAGAGAACCTCCTATAGTTTACACACATTATATCAATTTCTTAAACCATATAAACCCTCTGATGTCATGATTTTGACCGAAATAAAAAACTTTTTCAACAATTGTTACAAAAGTTTACATTTTTTCTGGAATATTTTTTTGAATAGTGTCATCCTTGGTATTAGAGGGAGAATATTGAATTTATGGAACAAGAAACTTTAATTTACATAGAAGAAAAAGATAGAAAAGAAGCTGCAAGATTAGCTAGTGATTTTACGTTAGAAGATACATTAAAAAGAGCCTATATTAACGCCCTTGGTAGTGAATTAGCAATGAAATATCTGGCTCAAGAGAATATATCAGTATCCAATATTTATAATTTACATAACATTCATAAGTTACGTGAAGAATTTGATATTGCTGATATAATGCTTCCTAATATCCACATTGACGTTAGAACAACCTACAATGAAGAATTCATATTTATCCCAAAATCACATTTTGAATACGACCTAACTCCCGATATTTATCTGGCTTTTTACTTATTCGAAGATGCTTCTTGTGCTAAATTTTTAGGATTTTTTGAACCAAAATTAATAAACAAAAATAATCAAAACAAGGACTACTATTTTATAGAAAAAGAAAAATTATCCCGCCCATCAGATTTAAAAAATTATGTACTTAATTTTAAAGGTAATACAACCGAAGCATTGTCAGAAGATGAATTAAGCAACGGCAGAGAATTAGCTATGTCGCTTATCGACCACGATATAACAGATTCTGATAAAAAAAATCTCATAAAATTACTAATAAAAAGTTCAACTTTAAGAGAAGATTTAATAGAATTTGATAATTTTGAGTGGCTTTCATATCATGTTGCAACAAATGAAGATGTTGATCTAACTTCTCAAGCACTTTCTACACAAGAAAATATTACAAGTGATATAGAACAACCTGACGAATTTGATATTTTTGAAGAACACGATGAATTTGACAAAGAAACTGATCTTGATGAAATTTCTGAAAATAATGATATTTCAAAAAATGAAGATTTATATGAGATTAATGGAACTCTTGACGAACAATTAACAGAATTTGAAGATACACTAGATGAATCTAAATTTGAAGAAGAACAAACAAATACTGATAACAATCAAAATGATGATACTGAAGACTATCTAAAATCCGAACTTGAAACTGGAATTATCGAAAATGAAGAATTATTAGAGGCTGGTAATGTTGAGACCACTGAATTAGAACCAAATTCTAATGAGGAAATTACCGAGAATTTTGATTTACCTGGTCTTGATATGGAATCAAATGATAACATTGACAGTGAATTAATTGATTTACCTAATATTGATGAAATTCAAGAGCTTACATCTGAGGATACATCAACTAATGTCACAGATGATAACCTTTTGTCTGAAGACAATATTATCCCGGATGTAACAGAAAAAATACACCTGAGCGAATTTAATGAATTACCTTTTGATACAAATGATTCGTCAGAATCTGATGTAAACTCAATTATAAATGATGATTTTGAGTTAAACATTAATGACAACTTAAATTTAAACTTAAATGAAATTGCATTAGAAACGTCAAATGCTGATGAACTTAACGAAAACGATGATATCAATTCAAACATCTCTGAAATACCAGAGCTTCAAACAGAAGAAAACATAACCGACAAAACTAATTTTGAAGAACTTGGTGAAAGAGATGATATAAAACCGGTTGAAGAAACTCCTTTTAAAGATGATGAAATTAAACCTATTGATGAAATAGAGTCTAGAGTTGATGATTCAGAAATTTCTAATAGTGACTTCAAAACAGAAACAACAAAACTGGATGAATTAGAATATCCTATTGAAAATTCAATATCACAAGAATTTTCAAATGAAAACGACGATACTGTAGAAAAATTATCTTTTAAAGATCTTGATAAACTTTTCTCTGAAGAAACAAATTATGAGGCAACTGATATTGAGGAAAATTCTGAAAATGCCAAAATTACGGACGAAATTTTAGACATAGTAAATTCTAAAGATAATGAAACTAGCGATGTGGACTTTTTAGAGACTCTCGCAGAAGAACAAAGTTCAGAAGAACTAACCAAAACAGAAAATAATTTAGTTTATGAAAATACAACTGTAATCAGTAATGTTAATACAACTCCGGGTGAAATATTAATTGACATTAATCAACCTGATGTAGAAACTTCAACAATAAATGACGATGAATTAGAAAAATTAGAAGTTTTATACAATAATAATGAAAACATTGAGAATACAATTGATATTAAAGCTGCAATGCCTGAAAGAGGTAAGAAAGCTATGCTTATAGCGTCCACACTAATCGTAGCACTAGCAGGTTTATTAGTTTATGCATCAATAAACAAATCAAATAATATGGTAGCAGAAAAAACAAATACCAATATTTTAGAAAATAATTTACCAAAACTTGATGAACAAAAAGTACCGGAAGAAAATATGATTCTTCCTTCGGAAACTAAATCAAAAGAAAACTTGGAAAGCACAGCAAAAAAAGCAACCCAAAACATAAACAAAAAGAACGCTCCTGTTTTAGATTCACCATATTTGGACGTTAAAAAGCTTTCTTGGTCTGTCCCCGACTATGTTTCCTATAACGATGACTTTAGAAAATATCTTCAAACTGCCGGAAGAAGTCTAAAACTTTCTTTATCAAGTGATTTACTGCTTGCAACTGAGTACGCATATTCAGATCAAGTACAAGTTAATGTTGTACTATCAAAAGAAGGTGTTATACAGGATGCAAAAATACTCCAATCAAGCGGTTCGAGCCAAATTGATCAAATAGTGTTACGAACTGTAAATGACACCTTAAAAGTAGTGAAAGCCCCTACTGGAGTGATTATAGGGGATAGTATACAGTTGACACTTAAAATATATCTATAAATATGCTATAATACCATTGAAGTAAGGAAACTTTACAGTGGATTTAGCACAAGACAAACTAGAATTAATAGAAAAAATAATAAGAAATGACCGCAAATTCTCAAACAATGAAGATTTATTTGAGGACTTTTTCAATGAGACTTGCAAGCGTTCACTAGGAATAGTTAACATTGTAAGCTCAGATATCGCACTTGAAGCATATTTACGTAAAATAGCAACCACATCAATACTAAATGTGCTAAAAGATTCCGGTAGATTAAAAAGAACAAGAAGCGGTTACACACCTACAAAAGAAGTTTTTGTTGACGAAAAAATATCCAATTCATATGCTGAAACAGAAATTTCTTATTGTAATTTTAGTATCAATTTAACACCGGAAGAATTAGCCATACAAAAGGACACTATCCAGCAAATTGCGGACTTAATATGTAAATTTGACCGAGAAGAACCTGAAAAAATGTATTTACAAATTTATAAATTGCGTTATGATAATGGAATGACACAAAAAGAAATTTCTGAAGAGCTTGGCTTGTCACAATCTGAAATTTCAAAGCGCCTATTTAGACTAATGAAAAAAGTTAAAGAATCGCTTAACTAACACCAGGTAGAGTTATGAGATGTCCCGTATGCAAAAAAACAATTCCAGAGAATACGCTTAAATGCCTTTATTGTAAGACCAGAACAGGTCTTTTATGCAAGAATTGTAATACAGTAAATTCTATCTTTGATACTAAGTGTAAAAAATGTGGAAAAGAGATTTTAAAAATTTGTGAACACTGTGGAAGTGTCAACTTCCCAAATGCAAAAAAATGCAGAAAATGCGGGATACCTTTCGATAAAGTAGAACAACCCGTACAAATCGACACATTAGAATATAGACCAAACTTAGTTTCTCAAAAAAATGCGATAACAATAATTGTCGAAGGTTTTCTGTCAAACGATAAAAGAATATTTTCAATAAGCGGTGAAAAAGGTATAGGCAAAAGTTATGTACTAAAAGAAGTCATATCTAAACTTAAAGACCACAATTACATATGGCTTTTTGGCAAATGTACTCCTCTTACTCAACTTACACCCGGAGGAATGATACAAGATTTAATCTTGAATATGTATAATTTGCCAAATTTTTTCATCAATACACCTGATTTCAAAAAAGACGCAACAAAATTTTTCCAAAACGAATTCCCTGACATGAATGATCAAGAAATATCTAACTTTATAAACTTCTTGTATTCTTCTCAAAATGGAAATTTCGAAGATTTGCTGATAAACAAGAAAAATACCTTCAATATTTTACACAAAGTATTCAACAAGATTAATCAAATGGGAAAATTTGTTATTATTGCTGACAATTTTGACTTTATTGACGGATTTTCCTACGAATTTTTAAATCAATTGCTTAAACAAAACAATATTCTTACAAACTTGCATCTTGTAATGATGTATAACGATACAAAACCAAGCAAAGGATATTTTTATGTAGGTGAAGACAAAATATATCTGGATGTAGGTATTTCACCACTAACAGCTGGTGAAATGGATGAGTTTTGCAAAGAATACGAAGAAGCCTTTTCATACACAAATGAACTTGAAAAGCATGAAATTATTGAAAAAAGTAAAGGCCACCCCGCATTTCTGGAACAAGCCTTAAGTTATTGTTTTGATTGTCAAATAGGGGACAAAAATTTTTCTTTACCCACTGCATTTGCAGAAATTATCAAAGAAAGATTAACCAATTTAAAAGAGGTTAACCCGATAGCCTACAAAACTCTTGTTGGGGCATCAATATTGGGTGATAAAATAAATCTTGCTCTTTTAAAAGAAATCTTCAAATTTAATGATAAAGAATTTGAAGGCATAATTGATTATTTAAGAGAAATGCACTTTATTGCTCCTATAAATGAAATCTTCTACGAATTCAAGAATTTATTTTTGTGGGAAACAATATTAACAAGCTCGAAACAAGATAATGGTTTTGTCGAATTAAATACAAAAATAGCTGAATCTTTAAACAATTTCATACTCAATTCAAACGCAATTCTTGGGATTATCGCGCAAAACCTTAAGCAAACTCAACTAGCGCTGGATATCTGGACTAAAAATACACGTCTGGCGGCATACATAGGTGACACTAATTTGTATGTAATTTCACAAAAGCAATGTTTAGCACTAATAAATGAACTGGATGAAAGTGAAACACTCAAGACAAGATATAACATATCTGAACGTTTGGGGAAAATATTATCAGACTATAACCCCAAAGAAGCTTTAGAATTTTTACCTGATGCAATTGCAAATGCGAAAGCCATAGGAAATAGCCCTAAAGAAATTGAACTTTTAGGCTATTTATCATATTGTTGCCTCAGAACAGGCAACTACTATGGGAACGTAGAATGCGTTGACAGTGTATTATCAAAAGTTCCCGCAGAAAATAAACTTGAAATAGCCTTATTAAAGGCCTCAAAACTTGAGGCTTTGTTAAATATAGGTAATTGTGGCGAAGTAATAAATATCATAGATAACGATGTCATGCCTGCACTGGATGAATTTTTAGCAAAAGAACCAAGGTCCAAAATACCGTATGATTTTATATACGAAACATGGCTAAAAACCTATCTTTTATTAGCAGATGCCCTTGTTTTGCAAGGAAATGACCGTTCTTTTGAGATACTAACCATAATTTTTGATATTATTGAAAGAAATAATATAAGAGATGATTCATTTATTTGCAAAAGTAAATTAACACTTGCATTTGCAAATACAATGAAGGGAGATTTTTATACTTCCGAAACAATACTTGAGGATGTACTTAGAATGTATAAAACCACAACAATGGATAACAGTACCATACTTCGTTGGAATTTTATTGAAATTTTAAATAATTTCTTCAGAGAAAGATATGACGGCCTGCAAGAAGATCTATTCCAAGTAGTAACATTTGCCAATAATAGTGGTGACAATTTCACTAAAAACATTCTAAAAACATTACTGGGAAAAATATTCAGAGATCACGAACAATCAAAACAGGCATTAGATATCTACAATGACCAGATTACATACTTTGCAAAAGAGAAGATGGCCTTAGGTGCACTTTTGACATGGTATTTAATCGCAGAAGCGACCCTTGATGTTGAAGGCCCACATGCTGCAATAGAAATAGCGTCACAAGCACTTGATGTTGCACAAAATCCTAAAATAAATAACTATTTCTTTATAATACTATTAAAAATGGTTATTACCAAAGCAAGTATCATAATTTCTGACTATGAAACAGCAAAAATTCAGATAGAAAACGCCATAATACTTGCAAGCAAATTTAATATGAAAGATATTCTTTCTCGATTATACCTGTTATATGGCAAATATTTCCAAGAAATTGGATTATTAAAAACAGAAAGACAACCGGACTACCTAAAAGGTGC
>CALVBY010000001.1 GCA_944325905.1 Candidatus Gastranaerophilales bacterium | reverse complement strand
GTTAAGGTCCCTGTTTTGGCTTTTAATTTGTCCCCCATATACAGCATTCTATTTTTTAAAGTACCTTCGCCGGCCGAAGCAAAAATGTCTTTGTATTTTTCAGATGTTCGATATTGGGCAGCTAAGAATGATGTCATAAAATCTGCTGTCACAAGATTGTTTTTTGAAACTCCGCTTCCGTCAACAACCTTTATATCAGAAGCATTTACTCCAATTTTTTGACAGTAATCAATTAACATTTGAATTGCATTTTCAACACTTCCGGTTTGATTGGAATGGTGAGCTCCGGCCAGTTTAAATACAGTCTCTGCAACCATGTTGTTGCTATTTTTCATTATTTCATCAATAGCTTTAGATATAGGTGTTGTCTTTTTGTCTACCAAATAAACATTTTGGGTTGGCACTTTTTTGTTTGTTATGTTGCCATAATATTCAATTTTTGCGGAACTTATTGCATCTTCCAGTCTTAATCTTAAATATCGTTGCAAATAGTTTATTGGAATTTCTATAATTTCTCTTTTAGCAACAGTACCTTCAAGATTTAAAACGTCAGGAGCTATATTGTTATTTCTACTTACTTTTATGTTATTTGTAGCATCAGTTGTAACTAAATTTACAAATGTTGTTGGGTAAAATACATCCATTTTAATCTCTGCTGGGGCACCTTTGATTGTTGGTTCTACAATAATTTTTAAAATGTTTCCGTCGATGTTGTAAGCACCAAATTTAGGCATTAAAGGGTTTAAATCGTCATCCCATTGCCAGCCTTCTCCCCATTCGTTTTTATCAAGGATTGTATCATCTATGTACAAAGCCTTTGGTTCAATAATATTTTTAGATCGTGCTGTTTTAAAAAGATCTTTGAGATTATTTGATTTTAAAAATGGATCAGCTCCTAATTTTAGGAAAAGTTCGTTATTCGTATTTTTATATAATTCAGTTGAAAACTCATAATTTTTGCCCAGTTCGCTTAAAGATGCTGCCAAGGTTATAACTTTTAAAGTAGAAGCTGGATTTACAGGTTTGTTTTCATTAAGTTGGTATATGACTTTACCATTTGTTATGTCTCTAACTGAGACAGAAATTGCGCTTTTATTTATTTTAGAATCTGAAATTGCTCGATCTATTGAATTTGCATTTGCAATTGTTATGCTTAGCATAAATACACACAATAAGCTTAGAATTTTTTTCATACTTTTGTTACCTCATAAGCTTCTCTTATATCTTTAAGAATTGTACATTTATCCCTGAATCTGTACATGGCATTGAAATTTAAAGTTGATTGTATTACACCTTCACCGTCCAAAATTTCAGCAAGTACATTTCCATTATAGTCAATAATTCTTGAATGTCCAAGATTTGTTTCGTTATTTTTCATTGGTCCGAATTGGTTAACTGCAACCATGTATGTTTGATTTTCAATAGCTCGTGATTTGGTCATCATTTCCCAAGGAATAGGTTTTGTAGAGGCCCATGCAGCACAATTTATAAACACATCAGCGCCGCACTTTCTATATGCTCTGTATATTTCAGGAAAACGTATATCATAACAAATAGTAAGCCCAAAATTTATACCTTCTATGTTAACAATAATAGGTGAGTCACCAACACTTACATACTTTCCTTCGTTGCATCCATAGTATGAATAAAGATGGTTTTTCTTATATAAAGCTATAAGTTTTCCCTCTTTGTCAATAACCGGACACGAGTTGAAGTAAGTATTTTCATTAACTTTTTGTATGAAGCTTCCGCCAATAACGTATGCGTTTTTTTGTTTTGCTAAATTAGACAAAAAGCGGATTGTAATACTCTTATCTAATTCCTCTGCATTAGTTATAAAATCGTTGCAAGACCAACCAATATTCCAAACTTCGGGCAATACAATAATATCAGTTTTGTCAATTTTTTCTGCTAATTGATCTACTTTACTGAAATTTGTTTGTTTATCCCCAATCTTAGCACACATCTGTATTGCAGATATGTTTATTTCTTTCTTTTCCATAATTTTTGCTCTTTAGCCTTTTGGTATTCTACTGGTGCCAGTTTTTTAAGTTCTTCCAGTGAAAACTTAATTTTTTTAGCTATTTCTTTTTCGTTATCATCAGGCGCAACATTAATGGGTTCACCATAAATGTTTATAATGTTGCAATGTCCTAGTGGTGTTTTCATTTTGTCCCATGATGGCAGTGTAATGAAGGTCTTTTGTGGTGAAAACCAATGAACAGGAACAATCGGTGCACCTGTTTCTTTTGCCAGTTTTATGGCGCCACCTTTTACTTTGTGTAATGGACCATGCGGGCCATCTACCATCAAAGCGGCGCATTCTCCTTCCTTGAGTTTTTTAATCAATTGCATTGTGGAAGAAATGCATCCTTTTCTGGCCGAGGATCCTCTAATCACGCTGTAACCCCATTTTTTTAGCGTGTGTGTTATTATTTCTCCATCAGCAGAATTGCTTACCAATACGTTAAGGTGTTTTTTATCTTCAATTCCGTGTATGCAGAATTGGTTTTCGTGCCACATCACGTATATACATGGTTTGATTTCGTGATTGTTTATTTCGATTATATGTGTAAAAATTTTCTGGAAATTTAGTATTCCGAATACAACATCAGCTATTTTTGTAATGTTTTTATTGTTTATCAATCTTACCATGTTACTTATCTTATCATAAAATTATACGAATATCTCAAGTTGTTGAATTAACCTTTTAATCTTGGATTTCATCCCTTTGAATGACTTGCACATATTCTTTTTTGGTGTATAATCTGGAAAGATACATGTAGTGATATAAAAAGGAAAGAGACAAATGAAAGTTACTTTGAAAAATGGAAAAGATAATGTAGTTGATTTGGATATTGTTATTCCGGCAAAAGAGGCTGCCGAAGCTTATAACAGAGCTGTAAATAAAATATCTCAATATGTAAATATCGATGGTTTTAGAAAAGGTAAAGCGCCTAGAGCTATTGTTGAAAAGCATGTTGGAACTGAAAGAATCAAGGTAGAAGCCATTGAGTCTTTGATGCCAAAAACAATTTCAGCTGCAATCGAAGAAAATAAGCTTGATGTTATTACTCAGCCTTCAATTACATCTTATGATTTTGAAGTTGGTAAAGATTTAACTGTAACTGTAAAGGTTGAAACCAGACCTGAAGTTACGCTTGGTGAATATAAAGGTTTGAATTTAAAAGTTGAAGACTCTCCTATTGCAGAAGATGCAGAACAAAAATCTATTGATAATTTGCTAAAACAACACGCTACTTTTGAATTGGTTGTTGATAGACCTGCAAGTGATAAGGATACAGTTGTTATTGACTTTGAAGGATATTCAAACGGTGAAAAGATTGTTGGCGGCGAAGGTAAGAACTACAGCCTGGATTTAGGTAATTCTAACTTCATCCCTGGCTTTGCTGAACAAATAGTTGGCAAAAGTGTAAATGACGAGTTTGAAATTAATGTAAAATTCCCGGAAGAGTATCACGATGAAAAACTTAAAGGTCAACCGGCTACATTCAAGATAAAAATTCACGAAGTAAAAGAAAGAGTTTTACCTGAATTGAATGATGCTTTTGCTCAAAAAGTAGGGCCTTTTAAGACTGTTGATGACTTAAAAGCTGATGTTAAAAAATATTTGGAAACTCAAAGAGAAAGAACCAATAAGCAAAATTCTGAAAATGAGATATTTAAGACAGTTATTGATGCTGCGAAAGTCGATATCCCTCAGTCTATGATTGATAGAGAAGTAGAATCATTGAAAAATGATTATACTCAAAGACTTGCTTATCAAGGAATTAATTGGGATGCGCTTGTAAAAGCACAAGGTGGTGAAGATCACTTGTTAGAAACTTTGAAAGAGGATGCTACACACAGAATTAAAAATTCCTTGGTAATTGACAAAATCGCAAAAACTGAGAATATCAAGTTAGAACAAAAAGATATCGAAAAGAAATTTGCTGAGCTTGCCACTATGTACGGTATGCAGCAACAAGATATTTTAAAGCAATTGGGTCATAATCCTGAAATGTTGGGATCACTTTCTCAACAGGCTTTGAACGACAAAGTCAGAGACTTTTTAGTAAGTAACAACAATGTTGAGTTGGTTGCACCTAAAAAGTAATTTTGATACCAAATAAAAATAGTATATAATTTATAATATAAGAAAGGAAAATAGAACATGAGTTTTGTACCTGTTGTAATTGAACAATCAAGTCGTGGTGAACGTTCTTTTGATATATTTTCAAGATTATTAAGAGAAAGAATTATTTTCTTAGGTACGCCTATTGATGATATGGTTGCGAACTTGGTTGTAGCACAAATGTTGTTATTAGACAGTGAAAACCCAGAGAAAGATATTATGTTGTACATAAATAGCCCGGGTGGTAGTGTTACTGCAGGATTTGCGATTTATGATACTATGCAGCATATAAGAGCGGATGTTTCCACTATATGTCTTGGTCAAGCTGCTTCTATGGGTGCATTTTTGCTTGCCGCAGGTACAAAAGGAAAGAGAATGGCATTGCCTCATTCAAGAGTTCTTATTCACCAACCTTTGGGTGGTGCGCAAGGTCAGGCTACTGATATTGAAATTCAGGCTGCTGAAATTATCAGAATTAAGAAGAGTTTGAATGAAATTCTTGCAAACAATACAGGCCAATCATTGAAAAAAATTGAAAAAGATACGGATCGTGACTATATCATGACTCCTCAAGAAGCTCTTGAATATGGTATGATTGATAAAGTTGTTTCACGTGATGTTGTAAAAGGTTAATTACGTTTATCGGAGATATAAATAATGCCAAAACACGACGATAGCAGATTAAAATGTTCATTTTGCGGAAAATCCCAAGACCAAGTTAAAAAACTTATAGCAGGTCCTGAGGTTTACATTTGTGATGAATGCGTTGAACTTTGTAATGAAATTTTAGATGAGGAATTTTTTGAATCTAAGGATAAAGAGGGTTCAGAGTCTGATTCCGAAGTTTCTGAAAAACCTATTCCAAAACCGCATGAAATCAAAGAATATCTTGATCAATATATAGTAGGTCAAGATGACGCAAAAAAAGTTTTATCTGTTGCTGTGTATAATCACTATAAGCGTTTGAAACATAATAAATCAGCAAATTCTAAAGATGATGTTGAAATTCAAAAGTCAAATATTTTACTCGTTGGACCGACTGGTTCTGGTAAAACGCTTTTAGCGCAGACTCTTGCAAAGATGCTAGATGTGCCGTTTGCAGTTGCGGATGCCACAACTTTGACAGAGGCGGGGTATGTTGGCGATGATGTCGAAAATATTCTTCTTCGTCTTTATCAGAATGCTGAGTTTGACGCTTCAAAAGCTGAAAGAGGTATTATTTATATTGATGAAATAGATAAAATTTCAAGAAAATCTGAAAATACTTCTATTACGCGTGATGTTTCAGGTGAAGGGGTTCAACAGGCTCTTTTGAAAATGATTGAAGGTACTGTTGCTCATGTTCCGCCGCAAGGTGGCAGAAAGCACCCTCACCAAGAATTTATCGAAATTGATACTAGCAATATATTATTTATTGTTGGTGGTGCTTTCGTTGGTTTGGAAAAAATTGTGGAAAGACGCGCAGGAGAGGGTAATACAGTCGGATTCGGTGCCAAGGCTCCTATGTCTCAGGCTGAAAAGGAAGCTAATGCGAATAGAATGCTTAAGAAACTTCAACCTGAAGATTTGTTGAAGTTTGGTTTAATTCCTGAATTTATAGGTCGTATTCCTACTTATGCTGTTCTTGATCAATTGAATGAAAAAACATTAAAAATGATTTTGACAGAGCCTAAGAATGCCATAGTCAAGCAATATCAATGCTTATTAAAGATGGATGGTGTTGATTTAGAGTTTGAGCCGGATGCAATCGACTTAATTGCTCAAGAGGCTATGAAACGTAAAACCGGTGCTCGTGCCTTGAGGTCAATAGTTGAGGAAATCATGCTTGATGTTATGTATGATGTTCCGACTAAAGAAAATATGGAAAAATATGTTGTTACAGCTGAAGCCGTGAGAAATAGAAACTCAGCTGAATTAATTAAACTTCCTACCAAACGTAATGATGGTGGTGAAGAGATAATAGCATAGTTTTCTTTTGGGATATGGTATGGAAAAACAAAAGACATTAATATTAATTGATGGTCATGCTTTGGCGTTTAGAGAGTTTTTTGCGCTTGAAAGAACTAACATGCGTACATCAAGTGGAACGCCGACTTGGGCTGTTTTTGGATTCTTTAAATCAATTTTTGATTTATTAAAAAATAAAGAGCTTCATCCTGATGCTATTTGTGTCGCTTTTGATGTAAGTCATGATACTTTCCGTGTGGAAAGGTATTCAGAATATAAGGCTAATCGTGAGGCGATGCCTGATAACATGCGTGTACAAATGGATTTAATATATGAAGGTTTGGATGCATTTAATATTCCTATATATACCAAAAATGGTTTTGAGGCGGATGATGTTATTGGAACTATTTCAAAACAGGCTTGCGAATTAGGACACAGAGTTCTTATTCTAACCGGGGATCAAGATTCCTTTCAACTTATTGATAAAGACGGCTGTGTAAAAGTTATTATACCTTCTAAGGGTGAACTAAAAGAGTATGATTGGGACAGAGTTTACGAAAAGCTTGGGGTTTATCCTGATCAAGTAGTTGACTATAAAAGTTTACGTGGTGATACCTCTGATAATATACCGGGTGTAAAAGGTATAGGTGAAAAAACTGCTGTGAAATTGCTGGCTAAATATGGTCATTTGCAGAATATTATTGATGATTGTGAAAATATTCAAGAAAAAAATATAAAAAAATGTTTTTGTGAAAATATCGAAATGGCAAAGTTGAGTTATTTCTTGGCAACTATTGTTCGAGATTTGGATATTGACTTTGATTTCAAAAGTACGCACATTGAACTTCCTGATTTATCAAAAGTTACTGCTTTTTTGAAAAAATTGCAATTTTTCAGTTTTTTAAAGAATATTGATTCAATTTTGTTATCGTTTGATAGAGAAGCAAAGATTGTTGTGCCCGCTGTTGCTGCGTCAGAGATGTATATGACTCAATCTGGTCAAAAACAGCTCGGACTTTTTGCGGATGCTGTAAAAGCTGAAATTAATAAAATAAGTATTGACTTTAAATCAAAATTGATTACTGATTCAACAGATTTGTTAGATTTAGTCAATGTTTTAAAGACAAAGAAGGTTATATCATTCAGAACAGAAGGCAATATAAAAAGTGCAGTTAATGGTGAATTATATGGTATTGCCATTTGTTACAATGACAATTTTACTGCTGATTCGATAGTTCATTATAGTGATAATGGAAATATTGCACATACTTTTTATATTCCTGTTAATCATTATATTGAAAATCAACTTAGTCAGGAATATGTTATAAATGCTTTAAAACCTATATTTGAAGATGCAAGTATCAAAAAGGTTGTGCATGATGCTAAAACTGAGCATAATTTTTTGAGAACAATGGGTGTCACTGTCGAGGGTATTATTTTTGATACACTTTTAGCAAGTTATGTTCATGATCCGAGTCGCACACATCTTTTAGATATTCAGGCTATTGAAAATATTGATCACGTTGTGAGCGATTTTGTCCCAAGTGTACGTAATGCCAAAACTAATGTTACGATATTGAATATATCTATTGATAATGCTTTGGAATTTGTTTCTGATTTATTAGCTACAGTGTTTGAGCTTACTAAGTTTTGGATTAATAAATTAAACAACAAGGAATTGAAGATATTATACGATATTGAAGTGCCTTTAGCCGTTGTTTTGGCTAATATGGAATACGATGGTGTGTCTGTTGATATAAAATATTTGAATGAATTGTCTAAAAATATGGCGGACATCATTCGATCAACTGAGTTTAAAATATACAAAATTGCCGGTGAAGCTTTTAATATAGCGTCTCCAAAGCAGGTATCTGAGATTTTGTTCGACAAACTTCAGATAACACCATTGAAAAAAAGAACGAAGACTAAATACGCAACTGGGGCAGATGTGTTGGAAGAACTCGCAGTTGAGCATGAAATTGCAAGATTAATTTTGGATTATCGTAAATATTCAAAATTAAAATCGACATATACAGATGCACTTCCTAAATTAATAAGTCCAGTTGATGGCCGGATACACACAACTTATAACCAGACGACAACGGCCACCGGCAGACTTTCTTCATCTAATCCAAATTTGCAGAATATACCTGTAAGAACTGAAGAAGGTAACAAAATTCGAAAGGCTTTTGTCCCAAAAGATAGGGAAAATGCGTTAATTTTATCTGCTGATTATTCACAAATAGAACTTCGTTTACTGGCGCATGTATCTCAGGATGAGAATTTAATTGAAGCATTCAAATCAGGTGAAGATGTTCATACTATTACGGCGTCAAAAGTTTTCGATGTTCCTATTGATGCTGTAACAAAAACAATGAGATATAAAGCTAAAGCTGTAAATTTTGGTATTATCTACGGTCAGAGCAAGTATGGTTTGGCAAAGGCGTTGGATATCCAAGCTAGTGAGGCTGAAAATTTCATAAACAGGTATTTTGAAACATATCCTAATGTAAAAAAATACATGGAATCTATGATTAAGGTGGTTGAAGAACAAGGGTTTGTCGAAACTATTATGGGAAGAAGACGCTATCTGGCAGGCGAACTAAGCAGTTCAAATGGTCTGGTAAGAGATTTTGCACGACGTGCTGCGATAAACCATCCAATGCAAGGTACAGCTGCTGATCTTATAAAGCTTGCTATGGTAGATTTCGATAAAAAACTAAAAGAGCAAAATCTTAAATCGAAATTGATTATCCAAGTTCATGATGAACTTGTTGTTGAAGTTTATAAAGATGAATTGGAAACCGTTAAAAGATTGGTGCTTGAGTCTATGGAATTAGGGCAGCCACTTTTAGTTCCTTTAGTTGTAGACGTAAGTGTAGGTGAAACATGGCAAGCGTTGTAAGGTTAATTTTATTTTTGTGTTTGATAATATCGTTTGTTATTCCAAGGGCTTTTGCGGAAACTCAGCCGGTCAGCCTTAGCACTCTTGTTACGGTGCAAAATGTTCCGTTTGAAGATTGCACCAAAGTTTTTAATATGGATGCGGAAAGTCTGTTTTATCTTACTATTGCTAGTATTAATGCAAATCGTTTTAAAATATCTGAAATTCAATCCAAAACAGGCTATATTTTATTCAGTGCTGTAAACAAAGATTTCTTAGCATCAGTTGTGAAATTGGATTCAAAAAATTCCCTTCTAAGAGTTACACCCACAAATAACGTCTATTATTTCCAGCCCGGAATTGTTTTAAATATGTTTAGATATATTGAACTAAATAGTACTGTAAGGCCTGTTCAGATAAAAACTAATTTGTAAGCATTTTAATTAAGATTTTTGAATGCATTTTCAATAATTTCGGTGATATTATAGTCAGATTCACAAAGTTCGGTTGAAAGCCATACAAGATATTCAATATTGCCGGATGGGCCCTTTATTGATGAGTAAGTGAGTCCCTTTATTGAATAGCCAATTTTAATAGCAAAATTTATTACGTTAGAAATAACTTCTTGGTGAACTTTTTTGTCCCTGACAACTCCGCCTTTTTCAATTTTTTCTTTGCCTGCTTCAAACTGGGGTTTTATAAGGCAAACAAGCTCGTGAAAGTTTGGATTTAATAATTTTTTCAAATTTTCAAGAACTTTAGTAAGTGATATGAAAGATAAATCACTCACCAAGAGGTCAGCAACAGGTTCATCTTCAAAGTAAATGTCTGAAAATTGGCAAATTTTTAAATTTGTCCTTTCGATAGTTTTAACTCTCTTGTCAGAGCGAATTTTCCAATCAAGCTGCCCGTATCCGACATCAACAGCATAGACAAATTTTGCACCGTTTTGTAATAAACAGTCTGTAAAACCGCCCGTAGAAGCTCCTGCATCAAAGCATATTCTGTCTTTTACACTTATAGGAAAAGTATCAAGAGCTTTTTTAAGCTTAAACCCACCTCTGGATACATATGGCATTGTTTTGACGGTTATATCATGTTCTTTTTCCGTATTTATTTGAAATCCTGATTTTGTTATGTATTCATCATCTATTTTTACATGACCTGCCAAAATTGCAGCGGAAGCCTTGCTTTTCGTTTCAAAATAGCCTAAATCGGTAAGATATTTATCAAGTCGTTCTTTCTTCATATTTTATATACCTTTTCTGCGTTTTGGGAAGTTATTTGGGCTATCTCATCAAAGGAAGTATCACGAAGTTCCGCAATTTTTTGTGCTACGTATTTAACGTATGCCGGTTGATTTTCTTTTCCTCTATAAGGTTCAGGTGTGAGGTATGGGCAATCTGTTTCAAGTAAAAGTTTTTCAATCGGAATTTCTTTTGCAACCTCTTTCATTTTTACCGCGTTTTTAAATGTCACAACTCCGCCTATTGCCAAGTACCAGCCCTCTTTTATGCATTCTTTTGCAAATTCTAAACTGCCTGAAAAACAGTGCATTACGACAGTAGAATTTTTGTTATGTTCTTTTAAAATATAAAAAGTATCTTTATGCGCCTCCCTATCGTGCACACATATAGGAAGTTTAAGCTCATTTGCAAGTTTTATTTGTTTGATGAATACTTCTTTTTGCAAGTCGATAAAACTTTTGTCCCAATAATAATCCAGTCCAATCTCGCCTATTCCGACAATTTTAGGGTTTTTTGCATACTCTTTTATTTTTTCGGATAATTCATCGTTCCAATCTCTTACTTCGCTAGGGTGAACTCCCAGCAGTCCGAATACGTTTTCGTATTTTTGTGTGAGTTCAAAGACTTTTTCAATATCATTTGGATATGCACAGGGTAAAATTATTTTTTTAACACCGTATTCTGTTGCTGTTTGTATTGCTTGATCTATATTCTCAAGCATATCTATATGTGCGTGTGTATCTATTAGGTAGTTATCCATAGTCAGATTATAACATAAACTTTACTGCACTTTATTTGTACTTTATTAAAAAAGTTTTAATCTTTGTTATATAATAGGTGTTATGGAAGAGAATAAAATGAAAATTTCTATAGGGCATTTATATCCAAAATTATTGAATCTTTATGGTGATATCGGAAATATCATTACGTTGAAAAAACGTTGTGAGTGGCGAGGAATAGATGTCGAGTATAATGAAATAAATATTGGCGATTCCGTTGGAGAATATGATTTGTATTTTATGGGCGGGGGACAGGACAAACAACAGGAGGAAGTCGCAAGAGAGCTCTATAAAAATAAAGATTATTTTATTAATTTGCGTGATTCCGGAGCCGTTTTTCTTGGAATTTGTGGCGGATATCAACTTTTCGGACATTATTATCAGCCGCATGATAAAGATAAACTTCTTGGAATTTCTCTCTTGGATGCTTATACTGTCGCCGGTAAAAAACGTTTTATCGGTAATGTTACGGCGAAAACTGACTTGGTTTCACCTGATAGTTTGGTTGGGTTTGAAAATCACAGCGGATTAACTTATCTGCAAGGTGAAACAAAGCCTTTAGGTATCGTATCAATCGGGTATGGAAATAACGGGCAAGATAAGACTGAAGGTGCACGTTATAAAAATGTTTTTGGTACATACTTGCATGGTTCTTTTTTGCCTAAAAATACGCATTTTGCGGATTTATTAATTGAATTGGCTTTGGAAAAACATTACGGTGAAAAAATTAAGCTATCAAAACTGGATGATGATATCGAAAATAAAACGCATGAATTATTAGTAGGTAAGGCTTATTGATGAATTTATCTCAATTATTTTCTTTGTGGTTAAAACTTGATGATAAAATTAGATTTGTTATCATTGGGTGTGTTAATGCGGCGATTTCATACGTAATTTATGTAATTGCGCTCTACTTTTTAGGACAGCAGCATTATCAGGTTTGTGTAGCTTTACAGTGGGGAATTTCTTCGATATTTTCTTATCTGAATCAAAAGTTTTTTGTCTTTTGTACCAGAGGAAATTATTTAAAAGAATATGCAAAATGTTGTACAACTTGGCTTGTTAGTTATTTTGTTAATGTAGTTATATTGGAAATATTAATGAAATTTGTTTTGAAAAATGCTTATGTTGCACAATCTATTTCAATTTTTCTTGTGTCAGTTATAACTTATGTTTTGTTTAAATATTTTGCATTTAAAAAGCCAAATCATTGATTTGGCTTTTAATTTATAAGTTTACGCATGAAAAACTTTTATTTTATGTTTTCAACTATTTCAATAAGTTTTTCAACGGCTTCTTCAGGTTTTATTTTGGTAAGTTCACCTGTTTCTCTTACCTTGCATTCCACAAGCCCTTCGGTTATTGTTTTTCCAATAGTTATTCTATATGGAAATCCGATAAGATCAGCATCTTTGAACTTTACGCCGGCTCTTTCATCTCTATCGTCTAAAACAACCTCAACGCCTGCTTTTTGTAAATCTTCATAGATTTTCGTCGCAGTTGTCATTTGCAGTTCATCATTTGTGCTTACAGGTATTACAACAACATGATACGGTGCAATAGAGATAGGCCATTTTATACCGTATTCATCATAGTGAGCTTCGACAGCTGCAGCGGCCGTTCTTGAAATCCCGATACCATAGCAACCCATTACATAAGGCTTCATTTCACCGTTTACATCAGTGAATACTGCATTCATTGGTTTTGAATATTTTGTACCAAGTTTGAAGATGTTACCAACTTCGATACCTTTAGTAACTAATAGAGGTTTGCCGCAAACAGGACATATATCACCTGCTTCAACAAGTCTGATATCCTCGTATTCTATATTATCTATTCCAAGATCACTCAAGTTTGCCCCAACTTGGTGTTTGTCGGTAATATTTATGCCAACGACAAAATTTTTCATATCTTTTACTGTTTCGTCGGCAATTATTTTTATACCATTCATCCCTTTGGGTCCGATAAATCCCGGTACTGCGTCAAATCCTTTGTCGGCCATTAATTCTGCTATTTCAGCACTTGAAGCTATTCTTATTTCAATGCCGCCAACAGCATTCATAAGTTTGGTTTCTTCAACAGCTCTATCAGCCCTAATAAGTGCAAGCACAGGTTTTTTGTCGACAATGTATACCAGAGTTTTTAAAATTAATGTTGAAGGAATTTTCAAAAATTCACTTAATTCTTCAATTGAATGAGTATTTGGAGTGACAATAATTTCGGTTTTATTAAAATAATCTTTACCATCAACCAAAGCTGGCTGAAGTTTTGAAACAGCGTGGTTTGAGTTTGCGGAATAATCGCAAGAATCGCAGTAAAAAACGTCATTTTCACCTGCGTCAGTGTCCGTAATCACCATAAACTCGTGTGACACAGAGCCGCCTATAGCACCTGAATCTGATTGAACCATTTTTGTTGCAAGGCCGCATCTGTCAAAAATTCGTTTGTATGCTTTTGCCATATTTTCATATTCTTTATCAAGCCCTGCTTCATCGGTGTCAAAACTATAGGCATCTTTCATTATGAATTCTCGTCCTCTTAAAAGTCCGTATCTTGGACGAACTTCGTCGCGGAATTTTGATTGAATTTGATATAAATTCACAGGCAATTGTTTATATGATTTTAGTCCATCACGTGCAATTGATGTGATTACTTCTTCGTGAGTAGGTCCAAGACACATAATTCTGTCGTGTCTGTCTTTTAATCTCATTAATTCTTTGCCATAGGCATCCCATCTGCCTGATTCTTCCCAAAGTTCCTTTGGCTGAACAAACGGCATTAATAGTTCTTGGGCTCCTGCCGCGTCCATTTCTTCTCTTACTATATTTTCAATTTTCTTTAAAACTCTCCACATCAAAGGTAAAAAATTGTATACCCCTGATGTAAGTTTTCTTATATAACCCGCACGTGCAAGCATTTTGTGTGAAACAACTTCCGCATCTGACGGAAATTCTCTTAAAGTTTGCACGAATAATTTTGACATCTTCATAAGTCTTATTCCCTCTTGTTTCTATTCCTATGGTACAATTTTAACATGCTAAAAATTATTGTGCTAACAATTTATCAATTTGTTGTTTAACCAGTTTCGGTGCTATTGATAGGGTATCATTATTTTCAAGTGCTTTTTGCAAATATTTCACACAAGATTCAGGGTCATTCATTAATTTTTTAATTTGTGCATAAATGTAAAACAAATCGCCATTTGAGCCGCAGTTTTTTAGGGCGGTTTTAACTAAATCATTTGCGCTTTCATAGTCCTTGTTTTTTGCAAGTATTTTTATGTATATTTTGTAAGCTTCGGTATCTTTTGGGTTTAGTTCAAGTGTTTTTTCAAGATTTTGAATAGCCCCTTCAATGTTTCCGGCTTCATAATCTATGACCCCCAAATTGTAATACGCCCAGCTATAATCAGGAGAAATCGAGAGAACTTTTTTGAATTCTTCCGCTGCGGATTCATTATCTCCAAATTCTTTATAAATATTACCTATGTAGAAGTGTGCATATATATCATCATCATTTAAATCAATTGTATGCTGAAAGTTATCCATCGCTTCGATAAGGTCACCTTTTTTAAAGTTCGCAATACCAATATTGAAATACGAGTTTGAATCTTTGTCATCTGTTTCTAAAACTTTGTCAAAACATTGAATGGCTTTATTGTATTCTTTTTTTTCTATATACACCAATCCTAAATTGTACATAGAATCTACTTCTTCTGGTGCATATTCAAAAGCCTTAAGATATGAATTTTCCGCTTTATCAAGATCCTTTAGTTTTTCATATGTAATGCCAAGATTGTAGTATATTCCACTATCCTGTTGAAATATTTGAGAAAGATACAAGAAATGTTGCAGCGCTTCTTCAGCGTAGCCTGTATCAAGAAGAAGAACCGCCAGTTGTCTTCTTGTTGGAAAATTCGACGGATCTTCTTTTAAAATATTTTGCAATTCTTCTATTTTATCTAGTTTTGACATAATTTATATTACCGGAACATCTATTGGATCTGTAAGTATTACGTTCAGAATTTCCCCTTTATTCAGTTCGACCTCTTTACCTTTTCTTATCATATCAGCAATACTATCGTACACAAAATAACCAGCAGTACCCAAGCCCGCACCGATTATGCCTACAGGCACGGTTATTATTTGCATATAACCATTCCAGTAATCTTCACCGACATCAAATCCCCATTGTGTAGATTCTCTGGCAATTTCGCCGGATTTTTGGCAGGTCTGTTTGAACGCATCACCGTATCCTCTTGTAGTGGTTATTCCTCCATCATAAGTTAGATCGGTTCTTCCTACTATATTTAGTGAAAGAGGAAGTTGTCTGCCGTTTGGTGTAACAACATGGTCAAAGTCCATATATATTATTGAACCTTTTGACATCCTTTTGGCAGGTACTATTTTTTTAATGGTGCCCCTAATGACAGAACCCATTGGTAGTATTACATCGTTGTCAGAAGTTTGGTCGGTTATGAGCATAGCCGAAAATTCACTTCCTGCAGTGTTTAGTGTTGAAGAAAGTGGACTTAGCAATTTCATTTCCAATTTCGTGCCTGCCGGAATTCTTTTTGTTTTGGCATTTGCATTGAATGGCCCTGCCAATGTTATTTGTATTGTTGTAATCAATGCTAAAAATAGTGATAATAGTTTTAATTTCATAAGTTCCCCTTTTATGTTACTTGATTTCTTCCGTTATGTTTTGATTGATACAATCTTTTGTCTGCCATTTCTATTATTTGAGCAGGAGTTTCGCCGTCATCAGGGAAACTTGCTACACCAAGACTTATTGTGACATTGCTTTCTTGGTAATTATTCAATCGAAATCTTTTTGAAGCAACACGTTTACAAATTTTTTCAGCTGTTGATACAGACATTTCTTTGGATGTATTTGGAAGAATTATACTCATTTCTTCTCCTCCGTATCTACAAACTATATCTGTAGTTCTGACGCTTTGTTTTAGAAGTTGTGCAACTTGTCTTAATACCGCATCACCTGCTTGGTGTCCGAAAGTATCATTGAACTTTTTGAAAAAGTCTATGTCTATAATTATTAGAGAAAAAGGTGCTTCATATCTTTTGGCCTGTTCAACTTGCATTTTCATTTGTTCTTGAAAATATCTGTGATTATATAATTCAGTTAGTCCATCGGTAGTCGCAAGTAAGTATTGTTGTTCAAAATCTCTTGATTTAATTATATATTTTACGACAAATGCCGAAATGAAGATTATAAAACCTAGCATTAAAGGATACACAATTCCAATCCACAAGTTGTGATATTTCATTATGAAGTAAGCAAAAATTATATAGGCTGAGTATATTGAAACAAATGACAAGGTAACAATTGCAGCTGAAGAAACGTGTATAACCATGTAACCAATTAATGCAGCCAGAATGATACCTAAGAAAATCGTAATCCATTTGTCTACTTTTGTAATAAAACTATTATCCAACAAATTATTTACGTATGTTGCTTGAACTTCAACTCCTGGATATATTTTTGCTATAGGTGTTGTTTTGATATCAAAAAGACTAGAAGCCGTAGTTCCAAAATATACAACTTTATTGGTGAAATTGTAATTGCTTTGTTTTCCTTCTTCAACAGCTTTAACTAATTTGTACATCGGAATTTGTTGATAGGTGCCTGTAGGTCCGTACCAATTAAGTATTGCACCTCCGTCTTTGTCAATAAAAATTTTTCTGTTATTAAGTATCAGGTTTGAGTTTCTATCAATGATGTATTCTGTCGGATTATAGCCTTCTTCGTGTTTGATTAATCCCATACCAACCCTAAAGGCTAGTTGAGGATAAAATTTGCCTTGATATTTTACGAATACAGGCATTTTTCTTAAAATACCATCTTCTGCTCTTGAAACATTTATCATACCAATATTACTAGTATTTTGTATTATTTCAGGTAATATTGATCTGCAATTTAAAAACGAAAGTGAATCGAAATCTATATCAAGAGAATAATTAGTAACCGGTACACTTAAGTTTTCTGGTAATGTAATTGGTTTTCTTAATTCTACAGACTGATTGTCAAGATTCATTGCAGTGTATATGTTGTTATATTTTTTAAACGCAGCAGCAAGAGCTTCGTCAGCGCTAGGTTTACTCTTTATTGATTTTACAAACATTAAGTCAAAAGCTATACTCTTGGGATGTTGCGCTTCAATATTATCGATTACCTTGGCATAAATATCTCTCGGTAGCGGCCATTCTCCATATTTTTCAAGTATATATTCATAGCTGGCATCATCTATTGCAACTATGAGAATGTTTTTGTTAGGCTTTTTATATCCTGATTTTACAATTATGTTTTGTCGCAAATCAAAAGTTTTGTTTTCAACAGCATCCAAAAAAGTGTTAAAGTTTGTACTTTTTGCTGTGTAAAATACAAATATCAAGAATATAGTTATCCAAAGAGAGTATAATATTTTTTTTAACATGCCAAAATTTTCCAAAACTATTTTTCATCAGTATAGCTGATTACGAAAGATTTGGCAACAAAATTTTTCATTAAAAAATGCTTTTCAAGGATATAGTTATTTAATTTAAGAATTTCAGTAGAATAAGATAATTCATCTGGGAATTTTAAATATCTTAATAAACATTCTTCATGTAGATTCATTAATAATTACCTATAATATTTGCGATACTTGATAATTATTTCAAATTCATAATATATTTACATCAACCTTTTATATAGTATTCAATAATATTTCTCATGCATTTGAATTATACTTATTTAAATATTTTAAAAAAAGGCTTGCGTTTTGGGATTTAGTAATATAAAATATTGTTAGTCGAAATATTCAAGTTTGGAATCTTGATAAAAAAGAAATGAGGTAGAAAATGAAAGAAGGAATACATCCTGATTATAAGAAAATGACAATCAAGTGTGTTTGCGGTAACGAAATTGAAACAGGTTCTGTGGTTGATAACATTACTGTTGAAATTTGCAACAAATGTCACCCATTCTACACAGGTCAACAAAAAATTCTTGACTCTGAAGGTAGAGTTGAAAGATTTAACAAACGTTATGGTAATAAAAAAGCATAAATTTGTGTTTGTTATGAAAAATTTACATTGTAGCCTATTTGTTTAAAGTAGGCTACAATTTTTTATAAGGAGAAATAAGCTATGGAAAAAAATAACAAACCTGTTGTAAATTTAATATCAAAACCCGAAAATATGTTAAAAACAGTCTATACTGCTTGCAGGACTTGTTATAGTGCTGATTATCCAATCAATATTTATGAAAGCACTGATGATAAAGATAAGATGTTGAAGCTTATTAATAGAGTTATTTCTTCAGGGCATTATTCTACAATTGAACATGTACAAGTTTCTTTTGCTATTTCAAATGTTTCCAGAGCTTGTACGCATCAGCTTGTTCGTCATAGACATATGTCTTTTTCTCAAAAGTCACAAAGATATGTAAAAGAAAAAGGGCAATTTGATTATATTATTCCTCCGACAATCGAAAAAGATCCTGTATTGAAAGAGAAATTTACTAATTTTATGAATAAAATATCAGATCAATATCAAGAATTTGTTGAAGCAGGGATCCCTGCAGAGGATGCAAGATTTGTTTTACCTAATGCTGCAGCAAGTTCACTTGTTACAAGTTTGAACTTGCGTGAATTAATCCATTTGGCAAATCTAAGATTATGTACACGTGCACAATACGAAATTAGAACTATGGTTAAGATGATGTGTGATGAACTAATTAAGGAAGAGCCTTGGTTGAAGCCTTATTTAGTTCCGAAGTGTGAAAGATTTGGCTTCTGTGATGAGGATAAATCTTGTGGAAGAGTTAAGACTCGAGAAGAGTTAGGGTTTTAGTTGAAAAATTTTATTATATAAAAAAGGACACACATACCGTGTCCTTTTTTGTATTCTATTAAAACCTATTAGTGTTTCTTAAATTTATTAGCTGTGGCTTGCACCAACATCTTTAATGTATCAATAGTAGGTATAGCTTTTTGATTTTGATTTTCTATAAGATCCGCTACTATTTCGTTTAAGTATATTTCTAAATTAGTATAGCCTGTTTTTGTCATGCTTTTGCCGTCACCACCATCATATGGATTCAGATTATGACTAAATTCCCAGTCATCAGGGATGCCATCACCGTCGGAATCTAGATTAGGAACATCACTTTTATATTCAGGGTATCCACCTACGTCATCTGGTGATGATATAAGACCTTTACTGTTAGCAGCGCCTGAAATGTAAGTCTCAACCGACTGTGTTATGCGGTTGTCAACAAAATCCCTTTTATATGACGCACCTGCGTATTTTAAAACATTTTTGTAAGCTTGTTCTGCAGTATGCATAGTTACTGGTTCATGGTCAAATTCATTACGTGTTAAGACCGGATTTTTTGAAGTCTTGATGTAATCCATATTTGGATAAACTCCCATCCAGTTATCATTAGTTTGTAGTGGGTTTGTGTGAACATAGTTGCCGCTAACATATATTATACCTTTTTTTGTTGTACTTGTAAGCTCTAAGATTTGGCTTCTGGAAGGTATTTGAGTTGCCGGGCCAAATTTATAGTAGTTATTGACTATGTTATAAGTCCCGCTTTCGGCGCCGTTTATGGATGATGTTCCCCAGTTATAAAGAACATTATTTCTAAAATCTACAGATTCCAAATCTAACAGATTTGTATGTGTTGACTTGTAAAATTTAGGATTATTCGTTCTGTTACTTGCAAAAAGATTGTGATGGTATGATGAACTATAACCACCTAAAGTTGCGCCTAATCCATTATGAACACCTTTATTTAAAGCTTCACTTATTATACACCATTGCATAGTGTGTTTTAGGTTGTTGAAAGATGTTACATTGTCAACGGCAGCCCAACTCATTGAGCAGTGGTCAATAATTACATCGTGTCTGTTTTTTATTACAAGTGCGCTATCATTTGATTTATCACCCAATCTGAAGCGCACAAACCTGATGATTATATTATCTGCATCTACTATTACAGGGTAGTTTTTGATACAAATTCCATCTCCAGGGGCAGTTTGACCGGCGATAGTCAAATCTCCGTTTTGAATTTTAAGAGGTGATTTTAGTTCTATTATTCCGGAAACATCAAAAATTATTGTTCTTGGTCCACTTTGGCTTATGGCATATCTAAGAGAACCAAGTTCGTTTGTATCTTCTAAAGTCCTTACATGATAAACAACACCGCTTCTGCCGCCGGATGCAAATGCTCCGTATCCTTCTGCGGATGGAAATGCATATATTTGCCTTGGAGTCTGTAGTACAAGAACCGTAAAGATTAATCCGGTAAGTATAACAACAATTCCTATAATACTTGATAATCCAATATTCTTAATTGAATTTAAAATTTTAAAAAACATATATAACTCCTATATAATAAAATATTAGGGCCCGGCGGGAGTCGAACCCGCGATCTCCGGTTTAGGAAACCGTTGCTCTATCCTACTGAGCTACGAACCCTTATGCCTGACGGGAGTCAAACCCGTGACCTTCGGCTTCGGAGACCGACGCTCTATTCTACTGAGCTACAGGCACTCAATCTATTACGAAAAGAATGCTTTCGCATCAATATTTTCTCGTTCTTTTTCATTTGTTATCTCAAAGTACGGTAATTCTGACTTGATTCCTAGTGACTGTGCAAACCACTTACTTGGTATAATTTCTACTGCGTTATTCAAGTCAAGAACTGCACTATTATAAAATCTTCTTGCCGCTGCAATATGTTCTTCCACCTCAGAATATGTTGCCATTGCTTGAATCATTGTTTGATCGGATTTTAATTGTGGATAATTTTCTACTGAAACCATTAATTGTCCCATTTTGTTTTTAATTTCATTATCCAATGCGATCTTCTCAGCAACATTATCTAAATTTGATTTCATTTTTACAGCTTCAGTTCTAAGCTTGGTTATATCATCAAGCAAGCTACGTTCGTGTTCCATAAATTTATTTGCTAAAAATAGAATATTAGGAATTAAATCGTAACGTTTTTTAAGTTGTACATCAATGCTTGCAAGTGCTTCCCTTACCTTATTCTTTCTTGAAATTAATTGGAAGTATGCAATATATAAAAGTATTATTGCGACAAGTACAACAATTCCTACAGTAAACAATATTGAATGTAATTGTTCTTGCGCCTGTGCTTGAGCAGCTTGAGCTACAAGGGAATTTAAATCTACATTTGTAGTTACTTGTGATAAAGAATTTTCCATATTACTATCTCCAACTAGAACATTGTTATATTAGCATATTTTCTGAATTTTGTCTATTAAATATTATTGTCCGGCCAATATAATTGTGAAATCTGTATCGGCACAGTAGTAATTAACAGGATCATAAACAAACTGCTTTGATTTTATTCCGGTAACTTTCTTTTTTAACCAATTGTAATATTCAGGAGTAACATCCTTTGTATGAGCTATGAATTGTGAATGTGTTGAATTTGAACTACCTGTGCATTTTACAGTTATGTTATTAGTTTCTAATTCTTCTATCAAAGCTTTTCCTGCAGTTTCATTGTTGTTTGAATACATGACACTTGCAACAAACTGTGTTTTATCACTTTTAACTCTTTCCCTATAAATTAGTCGGTTAACTACTTCTTGAGTTTTTTCCGGATCTAAAACCCAATAGCTAGTGTAACCTTTTTTGTTTGGAGCGCCAGGTAGTGTCGCAATTTCAATGTTATCAATATCAAAATGTTTTGCTAACGCAGCATACTGAGACATTTCGTATAGAGACATGTCAGTTTTTACATATTCTTTTGCAATAGATAAAATTTGAGGGATTTTAGCAATAGTTTGAGGTTTTTGCATTTCTTGTAATAGTCCCCTCAAAAACCATTGTTGCCTTTGAGTTCTACCTATATCGCCCATTGCATCATGTCTGAATCGGAGGTATCCGATAGCTTCATCTGCATCAAGGTGATGGTCGCCTTTAGTTAAATTTATATGTAAGTTTCCTGAATAGTCATTATAGTGCATATTTTTTTCAACATATATATCGATTCCACCCAGTGCTTCAACTATTTTTCGAACTGCCTCATCGTGAACCATTATGTATCTGTCAACTTTCACACCAAGAGTATCTTCGATTGTCTTAATAGTCATGTCTATACCACCAATAGCATGTGCTGCATTGATTTTCTGTATACCCATATTTTTGGGTAAATAGACTTTACTGTCTCGAGGAATTGATATAGCGTTAAGAGATTTGCTTCGAGGATCAATATTTAAGAGTACTATGGTATCTGTTCTTGTGCCAACCCATAGGTCACTGTCTGCGCCATTTGAATCTACCCCCAGCAGTAAAATGTTTTGCTTTCTCGGGCCAAAAGGCAAATTAAATTCAGCTTTTTCTTTGTTAGTATTGCTTTGTGTTAATTTCAGAAAAAGTTTAGTAACAAATGAATCTTGACCAAATTCATCTTCTAAAAATTCTTTGTTATCCGCAAATAAAAATATTGCAAATATTGCACCTATAAACAGTATTATCATTGCAATTAAAATTCTGAAAAATAGAGACTGATCTTTTCTCTCTTTTTCGGCTTGTTTAAGGTAGTTATCCATGGGGTTACTTTTGTTTAAATTCTCTTTCTCTTCTTGTAAATTGTTATTCATATTCCTTACCTTTTAAATTACGTTCAATAAAAACGTTGAAACTAATGTAAAATATACAGCTAAGCCTATAACATCAATAGTTGTTGCAATTACCGGCCCTGATGCAACAGCAGGATCTATGTTTACGGTCTTTAGAGCAAACGGGGTAAAAGTTCCAATTATAGTTGCCATTGTCATGTTTATTGCCATTGCAATTCCGACAACAACACCCAACTCTATGTTATGTTGCCAACCCCAAGTTACTAAAGTTGTCATAGTTCCGAAAAATACTCCAATGCATAATCCGATTAGCATTTCTCGCATTATGTGATACATTGCGGAGCTCAAAGTTACTTGACCGGTTGAAAGCCCGCGTACCATCAATGTGATACTTTGAGTGCCAATATTTCCGCCTAAACCAGCTAATAATGGCATAAATATTGCAATTATAGGAAGTGCAGATAATGTTGCATCAAAATGATGCGCTACATTTACTGCAATAAATTCTCCTATTAGAGTTATGAAAAGCCAAGGGGTTCTAGCTTTAATAGCATTAAAGATATTACCCGAAAGAATTTCATCTTCATCTACTAACTCTGTTGAAATACCTGATGATTGATAAATGGTTTCTGTTGTTTCTTCTTCTACAATGTCTTGAACGTCATCCCAAGTTATCATCCCTTTTAATCTATTGTATAAATCTACAACAGGTAGTGCATTATATTGATACTTCATAAATACATCTGCTATGTAATCTTGGTAATCATCTACATGAAGTTTTACGATATCAGAAATCATTATGTCTTCAACTTTTTTATTTATGGGAGAAGTCATAAGGCTTCTCAATGAAACAACACCCAAAAGGTGATTTTGTTTATCAACTACATATACATAGTAAAGTTCCATATTATCTTGTTCTGCTTTTATACGTATATGGTTTAGAACATCCATAACTGTCATCCCACAGTTTACAGTCAAAACTGACGGGTTCATAATACCGCCTGCAGTATCTTCATTATATGTAAGCAATTCTCTTACTTCGGCAGAAAATTTATGTGGAAGTTTGTCCAGATAAGTTTCACTCTCGTCATCTTCCATATCGCCCAAAACGTCTGCGGCAGCATCATGTGGTAATTTTGTGATAATTTTTGAGGCAACTTCTTCATCAATATCTCCAAGTAATTCAACTTGAAGTTGTGGTGATAAATATTCCATTAAGTCGGCAGCTTTTTCTAAATCAAGCAGCTTAAAACACTGAAGTCTTTCTTCAGGTTTCATTTCTTGAAATATATCCGCTAAATCTGCAACGTGATAGCTATTAACTTCCTCTTGAAGTTTTTCAGTAGCTTCATCATCCATAATTTCGCGGAGTCTGTCCACTATATTTGCAATATTTATCATAATCCCATTATATTACAAATATAAAAATAGGACACGTTCAAATTTCCTATCTTTGTAATATAATTGTTATAGCAAGATTTTAATGGAGAGATTATGATAAAAGATTATTTTTTAAATAAAGTTGAAACTGCAATCAGATTAGCAATAAAAGAAGGTAAACTTGGCCAAATGACTGAGTATTCAGGTGGTACACTCGTTGTTGAACGTCCTAAGAATCCTGAATTTGGAGATTATGCTGTCAATGTTTCTTGTTTGGCAAGAGTTGCAAGAATTGCACCACCTTTAATTGCTCAATCTATTTTGGAATTTATCGACAAAGAAGATAACGAGTACTCTGTAATTGCCGGGTTTATAAATTTTAAGGCAGGAAATACTTTGTTGGTTGATTTGATTGATGAAATCATTAGCAAAAAAACACTTTTCGGAAAGCCCGAGAAAATTGAGAAAGAAAAAATAATCTTGGAATACGTCTCTGCAAACCCTACAGGACCTTTTCATATAGGTCATGGCCGTTGGGCTGCTATGGGGTCTGTTTTGGCAAATCTTTTAAAATTCTATGGACATGATGTATATCAGGAATTTTATATTAATGATGCAGGTTCACAAATTCAAAAACTTGGAAATTCTCTTGCAATAAGAATTCGTCAAGAGTTGGGTGAAGATGTTGATTTCCCGACTGATGAGCTTGAACGTAAAAATTATTATCCAGGAGATTACTTAATTCCTGTTGCTAAAAAATATTTGGAAACACATAGCGGCTTGCCCCAAGATGTTAAAGAATTGAGTGATTTTGCTAAAAAAGAGATGGAAAAGTTGCAAAAAGATTTGCTCGAAAATTTCAAAGTACATTTTGATAATTTTTATTCAGAACTTACCCTTCACAATTCCGGTAAGGTCGAAGAATGTGTTAACAAACTAAAATCAAGCGGAAAAATTTATCAAAAAGATGGTGCTGATTGGTTCAGATCCTCTGATTTTGGTGATGATCAAGATAGGGTTATTAAAAAAGCTGACGGCTCTAATACATATCTAACTGCGGATATTGCATACCATATAGATAAATTGGAACGCGGATTTGACAGAATGATTAATATTTGGGGTGCTGACCATCACGGTTACGTTGCACGTGTTAAGGCATCAATTGAGGCTTTAGGTTACGATCCCAATAAACTTGAAGTCCTTTTGGGACAATTGGTTAATCTTGTTATAAACGGTAACGAAGTGCGTATGGGTAAGCGTAAAAATATGGTTACCTTGGAAGATTTAATTGACGAGGTTGGTGTTGATGCTACTCGTTTTTGGATGTCAATGAGAAATATTGATACTACTTTGGATTTTGATATTGAGCTTGCTAAAACAAAATCAGATGAAAACCCTGTTTTCTATGTTCAGTATGCTCATGCAAGAGCTTGTTCAATTATTAGAAATGTTATAAATGAAAAGGTTGATACTGAATCCGGAAAAACTATTCCTGCGATTTTATCAAAAGATGAATATGAAAAATTGATTTCCGATTTCGATAAAAAATTGTTGAATGATAATATTCAAGACGGCAGAAAACTCGTTTTGAAGCTCGAAGAGTATAAATCTATGATTGAAAATTCAGCAAAAACAAGACAAGTTTATACTATTTGTCGCTATGTGCAAGAACTTGCAAGTGAATTCCACTCTTTCTATAATTCAGTAAGAGTGATTAATGACGACAAAGAGCTTACTAAAGCAAGATTGGCGCTTGTATATGCGGTTAAAACCGTGTTAAACAACGCTTTAGATATACTTGCGGTAACAGCACCTGAAAGAATGTAAAATTATTAGATATTACTGAAAAGATCTTTGTTTACAAACTTGAGAGCTGATTTAAAGCTTTCAATAAAATCTTTGTTTGCGGGAATTTCTTTTTTATCATAAGAATTCTGCATCAGCATTTTCTTAATGTTGTTGGCTTTGTCTTTGTATACCTTTAATATAGCTTTTGGGGTCTGAAATGTTTCAAAAATGTCGCCGTTTCCCATATATCTGCGATTATACGCTGCGGAAACTTTTCCTGATGTTAAAATCTGTCTTGTCTCAATGTGTGGTTTGAGTGTATCTTTCAAAAACCAAACAATGCTTTCTTTTTTGTCATTTGAATATTTTATTCTTGAATCTATGATGTAATCTTTTATTAACGCGTTTACTTTCATACATACTCCTTTGTTCTGTATTTTAAAATCAAAAATATAAAAATTTGCTATTTTTTATATTATATCGTTAAGAATTGTTATAATTTTTGTATAATCTTCTTCCAAAACTAACTTTGTACGTAGTTGTTTTGCATGTTTAAATCCTGCAAGGTAATATGGATAAAATTTCCTCATAAATTTTATTCCAACATTTTCCCCTCTTAGTTTAATTTCTTCATCCAGATGCCATTTTAAATCGGAGATACGCTCCTCAAGTGGTTGGAAGGGGAGTATTTTACCTGTTTTTAGATATTCTTCAATCCTGTATATCAAGTCAGGATTCCCTAGCGATCCTCTTCCTATTGCAACACCATCGGCTTTTGATTGTTCAAGGGCCTCAATTGCGGATTCTACCGAGATTATATCTCCGTTTGCAAAAACCGGTATATTCACGTTTTCTTTTAATCTTCTTATAAGTTTCCAATCAGCTTTGCCTGAATACATTTGAGAACGTGTGCGTCCATGTATTGTTATAAATTCAGCACCCGCTTCTTGCATTTTTTGTCCGAATTCTACAAAGTTCAGTTCATCCATGGTATAACCGAGGCGAAATTTGACGCTAACAGGTTTATCAGTACCATTTTTTACTGCTTTAACCAAGTCCGCCGCAAGTTCAGGGTTACGCATTAAAGAACAACCGTCTTGCCCGCCTACGACTTTTTTTACGGGACAGCCCATGTTTATATCTATCATATCGGCAAGAGGGGTCAATGTTTTGGCTGCAAGTTCCATCAAATGCGGTTTGTGACCGCTGATTTGATATGATATTGGGCTATGGTCGGAATTTCTTTTTAGAATTTCTTCACCGCTTCTTCCTTGCAGTGTTTGTGCAAGAAATTCAGAGCTTATCATTTCAGTTGTCAAAAGACAGTCGGGAGAATATTTTCTCACCAAGCTTCTTAATACATAATCAGTTATTCCAGCCATGGGAGCAAGTGAAACTCTGCTCTTTATTAATTCGTTTACTTTGTTTTGCATTTTATTTTAATTCTTCAGCTCGAGCCTTTGCATATTGTTTGTATTCGTCGTCTGCGGCGTTGGAATTTGCGTAGGCGGTGTAATACTTAAGGGCTTCTTTTGTATTTCCAAGTGCATCATAGTCTATTGCTATCATATAATTTAGTATTTCAAATTCTTTGTTTAGAGAATATGCTTTTTTGAAATCATTAATAGCTTCTTGTCTTTTTTCTTTTACGTCATAAATCATACCTCTATAATAGTATGCGTATGCGTTAGAGGTGTCTGATGCTAATATTTGGTTCAAAAGTTTTAAGCATTCGTCATATTTTTCCGATTCATATAACGAAATAGCTTCGTTAAGGGTATTTAAATTTATTTGTTCATTAACACTTTGCATAAAATCAAGTGCTTTAGTGTTGTTTTTGTTAATAGCTAATGCTCTGCCAAGGTAATTTTTTGCATTTGCCCAGTCTTCTTTTTCAGAATACATAACTGCTATGTAGTATGCGATGTCAGAATCTGTTGGTTTAAGTTGCAGTGCTTTTTGGTAGTAATTTATTGCATTATCATAATCTTCCATTGCTTGGTAGCTTGATGCTACACCCAGCATAGAATCTGCCGTCGGAGGTGTTATTTTTAGATATTCTGCAATCGCATTTTGGTAGTCTTTTACGTCAAAATAAGATGCAGCTTTTGCAAGTTTACTATTCATTAGGTCATTATTAACAGAATTAAGTGCATCTTTTACTTGATTGTTTGTCGGGAATTTTGTTGAGGCTGTTTTTAATGTATTCAAAGCTTCTTCCTGTGAGCCTGCTTGGTTTTGTGCTATGGCAAGGTTTATGTAAATTTCAGGATTTTGAGAGTTTAATTTTAATGCTTCATTGTACATTGTAATTGCGTCAGCAAGCTTGTTTTGTTTGTGTAGATCAAGTGCATAGTTATAGAACAAGTCTGCCGGATTTGAAGCTGCAAGGTTTTTCTTTACATAGTCAATGAATTGGGAAGTTGTCATTGTACCCTTTAACAGGTCAAGCATTTGTGCTTGGGCTTGACTGTTTGCAGGATCAAGTGATAAAACTTTTTGATATCCGGCTACAGCGGCTTTTGTATCGCCCAATGCAGCATTGGCTTGTGCTTTATAAAGGTTTGCGTTAATATTGTCAGGATACAAAATCAACACGGAATCATACGCTTTGATTGCTGTCTTATTATCGCCTTTTTGTTGATATAACGTTCCGACATTTAGTCTTGTATTGACATTTGACGGATTTAAGTATTCTGCCTTTTGGTAATATAAAAGTGCTTCGTCAAATTTGCCTTGTTTCTGCATTATGGCACCGAGGTTTGCTGTTATATCCGCGTTGCTCGGAGAGTTTTCCAGTTTTTTCTTATAAATTCTCTCAAGTGCGTATAGAACTTCTTTATTATCGGTTGTTTTGCTTAAAATGTAATTATATTCAACAACCGCTGCGTCTTCATTACCTAAGTTGTCAAGCATTTTGGCATATGCAAGTCTAAGGTCAATATCTGTCGGAGCAACTGCTATAGCTTTTCTATAGTATTCTGCTGCTTTTTGGTTGTTCCCTAATAGTTTCATTATGTCGCCAACTTGTTCAAAACTATCTTTTTGTAAATTCCTGTCGGCAAGCGTTTGATTGAATTCATAACCTGCTGCGGCAAAGTTGCCCTCAGCACGTAATTGTTTTGCTGTGTTGAATCTGTTTTCTGCAGATGTATCAAAGCCTATTGCATTAAGACATCTGTTTAAGTTGCCGGTAACTTGAGGGACGGCTTGTGTTGAAGTTACTTGATTAGGGTAGTAGAGCATGTAAAATAATGCACTTCTGTAGTCATCTGCAGCTTTTGCATAATCTTTTTCTTCTTTTCCGTAGTACATTCCTCGTGCAAGATATGAATTGATTAAGCCGATTCTGGCTGAATTATCCATATAATTTATTCGTAAAGCATTCTTAAATTCGGTTATTGCACCGGAATATTGATAATTTGATAAGTATTGTTGGCCTAAATCATAATGCTCTTTGAAGCCTGCTAAAGCACTACCTCCCATCAAACCTATAATCAAAGAAACCTTCAGCAAATTATTTAATGTTCTGCTCATATACATTCCCTCTTTTAGTTTAATTTTAATACAAGAATAAGAATATGTATATAGCCAACGTCAATAAAAAAGGATAAACTTTAAAGTTTATCCTTTTTTATAACTTGAAGTTTTAACTTTATTCAAAGCTTGATACTGAAATAAAGTTAAGACATTCGTCAAACAGTTTTTGAATCGGTAACGACATGTCAATCTCTTCTTCTGTAATCATCCCTAACAATTCAGCTTGTGCTTCAATCATCATACTTAATACTCCTATATTCTTTGTTTGACAAATTCATTATCGGATTATTAATTGCAAAACTTTAATAAAGTTTTTGTTGATTTTATGAAAAATCCGCATTTGTTGCGTGTTTTAACTGTAAAATTTGATTTTACATTTTGTTACAAAAAAGTTTTTTGTTGATATATGGCTTTTTTTGCCATTTTGTGCTATCATAATCACGGTAATACTAATATAAGGAGATAGGACAATAGCAAACGACAGACATCATAAGGATCAGGCAATTATGAACGAGCGTATTCGCTCAAAAGAAGTCAGATTAATTGACGACAATGGTACTAATCATGGGGTTGTGCCGACTTCAAAGGCTTTACAAATGGCATATGATGCCGATCTGGATTTGGTATTGATAAGTCCTAACCAAGAACCTCCTGTTGCAAAGATATTAAATTATGGAAAATATAAGTACGAACTTGAAAAACGTGCTAAAGAAGCTAAGAAAAAACAGCATGTTGTTGAAGTTAAAGAAGTTAAGGTAAGATATAAAATCGATACCCATGACTATCAGGTTCGTATTAATAATATTAAAAAGTTTATTTCGCAAGGTAATAAGGTTAAAATCGTTATTATGTTGCGTGGACGTGAAATGCAGCATAGTGAGCTTGCTTTTGGATTGGCAAACAGATTTATTGAAGATTTAAAAGATGCTCCTTTGCAAATTGAAAAGAAGCCTATGCTTGAAGGCAGAAACGTTACATTGTATTTGGGACCTCAATAAAAGTCCTTGACGTTTGTAATTCAGCAGATATAATTATAAATGTGGCTTGAATGGCCCAAAAGTTACAACTTAATAAATGTGTGCCGCAATAGCTCAGTTGGTAGAGCAAGGGACTGAAAATCCCTGTGTCCTTGGTTCAATTCCGAGTTGCGGCACCATTTTTTTTAGGTGGTTAATTTAAAAATGAGTGAATTTTCTGCAAAAAAAATGAGCCTTAACTCGGAGCAAGGTCGAGCCTTGCCCTCTCGCAAAACAATACTTAATTGTTTTGCTCGGCAGAGTGAGTTGCGGCACCATTTTTTTTAGGTGGTTAATTTAAAAATGAGTGAATTTTCTGCAAAAAAAAATGAGCCTTAACTCGGAGCAAGGTCTGCGCCTTGCCCTCTCGCAAAACAATACTCAATTGTTTTGCTGCGGCAGAGTGAGTTGCGGCACTATTTTTTTAGGTAGTCAGTTAAAAAGAGTGATGGGTTTCGTCCCCAAAAATGAGCTTTGGTATTGATGAACAGACAATGCAGAAATTTGATTTTTTTGAACCAATAGGGCTGTGTTTCAAATATATTTTGATTTTTTTAGTCGGAATTTGCTAAAAATGAAATTCCTGAACTGGCAAAAAAGTCCGATTACTGTTCGTCAATGTCTAAAACTAAACAGTGCCTTAAAACCTTAAATGGCGGGAATTTAGACACAGTTCGGAATTCTTGGAACAGGACAGTGTTAAAAAATTTTTCAAAATTTTAAATTTAGGTGGAAGTCTATTTCAATTTACTTGGAAATATAATTTAGGTCGGTTTTACTAAAACGACCTACGAAACTCTACAAGAAGTGTTAATTATTTTAACCTGCCAAATAGTTTTTCAAAGAAAGTTTTCTTTTCAGGTTTTTCTGGTGAAAGGAGACTATTTGTAATCTTATCAACATTTATTCTAGCGTTTTTCTTTTTCTCATTCTCTTCCAATTCTTTTAATGCATCATCAAGTTTATATTTTAAATCTGAAAATTCTATGTTTTTAATTTTTTGGATTAATCTATTAAACAGAGTATAAGTGGAACATATTGGTTCATCAAGTCCCTGATCGGCACCTAAATATAATGTTGGACACAATTTGTTACCTTTAGTTTTTGGAACTGTTGTTTTTAACATCATGTAAATATGGTCCTTCTTGAGAAGACCTTCCCCCGTGAGAAGACCTTCCTCCTCATAAAAACACATATCTACATCATACTGTTTGAAAAATTCATTGAAAGCTTTTGATTCTTTGATAGTATTCAAAACTTCTGCAAATTCTTCAGGGTAAAGATCAGGATTAAAATGCCTTTTGTATGTTATAGATTTCAATCTACCAAAATTTTGTTGTCTTTGCGTGTAATTATTGTCTATTTTCATTTATTAATTTCTCCTCTTTTGTAGTATATGAAGATATAAAAACTGCAAATTTTTTTTTTGTTATTTTCATTAAAAAATTTTACAATACGCTCTAAAAAATAAATTTGCTCCTTTTTAATCTCAAATTTATTATATTAGTTAAAGTTTCTAAATTTATCTGTCCCAAAAACCCCGAACTTGTTGTCAAATATTCCTAAACTGGTTGTTCTTTTACACGGAGCAAGGTCTGCGCCTTGCCCTCTCGCAAAACAATACTCAATTGTTTTGTATAAAACGTCCTCTAAATTGATTTAGATTGACATGAACGGGTTTTTATTATTACTGCTCTTAGTATCTTGAATGCATTTTTGTTATTCTGAAATTAGGTTAATACGGGTATTCATAACCTGCAGGCCAATTCTCATTTTTGGGAACTTTGAATCCATTTCTATGTAGTAGCGCGCCACAGCTGTTATATACTGAAGTTTTAGAGTATTGTTTTATATATTTTCAGGAAGTTCAAATTCTTCGTCGTTAGTTTCTCTTAAAAAATTGGTCCAGCTATTATAATATTCGCTTAGCGCATATGTATAGCCTACTATAATTGAGCGGTAGCCTTGTTTCATAACTATCAATGCCGTTATATCAGATTTGCCGTGTTCGTAGCTATCAATTGACATATCAATCATTTTTTCTGAACTTTTCAAAATCTTATCTTCGTAATGATTTAGGTTTTCGGCTGCAGTAAGAAATTTTTCGTAAGCTGCGCTGACATCTTTGATTGCTCTATTTTTTACAGATTCATATTTTAATTCTGCTTGTTGAACTTTGTACGCTGCGTTTTGAATTTCCGGAGAGTAATTATAGAATAGTGGAATATTGACAAGGCTCGCCCCTGCGTACGCACCGTTATTAAAGTTTCCGCTGTTACTATGGCCTGCTACTTGGTAGGCGTAGCCTCCTGTAAGCGAGATATCAGGAATTCTTTGGCGGGCTACAACTGTGAGATTTTTTTCTGCTATATCTATTTCTTGTTTTGCTATTTTTACATCGTATCTGTTTTCTAAGGCTTTTTCTACTATTTCTTGAAATGACGGAAAATGTGAGTTTGGTGGGGGTGTCATCATTTCTTCAAAGTTATTTTCTTCTAAAAACAATTTGTCTTTACTGTCGTAAACGATTTTGTTTGGGTCGTTTATTATTTTATTAAAGTTTGCAAGTGCAGTATTTACATTTACTTTTGCCGTATTGACTTGTGTAATTAGCTGGTTTAGAGCTATTTCTGCTTGAATTGCATCAATTTCAGGAACTTGTTTTGATTTAACCCTCATTTGTGCAATTTCAAGAAGTTCTTCTTGCAAACTTTTTTGTTGTTCTAGTGTATCCTGTATGGATTTAGCAGCAACAAGATTAATATAAGCTTCTCTAACATCCATTTTTAGGTCAAACTTTGTATAGCTGACGTTTTTTTCAACTAGTGCTAAATTTGATTGCGCTAAATTTTTTCTGGCACTCCTTTTTGCAATTTCTATATTTTCGCTTAAGCCTATTTGTTTTGGTTCGCTTGCACCTGCTGCACCAAGAAAATAAAATGCATCTACTGAAGGATTTTGAAGTCGGTTTGCAGCTTTGATGTTATTTTTGGCTATATTTACTTCTAGTTGAGCTGCTTGCAAATCAAGGTTATTTTCAAGCGCTGCATTGATGGCTTCATTTAAATATACCTTTTTAACATCTTCAATGCCCAAGGCAAAGCTCGGGCATGTAAAGATTAATATTAGAATTACAAGTAACTTTTTCATACTCTCTATATTATAGCATGAATTATAGAGACAATGTTTTAATTACATCTTCCGCTATCTGTTCTTTTGTCAGGCGGTAGCGTCTGTAAAGCTCTGAAAGAGGCGTTCTGTCAGTGAATTCTTTTTTGCCGCCATAGTTTAGAACTTTCATTGTTGAATTGCCATAATATCTTGCAATTTTTTCTCCAAAACCACCGTCCAAGACTCCGTCTTCAAGCGTGATTACAAGATCATGGTCTTGTTTTAAATTGTCTAACATTTCTGTATCTATACCGGTTATAAATCTTGGGTTTATTATTGTGGCATTAATATTCGTTTTTTCAGCAAGTTCTCGTTTGACTTCTTTTGCTAAGGTTAAAAAGTTTCCCAATCCCAAAATTGCAACTTTTTGCCCCTGCTCTTCAATTTTGTATTTATTTAAAATTGAGTAGTCTGTTTTGTCCTCGATACCTGTTGAAATTACAGAGCTTGCTGGTACTCTGATTGCAACAGGGTGTTCGTTTTGTTTTACTGACCAGTCAAGCATTGCCAAATATTCTTCTTTGTTGGTTGGTGCTAAATAGACGATGTTTGGAATATTGCTTATCAAAGGTATATCAAATGTTTGTAAATGCGTCATATCAGCGTTTGAAATACCTCCCCAGTATACCAAAATTGTTGCAGGAGAATTATTTAAGGCCAAGTCTTGCGAAAGTTGGTCGTAGCTTCTTTGAATAAATGAGCTAAGTACGCCCAATATTGCTTTGCCACCATTTTGTGCTATTCCTGAGGCGTATCCTACGGCATGCTGTTCTGCGATGCCTACATCTGTGTAATGTTCGCCAAGTTCTTTTCTGAATTCTTTGCTAAATCCTATTGCACCCGGTGTTGCCGCTGTTATTGCGATTATTGGTTCACCTTCATTTTTCTTTTTAACTATATAGTCAGTAGTAATTGAGTCGTATGTCTCAATTGGGGTTCCTGTATCTTTTTTATCTAAAAATCCGGGTAGCTGCCAGTGATAGGTTTCTTTATCCTCTTCAGCAGGTTTATAACCTTTGCCTTTTAATGTATGTATATGAAGAACTGTCGGGTGGTCAATGTCTTTTATTTCTTTTAAAACTTCAATCATTTTTTCAACATTATTGCCGTCTTCCAGGTAGTAATAGTCAAATCCCATTGCCGTAAATACATTGTTTTCAGCTGTTCCGTTTGTTTCTCTAAGAAGACTTAAGTTTTTATATAATCCGCCTTGGTTCTCTGCAATTGACATTTCATTATCATTAACGATTATAATAAAGTTACTATTCAATGTGGCTGCATTGTTGAATCCTTCAAAAGCCTCTCCACCGCTTAAAGAACCATCACCAATTAAAGCAATTACATTGTATTTTTCACCTTTTATATCACGAGCTTTTGCAACACCTGTTGCAAGAGTTACGGAAGTTGATGTGTGGCCGATTACAAAGTGATCGTGCTCGCTTTCGGCTGGGTTTGAATAACCTGATATTTCCGGATGCCCTATAGGATCAATGAATCCTTGCTTTCTTCCGGTAAGCATTTTGTGCGGATAACATTGGTGTGATACATCAAAAATAAATTTATCCTGAGGTGAATTAAAAACGTAGTGCATTGCAATTGTGGCTTCTACAATACCTAAATCAGGGCCCAAGTGTCCCCCGATTAAATTTACTTTATTTATGATTGTATTTCTGATTTCTGTTGCTAAATTTTCCATCTCAGAAACTGAAAGCTTTTTTACATCTTGCGGTGAATTTATTTTTTCTAGTATATTAATATTTAGTGTTTGCATTGGATTAGTTGTCCTTTCTCTATACTGTTTTTCCCATTTCATATGCTTCTTGCATGTATTTTGTTTTTTCAACTTCGCCTTTGTGCCATACTCCCAATCCAAATAATATTCCTTTTTCGACAGAGCCGCTAAGACAATCTATAGTGAATCCTCGGAAACAGTCAACAGCTTTTTTCATATTTGAAATGTTTGTGTCTGCTGCTGTAATTATATAATAAAATTCTTTGTTTGAGATTTCCATGTATTTTGGAACTGAGCGGTCAATCAACGTTTTCATTTGTCCGTCAATTGTGTAAAAATATACGGGGCTTGCCATAACTATAACATCCGCATCAAGCATTTTGTCTAAAATTTCTTCCATGTCATCTTTTTGTACGCATTTATGAGTGTTGTTGCACACTTCGCATCCTTTGCAATAATTTATTTGTTTTTCGGCTAAAAAAATCTTTTCTACTGAATTTCCCGCTTCCGTTGCCCCTTTGATAAATTCATCACAAAGCAAATCTGAATTTCCTTTTTTTCTTGGACTTGATGATAATACTAAAATTTTTTTACTCATACTTTTACCTCATGCTTACTGTTAACATTTTAAAGTTTACAACTGAGAGTTGACTCAAGGTCAATATTGGTAACTCATTCTCTTTACAAAATTTAATATGTTTCTTTTTACAAACGTTACAATGTTTGTTGACAGCCGCTTTAAAACGTGCTAAATTGGGTATAGAGTTATATTATCGGAGATTTTAATGAAAAGATTTGCATTTACTTTATCAGAACTTTTGATAGCTATGACAATTATTGGTGTGGTGGCTATTTTGACTGTGCCTAGTGTTTCCAAAAATATGGCGAATAAGTCTAATATTGTTAAGGTCCAGTCGACTTTTAAGCTTCTTTCAGATGCAGTAGTGAATATGCGTACAAATGAACACGTTAGTGATCTTATTGATTCGTCATTATATTCGGATAAGGCAACCTTTTTTGCTAACTATCTTAAATTAAGTAAGGTTTGTGGTAAAGATTATGATGAATGTTTTGCTGCGAGTTATGTATCATTAGAGGATGAGGTTCCAGAAGAATTAGAAGCAATATTTTCTGACGAAGGATATGATTCTTATAGTGCTATTTTGGCTAATGGTGCGTCTGTTCTTTTCTTTACGCCTGATAATAGTAATCATGTTGGCTCGTTTATTTTTGATGTAAATGGAACTGAACCACCTAATATTATTGGTAGGGATTTGTTTTCTTTTAGAGTTTTGAGTAGTGGTGCGATTCAAACAGCATATTATCAGCCTTTTTATGACGAGGCTGCAAGAAAGGGACAATGTATATCAGGAAAATCATACGGACAACCTTGTTTACAACAACTACAAGACAAAGATTGGGTTATGGATTATTAAGAGGTGTTTATGAAACTAAAAGCGTTTACTTTATCTGAATTGTTAATTGCGATGGCTGTTATTGGGGTGATTGCTGTTCTGACGGTTCCTAGTATTACAAGAAATGTTTTTAATAATTCAAATATAGTGAAGCTTCAGGCAACAATAAGAGATTTAGACACGGCTGTTAAAAATATGATGGTAAATGAACATGTTAATACACCGGAAGATGGTTCTTTATACTATGATGTGGATGAATTTCTTGATAAGTATTTAAAAATAACAGTAAATTGTTCAGCACTTTCCAGAACTTGTTTACCAACAACTACCAAAACAATTGAAACCCCATCAGGAGGTATGTTGCCTGTTACTCGAATTTGTGCCGGTGGTTCGCAGCAATCATTTATTGCAATGTTACCTTCAGGCGCTGTTGTAGAGTTTTGTCCGAGCGGAAAAATTGAAAGTGATTCGGCTGTTGGTTTTTTTGTTATAGACGTTAATGGTACTGAACCACCTAATGTACTTGGACGTGACTATTTTGCCGTTGAGCTGTTAGAGGACGGTAGTGTTGGATTTGATGCAAGTTCAGGTTATGAACCTACACTTGATTCTTGCAGAATGAGCCAAGCGAATATGGGATATGATTGTTATATTCTTTTAGAAAGTAATAATTGGAAAATAAATTATTAGAGGTGTTTATGAGGCGTGCTTTTACATTATCGGAATTATTAATAGCTTTAACGGTGGTTGGTGTAATTGCTGTTTTAACAGTCCCTTCGGTTATTAAGAATGCGCACATTCGTGGATATGTTAGTACTTTACAGACTACCTACAGGCAAATTTCTGAAGCATTGAATGATGCCATGTTAAGTCAAAAAATATACACTGTCGAGGATTTTGATTTTCCATTAAAAGATGAAGATGAAACTCAGTCACACGCTTTTATGCGATTGTATTTAGATATTCAAAAAGATTGCGGTCGTTCATCCGCTGGTTGTTTTGCTCAAGTATACAAGGATATAGACTCCGGACGCTCTCGTTCTGATATGTTGAATTACGGGGATTTCGTTGTATTAAGAAATGGAGTGGCCCTTGGTATAAATGATGACTTTAGTAAATATATTTTTATAGATGTTAACAATGTCGATCCTCCTAATGTTTTGGGGCGTGATTTCTTTTTGTTGAATGTAACTGATAAAGGTGAGTTGTCTACGAAAGATGTTTATAAAATGGATACGCTGCAAGAGATGGCCTCAGATTGTTCGACTTTTGACGGTTATTTTTTCACTTGTTTTGATTATTTACAACAAAATAATTGGAAGATGGATTATTAAGGAGTGGTGATATGAAAAAAGCTTTTACTTTAAATGAACTTTTAATAGCTATAGCAATAATTGGCGTTATCTTAATTATTGCAATACCAATCGTATATTCACATTTTAACAAAAAATCTCAGGTGGTTGGTTTGCAAAGAGCGTATACGGCAGTTACCAATGCTGTTAAGCTTATGTTAATAGATGAAAGGGTTAAATCGATTTCCAAGTCGTCTTTATATGTTGATGCGGCTGAAGATACTGTTGAGAATACGGCCGGTAAATTTTTGAAAAAATATTTTACGGTTACAAGAGATTGTGGAACGGAGCCTGGTGATTGTTTCGCTAATTCTTATTCTAATTTAATTAAAGAGCCTGTAGCACTTCCAGGTTCAGGTAAATCTTATTGCGTTAAAACTTCGATGGGATCTTCTATATGTATTGAACCCCCTGATGAAGCTATTGCAGCAAGGGTTCTTGTTGATGTGAATGGTGAGTCTAGACCTAATGTTGCTGGTAGAGATTTGTTCTTGTTCTATATATATAAGGATGGGTTTATTGGCGACCGTGTTTCTGATGCCAGCGATGTTGCTGTTTGTCGTGAAAATGCGTACGGATCCGGATGTTTTAACAGAATTATAAATTCAGATTGGTCAATGGATTATTAGTGATTAAATGTTTAATATAGGTTTAAATAAGAATTCGAATACTATAATAACTACCTTTTTAAGTTATTTGCCATCCAGATTGTTGGTTGTATTGAATTCTCTTGTTATCGTGCCAATTTTTGCTCATTTGATGACTACAAATGAAGTTGGGATTTTTCAATTGACGATTGGTATTTTAAATCTGGTGTGCACGTGTTCTACTGATTGGATAGCTAAGTCAGCATTAAGGTTTTATGATAAGTACAACAGTAGTGGGCAGAAGGATGAATTTTTTTCTAATCTTTTGTGGTTAACACTTTTTATATATTTTTTGATATTTTTAGGATTTATTATATTTTCAGACTTTGTGTTGGAAAAATTTCTCATTAGTAAAGGAATTTTCTTAATTACACTTTTTTTGGTTATTCCAACTGGTATAAGGCAGTTTTTATATCAGATGTTGAGGGTTCTTAATAGACCTTTTTTGTATTCTTTTAGTATTATTATTTATCAAATGTCATTGTTAATACTGTTTTTAGTTTTTACAGGAATATTCCCTAATGTAATTGCAGTTTTGGTCGCGATGGCAATTGCTATGTTTATTATTGATTTTTACATATTCAACCGTATAAGTTTTCGGGTGAAAATATATAAGAAATTAAATAAATCAATACTTTTGGAGAGTTTAAAATATGCTTTGCCTCAAATTCTGACAAATACAAGTATTTGGGCGATTTTGAATGTTAATAAGTTTATTTTCCAGTATGATAAATTTTTTGATGATACTGCGGTTGCAGGTATTTCTTGGCTATTTGTGACTAGCATTCTTACACCTATTCTTTCAACTTTTTCGTTTGCTATTTTCCCTACAATTATAAAAAAATATGAGTTGAAGGATAGAATCAAGCCTTTTGTTACAAATACAATTCAGCTTTATTGTGTTTTATTTTTACCGGTTGTGTCTATATTTTGTTATTTTTCAAAAGATGTAGCTGAATTGGCTTTTGCAGGAAAATATCCCCAATCGTATATTTTATTGTCATTCTTTGCTTTAAGCTTGTTTGTACATGAATTAATGAAGCTTTTTAATATAAAATATCATCTACAAAATAAAACTTATATCGAGATGCTTGTTGCAATTTTTGTTGGGTTGATATGTTTAAATCTAAATCTTATTTTTATAAGTAGATTTCACTTGGTTGGTGCTGGGTGTGCCATGTTATCTTCTATTATTTTGTTATTAATTTTTAATTTAGCAATTCAATCTAAAAATACAAATTATGTTAGTTATGTAAGAGTTATTAAAACTATTTTAATGAGTGTTCTTATAGGTTTTATTTCCTACATATTTGTACAGCTTTTGTTTATTCCAATAGGATATATTTCAATACTTAAGATTTTAACATATGCATTTTGTTGTTATATGTTAAGTTTTATGAGTGCTAAAAGGTTAGTTGGTTAAGAATATAAAACGTCTTTTGATATTGAAATTATCTTTGTCATCAAGTAATTTGGTTTTCATTGTCTCCCAAACTTCGTTTTCTTTTTGCGTAGAATTGTATCTTACCCAAACAGCATAACGTACTTTAGGACCATATAAGTCTTTTTTATTGATAAATTTGTAGTTGACGTCTGCAAGTTTATTTTGTGTTGCCATATTCTTCAGATCTTTTTCCGGTATCGTGTTTGTAAAATCATCACGTACAATTCCGACTGTTTTGGTATCTAGCCAACACATATCAATTTTATGAAATCCTGCCATAGTCATTATTTTTGTAAATGTATCGATATAGCTTATGATTTTTTCTTTATCTTTTGTGTTTTGATTAATTGCATTTTCTACTATGTCCATAGGTGTTTTAGCTGTTTTCATTATATATTTGTAGTAGTCTTTTAATCTGAATTCTGAATTTATAAGTTTTGCACGATTTGCCAAATCATTTGTGTAATTTTCAACAATAGCTAGTTCGTTGTCCTTTAAGGTTTTTGTTTGTTTCATTTCTTCCACAATTTGTTTCATTGTATTCAAATGAGCTGTTACTTTGTTATTATATTGAATCTTTAGATACAGATTAGGCATTGAAACTATTTGTACAAGATTTCCAAATGCTGTTTGATAGTCATTTAGTAATTGAATTTTTGGATTTTTTAAATTGTATTCAATAGTTTGGTAGATATCGTCTGCAGTATGTGGATCTAATACCGGGGCTATCAAATCTGCGCATTGTAAAACTCTTTTGAAAAGTTTTACGGGTCTTTCTTGGAGTTCGTTTAAATTTGAAAACTCTTGCAAGTGTCTTCTGAAATTGAATAATCTATATTCAAGGTAGTCTTCATCATTTGTAAGTAGATTTAAGTTTTTTAGATAACGAGCTGATGAATTTCCTGTAAAAATTATAGGGACAAAAAATCTTCTAGTCAGTTGCAATCTTTGTCCGGTAAATGATTCGGCTACAATTTCTGCATTAACTATATCGTCGCCTTTTTTGATATTAACGTAAAAATCAGCTACAATAGTTACTTCTCGCAACATATCTCTGTTTGTTTTGTCATATTTGACTGTATTTGTAAAGAGTTCTATTGGGCTGTAGTCCTCAATCAAAATCTCGTTCTTTTTCAATATGAAAGGGAACATCATGTGAATTTCGTTATTATTATTATCTACAAGAATTTTATCGGTGTATATTATGTAATCTTGGTGATTAAATAGTTTGGGAATAGATTTACTTATAGATTCAATATTTGCTTCTCTTTTGCTAAATAACGTGCTAAGAGATGTTAGAATATCGTAGTCTGAATAAAATTTTCCCGGATTTATTGTATTTATATAACTGTAGAATTCCGTTTGAAAAAGTGTCATTTTTTCGTCAATATCTTTGGCAATTTCACGGCTATTTTTGCCGTCAAATTCGTACTCGCCAAGGTATACGCCAATAGAGTAGTCAAGATCATTAGGTATTGGATTATTTTTCAAAAATCCGGATCCGTAAGCATTTTTATACAAAATTTTAACATCTTTGCCGCAAGATTGCATTGCAAGTGCTGAATAATCAATACCGTTATCAAGTTCTTTTAGTGCTTTTGAAATATATGGAAACACTTTAGTATTAACGTTTGGGTTGACCCATACTAACTGAATTGCAAATCTATCAAACACAAGATAAACAATTAGAACTACCAATATAAATAAAAGCAAACTCTTTTTCATATACCCCTCTTTCTATAATTTGATTATAGCATAAGTTGGGGTAAAAAATTAAACTTCAATAAATAATCTTTGACCGACTATATTTTGTTTACCGTTATAATATCCTGCAAAATAGCCGCCCCTTACCGGAGTATTTTTAGCATAAGTATTTGTATTGTTATAATTGACAAAAGGATTTCTGCCTGAAAGTGATGCTGTTGTACTTCTTATAGCGGTTGTTGAAGATACATTTTGTCCTGATAATACTTGAGTTAACAAACTTACAATACTTGCCATATAACCCTCTCTGGTGGATATTTAATAAAATTTTTTCTTTTGTCATTATTATAGCATATATGTTTGAAAAAAATTAAAATATCTTAATAAAATCATCTTTTTTATGTAGTATAATTTTTTTATGAAAAACGGTAAAAAAATATTAGTTGTTGGTAATTCTTTTGCTCTGGCAAAAAAGATGGCATCTCTTGTAGAAAAAGTCTATGTTGCTCCGGGAATAGAATTAATGTCGGAGTTTGCTGAATGTATTGATATTAGAGAAGACGATGTTACCGGACTTTTAAAATTTGCTTTAGAAAATAATATTGATTTAACAATTGCTACATCTGAAAAAGCAATAAGAAGTGATATTGCATCGGTGTTTCAAGCAAATGATAAATTGATATTTGCGCCAACCGCACAGAGTGCGTCTTTTGCAATAAACAAGTCCTACGGTAAACGTTTTCTTTATAAGTTACATGCCCCAACACCTAGATTTGGCATTTTTGAAAAGTTGCCGTTAGCCTTAGATTATTTAAAAAATGCAGATTATCCTCTTGTTGTGCGATGTGACATGGATGATGACAGCCATGATCGATTATGTTGTACAAATTTTTCTCATGCTAAAGTATTCACGGAAGAATTATTCTCAAGAGGTGAGGATAAAGTTGTCATAGAAGAATATGCTTTCGGGCATGAATTTACTTTATATGTCGTAACAGATGGATATCAGGCAATTCCTATAACTACAGTTGCAAATTTCAAGTTTACAGAAGATGGTGATGGCGGACTTATTACTTCCGGTGTCGGTGCTTATGTTCCGGATTATAAAATACCGGATGATATTTTACGTGATGTTTTTAATAACGTTATTGTAAGTGCTTTAACATCACTTCAAAAAAAAGATATACCATATTTGGGAATTTTAGGTGTTGATGTTGTTCTAACATCTCCTGATACTTATACGGTACTTGAGTTTAAGCCATTTTTTAAAGATTTTGATGCACAAGCTGTTTTGAATGTAATTGATGAAAATTTACTTGAAGTTTTTGAAGCTTGCGCAAACGGTTTTTTTGCTGACGAGTACGATGACCTTATTACAAATGACAATTGCTCTGTTTCATGTCTTGTGAAATCTCGTTTGGCGGATAAAGTTATTCCAAATCTTGAATTGATTGATTCGGAAATTTCGTTTATAAAATCAAAACGTAATAAATATTTCGAATATATATCCGATGTTGGTAATAACTTGGTATTGACGTCATGTTCTAAAACTCTTTCCAGAGCTAAAGCAAATTTAAGCGAAGATTTGAACTTGATTTCATTCGATGGAATGCGCTATAGAAAAGATATTTGTAATTAAGCTACTTTATTAAGTTGAAATTTTAATATTTATCGTTAATATAGTGATATGAATTTTTATGAAATTTTAGGAGTTACACCTGATAGTGAATTGGCAGATATCAAGTCTGCTTATCGTAAGCTTGCAAGAAAATATCATCCTGATGTTAATCCTGATGGCGCAAGACGTTTCAAAGAAATTTCAAGAGCCTACGATACACTTTCAGATGTTAATAAAAGAAAACAATACGATACTCTTAATGGATTTTTTAAAAGTACATACCGAAAAGATGACTTTAAAAAAGAATTTAAAACTAATCCAAACAAGGATTTTTCTAAAAAGTCTGAACCAAAGACTAATTCAAACGAACAGAAAAAATCTAAAAGTAGCCAACAAGAAAATAAATTTTCAGGTATTTTTAATTCATTTTTTGATGCAAATTTTCATGAGTCAAAAAATGAGAAAATACAGCCACAGAATGGAAAAGACATAACTACAGATATAGCAATCTCTTTGAGTGAAGCTGTAAAGGGCACAAATAGGGTTGTGAATGTTGTGCATACAGAGCTGTGCCCTCGCTGTAGAGGCCGTAAATTTATCAATGGATCCAAATGTCAGGTTTGTAACGGAACGGGTGAGTATTCATTGCATAAAAGGATAAATGTAAAAATTCCTGTAAATGTCAAAAACGGCGCTAAATTACGAATAAAAGGTGAAGGCGGTGAAGGTCAATTTGGTGGCAAAAACGGTGATCTTTATCTGTTAATTCATATTGAGGGTACTTCAAGAGTAAAATATGATAATTTGAATTTGTTATATGATTTGCCAATTACACCTTATGAAGCTGTTTTGGGTGGTGAGATTGATATCCCGACTATTGAAGGTAAAGTTAAATTAAAACTTCCTCCGCATACCTCCTCAGGGCAAAAATTTAGACTATCAGGTCAGGGTTTAAAGCGAAATGGCAAAGTCGGGGATATGATAGTCACTGTGTCTATTGAAATTTCAAAGCATTTGTCGGATGATGAGATTAAGCTGTACGAAAAATTAAAAAAAATTGCAGCGGATAACATCAGAGAGAATTTGTTAAATGAATGATTGTCATGTAAGAATAAAAGAAATTTTTAGATCAATCCAAGGTGAAGGCCCTTATATAGGTGTTGATCAGATATTTATACGTTTTTGTAATTGCAATTTAAAATGTAATTATTGTGATACGGAATTTTCTCCGGATGAGTATTTTGAGGAGTTCTCGCCTTCTGAATTGGCTGAGCAACTTACAAAATTTGATCCTGATAAAATTCATTCGATATCTTTGACCGGTGGAGAGCCGCTTTTATCAATTGAGTTCTTGAAAGAATTTTTGCCGTTAGTCAGCAAGTATAAAATTTATCTTGAAACTAACGCAACTTTGCCGGATAAATTGGAAGAAATTATTGATTTTGTTGATATTGTTGCTGCTGATATAAAACTTGAGAGCGCTACAGGGATAAAAAATGCTTATAAATTTCACGATAAGTTTTTTGAAATTGCAAAAAATAAAGAATGTTTTGCAAAAATAGTTTTTAACGATAAGATTACTAAAGAGGAAATAGCAAAGTGTTGCGAGTTGGCTAAAAAATACAATATTCTGCTCGTTTTGCAGCCTGAGATGAAGGGAAATAATTTTGCAGTTAGTACTGATTTTGCAACAAAAATATTTGATGAGTTTTTGGCTTTATATTCAAATACAAGATTAATTCCTCAAGTGCACAAATTTTTGAATGTGCAATAGTGGATTTGCAAATGAGCACAATTTATTGTATAATCTTCTTTAGTTGAGGTATTTATGGCAATTAAGAAAGTTTTAAAGTACGGGGAAAAATCTTTGAGAGAGCCTTCTAAAGAGGTTCATAAAGTTTCTCGTAAAATTACGGATTTGGTAAATGATTTGTTAGATACTATGTATGCGCAAAATGGGGTTGGACTTGCAGCTCCGCAAATTGGTGTCAATTATAGAGTTTTCGTAATTGATGTTTCATCAAATAACGAGCCGCTTAATCCTATAGTTTTTATAAATCCCAAAATTATAAAAAAATCCGGTGCAATTGTTAGTAATGAAGGCTGTTTGAGTTTCCCTGAAGCATATACTGATGTAAGAAGATATAAAAATGTTATGGTAAAAGCTATGGATGCTCATGGCCGTAACTTTACCCTTGAAGCTAAAGACGGTTGCCTTTTGGCACGTGCAATTCAACATGAATTCGATCATTTAAATGGGGTTTTATTTATTGATCATTGTATAAACAGGTTTGAGACAGAAAATGTTTTGAAAAAATTTAATCTTCCGCCGATTGAAGTTGAAAAATTAATTTCAGAGCCGGAATTGGAAAAGGAGCTTAATGATTAAAGTTGTATTTTTTGGGACTCCCAAAATAGCCTTGAAATCCTTGGAATATCTGTATGATTCAGACAAAATTGAGGTTGTTGGTGTTGTCACTCAGCCGGACAAGCCAGCCGGACGCGGACACAAAATGACAATGTCTCCAATAAAAGAGTTTGCGCTTGAACATAATTTACAGGTTTTTCAACCAAAATCAATAAGAAAAGAGCCTGAAATACAAGAAGAATTGAAAAAACTTGAGCCGGATTTTTTTGTGACCTTTGCATTTGGGCAGATTTTATCACAAGAAGTCCTGGATATACCGAAATTTGAAACTATTAACTTGCATGCTTCGCTTTTGCCGAAATATCGCGGGGCTAATCCAATCCAAAGAGCTATTATAAATGGTGACAAAGAAACGGGTATTTGTACTATGATTACCGAGTTAGGATTGGATTGCGGTGATGTTTGTATGCGTGAAACAATTCAAATTCCCGAAACAATGAATTGTGTGGAATTGTTTGATAAGATTAGTGACTTATCGCCTGCTTTGTTGGAAAAAACTCTTATTGAACTTTATAATGGAACTTTAAAACCTATACCTCAATGTGAAGATGGTGTTTGTATGGCAAATAAGTTAACAAAAGAAGAAGCTTTGATAGATTGGAAAAAGTCTGCCTGTGAGATACACAACTTGGTAAGAGGTATATATAAATGCCCTTCTGCTTATTTTGTTTACGACGGGAAAATTATAAAAGTGCTTGAATCTCGTGTTATTGAGGACTGTGGCAATTATGGTGAGTTTGTAAAAGTTACTAAGGAAGGTATACAAGTCGGTTGCGGTAAGGATTGTCTTTTGCTAATAAAAGTCAAGCCAGAAGGTAAAGGCGAAATGCTCGCACGTGATTGGTATAATGGGCTAAGAAAATGATAACAAAAGGTATTCGAGGTGCTATTAGCGTAGATTATAACTCGGAAAGTTCTATAAAAGATGCTACTTTAGAGCTTTTGAAGTCTATGGTATCTCAAAACAATATTCAAAAAGAAAATATTTCGCATGTTATTTTTACATTGACACAAGACTTAAACGCTGCATTTCCTGCAAAATTTGCAAGAATTGATTTAGGTTGGGATAACGTTGCTATGATGTGTTATCACGAGCTGGATGTTCCTAATTCGTTGCCAATGTGCTTGAGAATTATGATGGTTGTGAACTGCGATGAGAATTTTATCCCTAAATTTGTTTACCTAAAAGGTGCTTCCAAACTAAGATAACTACAGTTTTTGTAATTCTGAAATCGCAGGATCCAATAGTCTTCTTCCAACGTTTTCAAAAGATATGGAGCATAGAGTTTTGTTGCCATATTTAATTAATTTTTCAATAATACCCTTGCCATATTTTGGGTGAGCGACCATGTCACCTTGTTCAAAGTTCACAGACCCTTCTTCTAATACAGGTTCTTCAGAAGGGTATATTGGTACGACCGGAGGTTGTGGTTCGTCCATAAAATCACTCGAGGTCGCTTCTTCAGGATTGTTTTCGATCTCGAATTCTGTATCAAAATCTTCTAGTACAGGTTCTTCAGTTATTACTTCTTCTTCAATATTTGTTTCAATATCTTCTACGTCATTTACTTGTTCAAGAGGGTGTTCTTCTTCAAAAGGTAAATCGGCATTATTTTCATAGAGTTCACCATTTTCATTATAGACATTTAAATCAGGAGCTTCTGTAGCTAAATCGTCAATAAAATCCAAGTCGTCTTCTGTTAAGTTGTCGGGAGAAGCAATCTCTTCAATTGAAGGTGTTTCAGTAGGTTTTGTATAGAAAACTTCATCTACGTCTTTTGCAACCTGTTCAACTAATTCATCATGAGAAAGCTCTTGGAAATTCTGTTCTGGTATATTTTCCTTGTAAGTATCATCTTCTACGACGGTTTGTTCTGTTGAACCTTCATCAATACTATCAAAGTCAAAAACTTCTTCATTTTCTGATTCAAGTTCAGGTTCTACATTTAGAACGGATTCATCTGTATCGTTATTTGGAGTTTCATTTAAGACATCACTTTCTTCTGTAGTTTCATCTTGAGTTACATTAACATCATATGAATTATCATTTTCTTGCGAAAATTCGCTTAATTCAACTACAAAAGGAACATTTTGTGTAAGTGCTCCATATACAATGAATTCGTTCACATTGAGTTTGTTAAGTAGTGTATTATAGCTTGCAAAGTCGTGTTGCACTGTTTGTGGTGCAAAGAAAATTAAATTTTCTGCTCTTTGTTTTAGTTCAGGTAAATACTTGTAGTTGTGACTACAAATTATCGTAGTGAAAATATGTTCATTATCCAAGAGCTGCTTAAGTAATTTTTTGCTCGAATTTCTGTTGTTAATTTTTGCAAATACATACATATAATCACTATTTTGATTTAATACTGTATGTATATAGGAAATTAACTCTTTTTGAAGTTCGTCTGAAACATCTGCAATATCAATATAGCTTATTTGATTTTCAGAAATTGCATTTTTTAAACCTTGAAGTTCGTCTTTATTTTCAGCGAATACATTTTCTTCCTGGTATTTTAATAGTTTATGTTTTAAAAGTGCAAGTTCAGGAATATCTGTTTGTTCATATTGCTGAGATACAACTTTAACAAATGTATCAAACGGTATAAAGTTTCCTTCAATTGTTTTCGTATACTCTTGAACTTCGTAAAAAATGTCTTGTATAACAGCTTTGCTTGTTGCATCAACTTCGTTTAAATCATTTTCGTAGATAAAGTCAATCATTTTTGCATTTAGAGGTAGTTTAAAATCTCGCTTGAATCTTATTGGTTCATATTCTCCAAATGTATGGTCAATATCTATGACAACAACTTTTTCATTATATTGAGCAAGTTGTGCTGTGCAGTTTTTTACCATTGTAGAAATATTATCAAATTTTTCTGCGCAAATGGTAAGGTTTTTTTCAAAAATGGTTTCATCTACCTTAAGCATAGTTTCTTGCTGAGCAAGTTCTCCCAATGCTATTGGTTTTTCAATTGGCAAAAGCTTGAGAATATCGCTTGAATCTAATTTTGATAACTGAGCATTCATAGAGGGAATTGAACCATCGTAATTATCTACAATACCTTCATTATTAAATGTGAATACTAATTTTGCTATTGCGTAATTTGCATTAATATCAGCTTTAAGGTTGACTATTTGTCCAACATATGATTTTTGTTCATCAACAATTGCTATGAATTTTGCAAGTGAGATTTTATCGTTCTCATTATACGCAATTTTTACAAGGTTATTCTTAATCTCCAATAATTTCATAAACAGTTCCCTCTTTATGGATTTATTCTATCACGAATATATTACATTTAATTGATTTTATTTACATTCTTTACTATTTGTTATATCAACAAGGTTGTTATATATGTCGATTGTTAGCGGGCAGATTTTTAATTCACGTTTTACAAGACTTTTAATTGTTTCTTTATAACACCTTAAAAGCGCTTTATTAAGACCATCTTCTTCATTTAAAATTTCATAAATTTGTTTTCTATATTCCAAATCTCTTGTGTTGGGTTCGATTTTGTCGGCAAGAAATATTATTTTTTCGAAGGTTGTCATATCTTTTTTCCCAAGAGTATGCCATCTTATTGCGGATAATATTTCGTTATCACATACTCCAAAATCCTTTTGTGCACAGTATGCACTAACCGGTGCATGAAGAGTTTTGTAATTCATTAACTCATTTTCATCTATATCCAAATTTTTTTGTATAATTTCCAAAAGTTTTTCTTTGTCGAAGCATTTTGCGCAATCATGCAGAAGCCCGGCGATATAGGCTTTATTTGTATCTTGCCCATACCTTTCGGCAAGTTCCTTTGCACACTCGGCTGTTCCTAGACAGTGTATATATCTTTCTTGATTGAGATTTTTTTTCAACCATTCTAAAATTACATCTTTGCTAGTTTTGGTATAATCCATTTTCTTTAATGTATCCTTTTACTTTATCTGTAACGTATTTATCTATATTTTTTCCTTCTTTAATGCTTTGTCTTATGTTAGTTGAGGAAATGTCTTCAAAATCCATTCTGGCGAATGTAAAGTTGTATCCTTTTGCCTTAAGTTCTTCGTATTTTTTCTTATCGGGTTCGTTTTCTCTCACAAAGACTATAAAATCAAGCATATTTTTTAATTTATCTGTTTCGTACCAAGTGTCAATTTTTTTAAAAGCATCGGTTCCGATTATAAAGCTTATTTTTCCCTCTATATCATATTTTTTATATAATTCCAAAATTGTCAGATATGTATATGAGTTTCTTTCATTTTGATATTCAATATCAGAAACTTTAAATTTAGGATTTACTAAAGTTGCAAGTTTTACCATTTCCATTCTATGAGGTGTAAGTGCTGTATCATAATTTTTGTGCGGCGGTCTATAAGCCGGAATGAAAACTATTTTGTCAAAATCGTAATTTTTTAGCACAAAATCAGCCATCTTTAAGTGGGCATTGTGTATTGGGTTGAAAGTTCCTTGAAAAACGCATAGCTTCATAATTTAATTTTATCACGAAATTTTCTTTAGTATTAATAAAAAAAAACCTGACTTTCGAAAAAATCAGGTGAAAATTTGTAGGGGAAAAATTAATTGGAGTTAGTTAAAAATTTTAGTAGGAATATAGGATATTAAATTAAATGTAAAGCTTGTTTGTTATTGAATGCAATGAAGTTCATTTGTTCAAATAATAAATCTGAGCGATCAACATATGGCTGTGTATTATTTGCAGTCGTTGTAACTTGTTCGCTATAGATATTTTTGAGTTTTTCATCAATCTTTTTTAAATTAGCTACTGCCATTTTAAAGCCTCTCTGTTATCTTATCTCTTACATATATATAAAGTATATACTCATGTACTAATTTCAAAAATGCTTAAAGTTGTTACATTTCGTAATATATGCTTTGAAAAGGCAATTTAGATGTGGATTTTGTTTTTATAATAATGTAGGGAAATTGTGGGTATTATGGTTAGTAACAATATAAATCAGAATTATAATTTGCAGTATAAACCTTTAAATCAATCAAGTTTTGGCGCAGTTAATCCATCAATGCAAGCACTTGATGCACAGGCTGTAAAACAGACTGTGGATAGTTCTTATCTTGCCAATCGTGTAAAAGCTTCAGAAGGTACAAATCCTAATACCACACTGGGTTTATCATTAGGTACTTGGTATTTACTTTCTCAAGCTATGGATAAGTTTGGTATTAAATGTGCAGGAAAGTACGAGGATTCAGTTTTAGGTAAAATTGGAAATTTTGGTGATAAAGTTCAGGAAAAGTTTACCAACACAGCAGTGGGTAAAGGAACAAGAAAGATTTATCATGGTATAGGTGATGCTTGGCGTTGGATGACTGGAAAAAGTAAGGCCGCATACGCCTTTGAAAACACACCGACTCATGCTGAGTGGAAATTAGCTAAAAACACCGGTGCTGGTCTGAAAGGTTTCTTGGCTATGGACACGGATCAGTTGTTTGAGTATTTTATGGAGCCTATTAATAGTGTTCAAAAACTTGAGCAATTTGGGTATAATCAAACTCAAATTGACAACTTTGCAAATTCTATAAAAGGTTTGAAAGGTGCTGATAAGACTGCTGCGTTGGCAAAAGAAGAATTAAAAGCTCTTGGTGTCAAGCCTGAAAGTATAGACAAGATATTCAATAAAAAAGGTATTGTCGGACTTAAGAGTTACGCTGAACACATCAAAGCCCGTAAGCTTGGCTTTAGAAATTTAGCTGAGTTTCGAGAAGTTAAAAAAGATTCATTGAAGAATATTGACAAGATATATGAAGCTTTGCTCAAAGCTGACGATAAAATGGGCATTTCCGTTTACAGAAAACACGGTACTTTTGGAAAAATTTGGGCTCATTTATGGGGCAGAAAAGTTTCTATACCAGAGTTGCGTAATAAATTGACAGCCACATTGGGTAAGGGTAACAAGACAAAATTAGGCAAATTTTTACCAAAAGCCTTTGGATATTTCTTGGAAGGTACAACGAACAGATTTGCAGGTGGCAAATTGGCAGTATTTATGCAAGCTTTTATCTTTGGTGATATGTTAGCTAATTCGCTTAGTGCTCCAAAAGGTGAAAAATTCAAAACGTTTACCGAAAGATTTGTAAATGATTTTGCTTACTTTATGGCATTACCTTTTGGTTACATGGCTATGCACAAAGTTGGTGGTATGAAATATGCAGGGCTTGATAAAAATGGAGTAGAAGCATACAGAACTGCATTGAAAGCGTTTAATGAAAAAGCTGCTGCTGGCGGCTTTGCTACAAAAGCTGAATATAAGGCTGCTAAAAATGCTTTATCAGATATGTTAAAAGCTAATGTTAAAAATCCGGTTACAAGATTCTTTAAAGGTATTGGCCGTGTTATAAACGTAGGTAACGAAACTCGTGCAGCTTACAAATCAGCAAGCAAATTGAATTTAAACTTGTTTAGAAAAATTCCTAATATGCTTAAAAATCTTGCAGGTGTTCCTTTAAGAGTTGCAATACCAATGGCGTTAATTGTTCCTTTTGTGGCTAAGATATGTACCAAAGCTGACCATAAAATTTTTGGCAGACCTACAAAATCAGTGTTGGATGAAGAAAAGTCATCAGAAACTGAAGAACAAAAGGTTGCTGATTTGCAAAATCAATTACAAAATCCTCAAAATAATCCATTTGCGCAAACTCCCTCTGTAGTTTCAAATAACCCTTCAAATTTGATAAATATGTACCAAAACGGTCAAAAATATCAATCTCCGAGTTCAACTGTTACAAATAATGTAAATAACACAACTATAGTAAACAATGAAAAGACTGATGAAAATAAAGTTGAGGAACCTGTGAGAACGTATATTCCTTCTCCTATGGGCGTTCAATTACAAGGTGAAGATCAGTCTGTAGGACTTGCTGCACTTTCAAGAGCGGATTTAGCTGAAAAGAAAGCTATGGAAACTTTAGCTATGAGATGGTAGTTAAAGTGATAGTTGAAAAGCAAATTCATATATGCTAAAATGTTTCTGCTCCGGACGGGTGTTAATTTTGTTCCTACATTATACTAAAAGGGAGAGTTGACTCTGTCAGGCATTGCAGTATACCCGCCGATTAATAGTCGCCAGCGGGAAACGGATTTGCCGAGGCGCTCACCCACCTGCGAGACCAGCAGGTAACAAAATCGCGCTCGTTTGGGGCTTATTTTTCTATTGATACATTTAAAAAAATATGTTAAAATTATTGTATGCAGAATAAGGTTTCAACAATAGTTTTATCTGATAATGAACAAACCCAAAAGGTATTGTCTTTATATGTAAGTGAATTTGAAAAGTTTGAGTTACTTGATAAATTCCCTGAATATATGGAAATATTTGATACTCTTTCCTCTTTGGATAAATCTGTTTTAATTGTTGATATTTCTGATAATGCGGACGCTAAGTTGTCTTTTATCGAGGATATTACTAAAAATATTCATAATTGCAAAGTTTTGGTTTTATCGGATAATCCTTCCGTTGATTTGATTGTAAGAGTGATGCGAGCTGGAGCTAAAGAATTTCTGGCATTACCTGTAATTAAGTCTGAATTAATTGATGCCTTTAATAGAATTAATGAGTCATTATATTGTGTTGCCCCAAAAGGTACAAGATGTAAAATTATCTCTATTTTTTCAAATAAAGGTGGAATTGGAAAAACTTCAATTGCTTCTAATTTAGGGTTGGAGTTGGCTAAAATTACAAAAGAAAAGGTTGCGCTTTTGGATTTGAATTTCCAATTAGGTGATATTACATCATTTATGGATCTAAAGCCATCTTTTAATATTTCTTATATGCTGGAAAATCTTAATAAAATGAATGAGGATTTTCTGTTAAGTACTCTTGAAAGATACAAGCAAACGAGCCTTTATGTTTTGGCGGATCCGCCATTTTTTAAACAGGCGGCGGATATTTCACCTCAACATATTACTAAACTATTCTCTATTTTAAAAGATACTTTTTCTTATATTGTTGTTGATGCTGAATCAAGTTTTGATGCAAAAAATATTGCAGCGTTAACTGAATCTGACTTGATATTTCTTGTTACTGTTGCAAATTTACCGGCACTAAGAAATTCACAGCGCTGTTTGGAGTTATTTGAAAGATTAGGATTTGATAAAGACAAAACACAAATTATTCTAAACAGATACATGGAAAATGATGAGGTCAGTGTTGAAGATATAGAAGGTGTTATGGGTAAAAAAGTTTACTGGAAAATTCCGAATAATTATTTCACTATGATGTCATCAATAAACAAAGGGATTCCGGTAAGTGATATTAATCCTGATTCAAATGTTGCAAGGAGTTATAGAGATTTGGCGCTACATTTGACAGATAGTATTTATCGTGAAAATTTGGCTAAAAAATACAATAGTATATTAGATTAGGAGGCATTTTGGGTTTAAGCGACAGATTTAAGGATGAGAAGAAAAAATCTTCAGACAAGAAGTCTGACAAAAAAGTAGAGAAAAAATCGGCCTATCCATCTCATATTCAAGCCGATTTGGAGATGTTGGAAGACATTGAATGTATGGTTTTGAACAAAATTGCATACACACCTGTCTGGTTTGAATTTACGGAAGACGAACAGAAAAAATTAATCAGAGCGTATCTCAACGCAAGGTTGGCATTGCCTGAAAATGCGGCTTTGATTTTGACTGAAGCTGAAAAAGATATCTTTGTAACAAGAATTTTAGCGTCTGTATAAGTAGAAATGTGTATTTATTTGTTATAAACTTTTGTTATGCAATACAAAGAGTTTAAAATACATTCAAAATATAAACCTTCCGGTGATCAGCCAAAGGCAATTGATGCTTTGGTTGAGGGTTTGAATAAAGGTGATGATGCTCAAACTTTACTTGGAATTACCGGATCAGGTAAAACATATACTATTGCAAATGTTATTGAAAGGGTTCAGAAGCCAACTTTGATTATTGCTCATAACAAAACTCTTGCTGCACAGCTTTATAACGAGTTTAAAGAGCTTTTTCCGGAAAATGCTGTTGAATATTTTATAAGCTACTACGATTATTATCAACCGGAAGCTTATATTCCAAGGACCGATACTTATATTGAAAAAACAGCTTCTATAAACGAGGAAATTGATAGGCTGCGTCACAATGCAACAAGGTGTTTGAATGAAAGAAATGATGTAATAATTGTTGCTTCTGTAAGTTGTATTTATGGTTTGGGATTGCCCGAAAATTATTTTAAAGGATCTGTGGAACTGAAGGTTGGTGATGAGGTTGCCAGAGATGATTTATTAAGACACCTTGTAAGCGTTCAATATAAACGTAATGATTTAGTTTTGGAACGTTCTACTTTCAGAGCCAGAGGTGATATTGTTGAAATTATGCCTGCGTATGAAAAAATAGTAACCAGAATCTATTTCTTTGGTGATGAAATAGAAAAAATTATCAGAATTGATAATGTTTCAGGTGAAATTTTAGAGGCCCCTGAAAGTGTGGTTATATATCCTGCAGTACATTATCTTTCATATGACGAAAATGTTGATGAAACGATGGATTTGATTCGTAAAGAATTAAAAGACAGATTAGTTGAATTAAATAATCAAAATAAATTAGTTGAGGCGCAACGGCTTGAACAGCGTGTTAAATATGACATGGAAATGATTAAGGAGATGGGATATTGTTCCGGTATTGAAAATTATTCAAGGATAATTGAGCGCAGACCGCCGGGTTCTCCTCCCGCTACATTGTTAGATTATTTTAAAGGTGATTTTTTAACAGTTATTGATGAGTCGCACGTTACTTTGCCTCAGTTAAAAGGTATGAGTCATGGTGATGCTTCAAGAAAGGATACTTTAATTGAGTATGGCTTTAGGTTACCTTGTGCAAAAGACAATAGGCCTTTAACTTCTAAAGAATTTTTTGAAAAGGTAGGACAAAAAATTTATATTTCGGCTACTCCTGCTGAATTTGAAAGAGAAACATCCGACCAAATTGTTGAACAAATTATCAGGCCAACTGGTCTGGTCGATCCTAAAATTTATGTAAGACCAATTGATACTCAAATTAATGATTTGAAAAATGAAATTCAAAAGCGTGCAGATAAAAACGAAAGAGTACTTGTTACAACCTTGACTAAAAGGATGGCTGAAGATTTGACGGATTTCTTTATCCAAGAAGGCATCCGAGTTAGGTATTTGCATAGTGAAATCCAATCGCTGGAACGTGTTGAAATTTTGCGTGATTTAAGGTTGGGTGAATTTGATGTTTTGATAGGTGTTAACCTCTTAAGAGAAGGGTTAGATATTCCTGAGGTGTCGCTTGTTGCGATTATGGATGCTGATAAAGAAGGATTTTTACGTTCAGAAACCAGTTTAATCCAAACAATTGGTCGAGCTGCTCGTAATGCTTGCGGTGAAGTTATTATGTATGCTGATAAAATAACTGATTCTATGGACAAGGCAATTAAAGAAACCGAAAGACGCCGTGAAATTCAAATCGCGTATAACAAAAAATATGGTATAATTCCTCAAACTATCAAGAAACCTATAGAGAATAATCTTTTATCTCTAGTCGCAAGTTATCGTGACTTTGAGGATGTTGTAGCTGAAGAAATGGTTGATTTAGGAATAGATACAAAAGATTTACCAAAATTAATTGAAAAACTCGAAAAAGACATGCACAAAGCTGCAAAAATTCTCGACTTTGAGCGTGCAGCTGAAATTCGTGACAAGCTTAAAAAGCTAAGAGAAATGATTTAGTTATTTTCTTCTCTTGGTACAAGTTCATAATCTATTTGAGCAAAGTAATTTCCAGTAATCGCTACGTTTATTACTAAAGCTATAGAACAAATAAAAATGAATATGGCATTCTCTAACGTGAAAAATACTCCGAACAGATATGCAATTATACCTATAATTAACCCATTTAAAATGATAAGCTGAGGAATGAAAAATATTATTGCTACAAGAATATCAATACATGTGTTTAGTATTAGTACAAAATTGTATGCGTCTTTAATTTTTTGAGTTTTGGAATATAAAATCAAAGAAGTTACTACAATTGATCCTATTAATAACCAAATGATTATGTCATATATTAGTTGAATATTAGGTAGAGGTATGGGTATTTTTATTGATGTGATCATGTTACCAATCCATAAACTGATACCTAATATTGGCCCCACAGCAAAGAGAGCTTTAAAGGCTGTTGCGATAAAAGAAAATATATTGAACGTCGGCAATACGTAGTTTTGCCCGTTTCTTACGTTGTAAGTGCATTGGATTAGTATACTTATGAGCATTAGCAATGTGAAAAAGCCTAAGAAATAAAACCAACCCATATTGCCTGCATTAAAGAGATTATAGCAAATAAACACAGGTATTGCATACAAAATATATTTTACAAATGCTAAATTGTCAGTAATTGACTCTTCCACGGCGTCTTTTATTGATGCCATACTATCCTCCTAAATATACTGTTCTCTTTTATTTTAACATATTTTGAAAAAAAATCAAGTTCTACACAGGCAGGTGAATCGTGAATTCTGACCCTTTTTGTGGCTCGCTTTTAAGTTCAATTGTGCCTTTGTGCATTTCGACTAGTTCTTTTGTTATTGTTAATCCTAATCCGTTTGAGTTTTTATTGTTTCCTATTTGAACAAATTTTTGGAATATTTTTTTATGGTATTTTTTATCTATGCCAATCCCATTGTCCTTTATTTTTATGTAAACTTTAGAGTCTTTTTGAGATAGATTTATTGTTATTCTGCCGTTTTTAGGTGTGTATTTGATTGCGTTGTTAATTATATTGAAAAAAATTTGTTGAAGTTTATTGTAATCGGCGCTTATTTCTATGTCTTTAAAGTTGTTTATTTTAATTTCTATTTGTTTTTTTACAGCCATTGGTTTTAGTATGTTACAAACTTCAATCAAGTTTTGTTGTAGGCTAAATTTTGCATAATTAAGCTGCATTGAGTTTGCCTCTAATTTTGATAGGTCAAGTATGTCGTTAATCATACCCAACAGATGAAGACTCGCAATATAAATGTCATTAATGTATTCGTTTTGTTTATCATTTAATGTTCCAAATATATTTGTTAAAAGCAATTCGGAGGAATTTATTATTGAGTTTAGTGGTGTCCTTAATTCATGTGAGAAATTTGCAAAGAAATCATTTTGAATTTTTGCTAACTCATAAGCTTCATTTTTTCGGTAGATTCCTTCCTGTAATGTTTCAACTTGCATTGAAGTTATTTTAGCAATTTCAGCGTCTTTTATTAAATTGGTGATTATTTTTACGCAGCTTTTTAAAATAGTTTTTTCTTTTTTAGAAAATTCTTTTTGTCGAGTTATTTTTAATTTTCCGAATTTCGTATTTTTAATTTTCAAATCTTCAACGTATAAATAGCTACCGTCTTCACCGAAAATATACTGATATTTGCTTGTGTTTTCCAGCTCAATATAACCGGTATCAAAATCTATTATAGATTTTAAAACTATAAATAAATCTTCCGGATTTTTTTTAATATCTATTTGAAAAAAATCATCTATTTTTGTTAGAGCATTTTTATACAATAGCTTTATATCCTATGTAGCGTAAGTTCCTATAATAACCTTCATAATCAAGACCGTAGCCTACAACAAATTTGTCATCTATATCAAATCCGTAATAATCCGGTTCAATGTCTGTTACTCTAGAGATTTTTTTATCCAAAAGTGAGCAGAATTTTGTAGATTTTGTTTTAAAGTTATTGTTTATAAAATCCATTAAAAACTTCGCTGTATGACCTGTGTCAACGATGTCTTCAATAATTAGTACGTTCTTGTCATTAAGGTCAGGTAAAGATATATCTACAGCATGAACTTTGCCTGTTGATACTGTTCCTGTTCCGTAACTCGATAGACGTATAAATTCCATTTTTAACGGCATTTTAAGATTTTTCACAAGGTCAATAGCAAACATAACTGCTCCTTTGAGTACGCATATGGCTATTACCTCTTCGTTTTTATAGTAATTATTCATTTTTTCTGCAAGTTCTTTTACTTTTTGTTGAATTTGTTCTTCTGTAAATAATATTTCTAAGTCTTCAAGTTTAATTTCCATAGCTACCTCTTTTCTAATTTTAACATGTGAGTTGGATTGTTTACCACTTTTATTTTTTCACTTATGCCAATACCTGGTGCCCATAGGATTTCTTTCCCGGAGCATAAGAATATCAGGTCATCTTTTTCGTGTTTTGGAATTTCTTTTTCAGTAAGGTATTTTTTTAATTTTTGGGTACCATTTAATCCTAATGGTTGTATTATGTCACCATTTTGACGTTTTCTTAGCGTAAAATCTAATTTGTCAATTTTAACGTATGCCGTCATATCTTTATCGGGTGGATAGTGTTTAGGCTTTTGTGTGGTTTTTATTATGGTAAATTTGTATTCGCCGATATTGTATTCACCTTCTGTCTGAATTTTTATTTCAGGCAAATCTTTTGGAATGTTATTAATGCTAACTATTTTTTGGTTATTTACGAACAACCAAAGATTTTTTGTTAAAGAATATTTTTTCCCGGATTTTGAATTTTGGCTATTCAATATAAATTCCGTAATATCTTCGATTTTTTTTCTGTCATAATCAATATTATTTTCTCTTAAAAATCTATGAATTATAGTATTTTGGACAAAATAACTTAGTTTGCAGAATTCTTCACTTGAATAATCTTCCAGTTTATTTAAGTGTTTTTCAATAAGTTCGTTTGCGGAAATTGCGGTTTCTGAAATTTGGTTTAGATTTTTTTCAAAATCGGGATTTATATTTTTCAATACAGGAAAAATTTCGTGTCTTATTTGGTTTCTTACGTAATTTGTATCAAAATTTGAACTATCAATATTGGGTTTTAGGTTATTTTGTTCACAATATTTTTCGATGTCTTTACGATAAATTTTTAAAAGAGGTCTATAAAAAATATTTCGGTGCTCTTGTATTCCTTCCAGCCCGGTTATACCGGTTCCTTTTATTATCCTGTAAAAAATAGTTTCAGCATTATCATTCGCATTATGTGCTGTTAAAACTACTTTGGATCTAAACTTTTTTGCACATTTTTCAAAAAAGCGGTAGCGTGCTTCTCTTGCAGCTGTTTCAGTATGTGGAATTTCTTCAGGAAGTTTTTCACTATAAAAACATATATTTTTACAGAAATTTTTGCAATTTATTTCCTCTTGGTCGCTTTCTTCTCCTCTCCAATTATGATTTAGATGTATTGCGTAAATATTGATGCCGTATTTTGGGCTTAATTTGTTTAATATATCTAAAAGACACATAGAATCATATCCGCCGGAAAATGCTACAAGAATATTGTTATTTTCCCGCAGTAAATCATATTTGTTTAAAAATGATTCTACCGCTTCAATTAACATATGTGCTTTTTAATTCCTTCTTTGATTTCAACAGCATCGACACCAAGTTGCTCAAGAGCTTTCATAGCAAGTGAAGTCGGCTCTGTTGTTATCGCCAAAAGCATATGTTGTGATTCGATTTTTTCCTTGTGTTCACTTTTTGCAAATTCCCATGCTTTTTCAAGCACGCGTTTTGCTCTCTTTGTGAATACTATTTCATTATCAAAATATTCATTACCAAAGCCAATAAGTTTTTCAACTTCGGCTCTTGTATCTTTGATGTTTATTTCGAGCTCTGACAAAACTACTGCGCCAATGCCTGTTGCTTCACCTAAAATTCCAAGCAGAAACATTTCTGTTCCAACTACATTACGTCCCAACCTTCGTGCTTCTTGCTTTGCTAATCTTAGTATTGTAAGAGTTTCCGGCATTTGCTTTTCAATAGGTTTGATTATGCTGTGAGCTAAGTCGTCATCGTTTATGTGAAATTCTTTTATTATATCGTATGCTACTCCCTTTTTAGTTTTTAGCAATCCCAAAACAATATGCTCCGGTAGTACAACTGAAGAACCAAGCTCTTTTGCTGTTTGTAATGCTAAACTCATTGTCCTAAAGGCATTTGGTGTGAATATTATTTGTCGTCCTTCGTATTCGGATTGTCTTGATTGGATACTTGCTAATTTTTCTTCAAAATTTTCGGAGGTTATTCCAAATTGTGCAAAAATCTTTGTTAAATCGGAATTTTTATCCTCCAAGATAGACGAAATAATTTGCTCGGTTCCCAGAATTTCATAATTTGAAGCCGATAACTTTGAAACAGCTCTTTCAAAAACAGCGGAAGATTCTTTGCTGTCAAATATTGAATCGGTTTCTTTTGAAAGATTTACTTCAGGTTCCTTTGTATCGTCGATTTCAGGATGGTAGAGTTTCTTTGTTTTTCTTTGAACAAGTTTTTCTAAAAGATTTTTAGATTTTTGTACATCAAACCCCATTTTTTCAAGGGTTATGTAGTTATTTGAATGTTTGTCGGAAAGTACAGCAAGAAATAAATGTTCATATAAGACTGTTGAATTGCCTGATTTTGTCGCAAGGTCAAGAGTTTGTCTTAGTATGACTTTTAAAGATGCACTAAAGGCCAGTGCGGGTAAATCCAGTTCGGTTGTTTCCAGTTTCGCATCTTGCATGAGATTATTTTTTAATTCATCAAATTCTACATTGTATGATTTAAAAATTTTTAGCGATATACCTTTAGCCTCTTTAACTAATGCCAAAAGTAAATGTTCAGGCATTACACAAACAGAATGTTGACTTTTGGCAATGTTCTGAGCTTCAGTTACTACATTTATTGCTTTTTCTGTAAATTTTTCAAACAAATTATTCTTCCTCTTCTACGTCCATACTTTCTACATATTCTGCAACTTTATTGAATTCATCATCATCGTCAATGCTTTCAAAAACATAGTCTTCACCTTCTTGATATAATTTCATTAGAACGAGTTCTTCTTCGTCACTTTCTGCATCTGATTCTGCAGGAATTAACAATGCATATTCCTGACCTTCAACTTCTACTATATCATATAATTCAAAGTTGATAACGTTACCATTTTCATCAACTGTTTCAATTAACTGTTTTTCTTCTTCTGTCATTTTACTTTTCCTTTCTTTTATTTTCTTGCCAGATATTGTTCCAGTATAATACAAGCACTTTCAATATCAACAAGACCTTTATCTTTTCTGAAATCGATTTTTTTGTTACGAAGGTTCTCCTCAGCAGCTTCTGAGGTTAATCTTTCATCCTCAAATATTATCTCATAATTTTTTATTTTTTTTGCAAATTCTTTGCAATTTTCTGCTTGGAAACCTTCAGAATTATCCATATTTAAAGGTAATCCTATTACAATTTTTTTTACATTGTTTTCTTTGGCTATCCTAGAGATTTCTTCAATGGCTTTTTCTTCTGGCTCTCTTGATACGTATGAATGTCCGTTGGCTATCATCAAAAGATAGTCACTCAAAGCTATACCTATACGTTTTGTCCCTATGTCAAGTGCCATTACTTTGTACATACCCATAGCCCCTCAATTTTCTTAATAATTTCATCAAGTTCTTTTATGGAGTATCTTCCGTTGTTCAATTCGGTATCAAATTTTAATGAAATATAGTATTCGTATATGCTTTTTCTTAGTATATTCTTGAAAAATTCACGCAGGTGTTTTTTATCAAAATACAAGTTGTAAAGAAGTTCTGCAGTTTGAGCTTTTCCTTGAGATAATTCAAGATATGCTGACATCAATAATCTTTTGGACCAGATCGATTCTTCATCTTTATAGAAAACTTTATCTACATTTTCTTCAATGAGCTTATTAAAATCGGTTGTTCTTTGGTTTATGACATCCTCAAATTCATCGCTGTAGTTTGGATCCAAAAACCATTTGTCCATAAAATCCAGCGATGAAATTTGTTCCAAATCTTTTTCTGAAATATTTTGCTTGTTAAGTTTTTGAGCTAAAATCTCCTCAATTGACTCTTTAGGGATTTCTATGTCCGCAAGCAGGTTTTTCCAACAAACATATTCATAGGGCAATAGCCAATTATTAGAGCTTTCTTGTGAAATTTTTTCGGCGTTATCAAGTATTTTTTTAAGAATTTGAGGTTCAACATAAAGTTCTTTTTCTTTTTTGTAGAATCTTTCAATAATCTTGTCGCATTCAAATTCTGAAATTTCGTTAAATCCAAAGCAATCACGTATGCCGTGGTAATCATCTATAACTATTGCTACAAACTTTATTTTGTTCTCGTTTGTTTTTCTTGTAAATATAATAGCTTGATTTCCATGCCCGTCAGGGTATGTTACACAAAACTTGTAAGGATTTGAGTCAGAGAGAATTTGTTTATAAAACTCAACGGAGTTGTCTTCTCTTATCCCGGCAATTTTTAATGTTGACAGGCTCTTTTTTATCAGAGGTTTGATTTTGTCATTTGCAGTTTCCAAAGCTGTATTTAGAGCGTGGAATGCTAATTGTGATTTTGATTCTCCTAAAATTTTTAAGGCTTCAATTCCAACTTCACTATCAGGCTGAGATAAGAATACAGGAATTAAAATATTTGCAAGTGCATCTTGTGAATAATCGTTGCTTAGTGAATCTATTAGGGTTATTTTGTCATTGCTGCTAAGTGAGGTTAAAAAGTCTAAAAAATCAATTTGAACTTCCGGATTAACTATTGCGTTATTAAGGAGTTTCTTTGTATCTGAATCAATAATTTCTGCGTTAAGAAGTTCATCCCCGGTGTCAAGTTCCCAATTTGAATCCAAACCTCTCAAAAAATTAACCGCTACGATTTTTACATTGTTTGCAACAACAGGATTTTTTAATAAATCCCAAAGTTTTTTGACAAGTTCTTCTTTGTCAGCATATCTTTCCAACAGAAAACATATTATGGTGCCATCTTCTGTTTTTAGATTATATAGTTCTTTGTATAAAATTTTTGCTATTGTCTTTTTATCATTTTGACTGTCTAGAAATTGAATTTTTTCAACATATTTGGAGATGTCATTTACATCTGTGAACTTTGAAATAAGGTTGATAATTTCGGCTTTTATTTCAAATGGATTCAATTGTCTAACATTTCCATTAGTCATTATCTTTTTGCTTTCCCCCAAAATGCATCAAGAATTTGTTGTGCTTCTGCAGAAGGCATTCTATCGTTCAAGATAAGATACTGCACTGCAATCATTGCACATTCTGAACAAATATTCACACCCGGTCCCTGAACCATTTTTAGAACTTGAGTATTTGGTCTGTGACAAAAACTGCAATATACGAGATCTTTATCTTCGGATTCTTCCTTTTGGTTTTTCGCTCCTAATTTTACTATTTTGGCCATGTATGGATTCTCCTTTTGCTCTAATTGTAACTTAAATTAATAAAATTTGCTATATTTTTATTTTTACCTTATAATTACTTTACACGTTGATTGTTTTAATGAGGGGATGAAATGAAAAAAGCACTTCTATTGGCTAGTATACTTTTTGTATCGGTAATTTCAACTGCCTGTATTAATAATTTTGCAGTACAAGAGCTTAATTCAAAAGCAAAGGTTTACCTGGAAGAGGGTGATTATGCGGGTGCTATTGAACGTTTAAAATCTAGTATTGATTTGGATGATACTATTTTTGAAACTCATTACAATTTGGCTGTTGCATATACGCAAGCAGGGGATTATGCAAATGCTATTCAGCAGTATAAAGATGCTATAGGTATTGATGGTTCAGTTCCTGATTCTTATTATTCACTTGCGGTTGCTGAGGAAAATTTGTCATTTGATTTGAAAAGCGGGGAAGTAAGATTTGACGACGACGGTAATTTGTATACATACAAACCGGATGAAGATGATGAAGAATATAAAGTTTCTGATGATGTCGTAAAGAAAATTAATGAGTTGCGTTCGGATGCGGTTGCCAATTATCAGATTTACTTGGAAAAATCTCCTGATGCTTCTGATGCAGAGGAAGTTAAACAAAAAATTGAAGCTTTAAGTTTGCCTTTTGAGGCTGTTGACAAAGATTAGTATGATTATTCAGTCCCCTGGTGAGGTTGCTTTTTACATATTTAATTTTCCGGTCTACTGGTATGGAATTGTTTTGGCGTTTGCTGCTTTTTGCGGTGTTTGTGTAGCGGAATTTTTGGCCCGTAGATTTTCGGATATTCCAGAAGATTTTTTCATTGATGTCGCTCCGCTTGTCATCATATTTGGAATTATTGGCGCAAGAGTTTATTATTGTCTTGTGAATTTTCACTACTATTCTTCTCACGTAGCGGAAGTTATTGATATTAGACAAGGTGGGTTGTCAATTCATGGAATGATTATTGCGGGAGTTGTAGCCCTTTATTTTATAGCAAGAAAATACAAATTAAATTTGTTAAAAGTTTTGGATGTGCTGGCATGTGCTACTATATTTGCTCAATCTATTGGAAGATGGGGAAATTTCTTTAATTCGGAAGCTTTTGGCATACCTACCTACTCAGATTGGGGTGTTTTTATTCCTATTGACAATCGACCTTTTCAATATATTTCGTACGAATTTTTTCATCCTACTTTTTTGTATGAATCTTTAGCCGACCTTTTAATATTTTTTGTATTGCTTTTTATTTTGTCTAAGTGTAAAAAGAGTGGGGTTGTATTTTTCTGGTACTTAATTTTGTATTCAATTGCTCGGATATTTGTAGAGTTTATAAGAGTTGATAGTGTTTTAAATATTGCCAGTTTACCAATTGCAGTCATTGTATCTTGTATTTTGCTTTTTATCGGAATCTTTGGTGTTTATGCTGTTAGTAGACGATATCATTCTGAAAATTAATTTTTCTAAACTGTTTTGTAATTGATTTTTATAATTGTTTTTATGATAATTGCTTTGTTATGGAGAAAGATAATAAATTACCTCAAATTTGGCTTGCAGGCGGACATTTTGTAAATGATATTTACACAGGATTTTTAAATCCGATTATGCCTTTTATAGCTGCTAAAATTGGTATATCAATGGCAATTGCTACAATTGTTTTGAGTATGTCACATATTGTGTCTTCTCTTTTGCAACCGGTATTCGGTTTTTTTGCGGATAACATGTTTAAGCGATCATTTATTTTCTGGGGACTTTTGCTTACATCGTGTTTTATCCCTTTTGCCCCAGCATCTGTTCAATTGTCTCACATGATATTTTTTATAATTTTAGGAAGTTTGGGTTCAAGTTTATTCCACCCTCAGGCTTTGGGATTGGCAAATAAGTTTTCTGGTCCAGACACTGCCAAATATATGGGAATTTTCCTCGGAATGGGTACATTAGGTTATTCGGTAGGACCATTGCTTTCAGCCTTTATTGCCCAATTTTTTGGTTTGGAAAAGATGCCAGTATTATCTGTTATTGGTTTGTTTTGGGCTTTTGCTATGTTTAAGTTTGTTCCTAAGATGTCAAATTTGCAAATTAAAAAGCCCCACTATCATATCAAGGATGCATTTGTACAAATACTCTCAAATAGAAAACTCAATATTCTAAATGTTATTTCTATGTTGAAGTCTCTAATTTCAACATCTTGTTTTATACTATTGCCTTTCTTGTGGAAAGATATGGGCTATTCACCATTTTTTATTGGTATGGCACTTTTTGTATTTATTTTTGTTGGTGGTTTTGGCTCTATGTTAAGCAATAAGTTTGAAAAGATTGTTGGTACGAAAAATGTTTTTTATTTTTCAATGATTTCCACTTTGCCTCTGATGCTATTATTTGTTTTAACTTATAAATCTTATCCTTATATTTCTTTTGCTACCTACTTTTTAATGGGTTTTGTTACTATGCTTGCAGTCCCTGTTACGATGAACATGGCTCAAAGTATTATTCCGGAGTATAAAAGTATTATTGGTGGTTTTATTAATGGATTTTCTTGGGGAATTGTTGCCATAATTATGTCTTTAAACGGCTTTGTTGCACAAACATTCGGCATTCCAAAAGTACTGTTGGCTGTCTCTATTATACCGGCAGTATTTTCTGTGTTTGTTAAATATTTGTTTGAGGATGCAAAGAATTAAGCTAACAGGTATAGAGTCTTACCATCAGGTTCTACAGGGGTATCAGGGGTTTCGTGCTCGGAAAAACGTCTGTTAATTGTTTTTAAATTGTTGCTATAATGCGGTTTGCATCTATCAATTGTGTTGACGTTATTGTCTCCGTTAAAAGCGTTTTTTAAAGGATATGCAGAATTACTAAGTGCTTTTGTAGCATTAATTTTACTAATAGCTGATACTAACATCTCTTAACCCCAAATTTAATACTTCATGATTGTATAATAAACACTAAAATTTAGCAATTTTTTTTATTAAATTTTGTAAAGGTTTTTTATAAAGTTGAAATTCGATATTTTGTATATACTTTATATATACAAGAGAACATTAAACATTCACGAGAGATGTTAAGAGAGAGATTATTTCCGTTTAAGTAAAGAGAGACACTTCCTATTCCTATTTCCTAGAAAAAATTTAAGCCCCAGTTTTGGGGCTTTTTTTTTAACTATTGTGAATTTCGTGGATTTTTATGAAGTTTGTTCCACCTATTTGAACATTTGGAACAGAGCCGGTTATTATCACAGTGTCCCCCGCTTCAAAGTTCAATTTTTTTATAAGAAAACTATCCATTTTATCTAAGGATGAACGGTCAATTTTCCTTTCAAACTTAAAATTAATAGGAAAAACTCCACGATATAAAAATATTGCACGACATATGCTTATATCCGGGCAGCAAGCAAGTATCGGTACGGAAGGTTTGCTTTCTGATAGAAATGTCGGTGTGAATCCACTACCTGTAATAGCTACTATTGCTTTTATACCGGGAACTTTTTTAATCATGTCTGAAAGAGCCATTCCTATTGCCATTGCTTGAGTATTATTTTGATCAATCATTCTCCTAGGAAATGTATCATGTCTTAAAAAAAGGCTATTTTCAGCATTTTCTGCAATTAATTGCATCATTTTGACTGCTTCTATAGGATATTTTCCGGCTGCGGTTTCACCGGAAAGCATAATCGCATCTGTGCCGTCAAGTATTGCATTTGCAACGTCAGAGGCTTCGGCACGTGTTGGAATCGGATTTTCAATCATGCTTTCAAGCATTTGAGTTGCTACTATTACGACTTTTGATTTTAAATTTGCTTTTTTAATTATAGTTTTTTGAACTATAGGAACTTTTTCTGATGAAATTTCTATGCCTAAGTCGCCCCTTGCAACCATTATGCCGTCAGATAATTCTATAATTTCATCAATATTATCAACAGCCTGTGGTTTTTCTATTTTCGAAATAATTCTAATATTACTGTTTTTACTTTTAAGAATATCTCTTAATTGTGAAACGTCACCGGCTGTTCTTACAAATGAAAGACCTATGTAATCTATTTTGTTTTTTACTGCGAATTCAATAAATACCTTGTCACGGTCAGTTAATACTTCAATACTACCTGTTGAACCCGGAATGTTTATCCCTTTGCGTTGCTTTAAAAGCCCATCAGTAAGTGCTTCGGCTGAAATAGTATCTCCATCTACGCTAGTGACTGTAAATTGAATTTTGCCGTCATCTACAAGTATTTTTTCACCGACTTTGACGTCTTTTGCGATACCTGCATAGTCAACAGGCAGGATGCCATCCGTTAATTTTTCCTGATGACGAAATTTTAGTACATCACCTTTTTTGATTTCAATGGGTGAATCGAGATTTCCTATTCTTATCTTAGGTCCTTGCAGGTCAAGTAGAATCGGAATTAGAGTTTTTTCTTCTTTTTCAACTGTACGAATTAAATCAAGTGTTTTTTGGTGAACTTCCGGGGTTTCATGCGAGGAGTTTATTCTAAACATAGTGACCCCAGCTTTATAAAGGTCTCTGATCATTTCTTTTGTGTTACTAGCGGGACCTAATGTAGCAACAATTTTTGTCATTGTATATTTGTTCATTTTATCTCCTTGTTACTTAATGTATATTAAAATGATATCTAGCTTTACAAAAACTATTAGGTACGTTATACTATAAACACAAATTGTTTACTAGTGGTAAGAGAAGGTAGTGTGAAATGAAAAAATTATTTGCTGGATTGTTGGCTGTCAGCTTGATGGCTTGGAATGTTCTTCCTGTATTTGCTGCTGATGCTTCAAAAATTGTTGATGTCAGCAAAGATTATTGGGCAAGAGCTGAAATTGTAGATGTTGTTTCAAATGACATTATGACGGTTGATCCGTCAGGAAATTTTTATCCTGAGGATACTGTTGCCAGAGTTGACTTTGTCAAGTCGTTATTAAAGTTGTTATCTAACGACAACTTGAATGTAAATATTTCTAATATATTTACAGATGTTTCAAAATCAAGTCCGGATTATGCCGATATTTTGCGTTCACAACAATTAGGCCTCGTTTACGGTTATCCGGATAAAACGTTTAAACCTGCACAGATTATGACCAGATCAGAAACTCAGTCAGTTATCAGTCATATTACAAGAGAATCTGTTGTAGATACCTCTATTTTGAATTATTTTGATGATGCTAATCAAGTTCCTGCTTGGGCTGTGAAGCCTTATGCTAAGTCTTTGGCTTATGGAATTTATGTTAATTATCCTAATGCTAAAGAATTAAGACCAAACGATTATTTGACAAGGGCTGAAGCAGCTGTTTTATTGGCAAGGTTGAGAGATAAAATTGGGTTAGTTAAAGAAGAATATGTGGGGCCTGATTTAGAAAAAGTTCTTGCGATTGAGCATTTGAATATTAAAAAAGACGCTCCAAACCATTCTGTAAAAATAACTAACAAAAGGAATATTGTATTAAGTGGAAATGTTCTAGAGGTTGCATTCTCTGATAAATTCAGATCTGAATTAGCGGCTGCTGGTGAAAAGGTTAAATTTGTAAACCCTCAAGATATATGTACTGAAGAAGGCACTTTATTGATTCCTGCAAATTCCGTTTTTATGGGTACGGTTCTTAATGTTGAACCTCAAAAATGGTTTAATAAAAATGCACGTGTCTATATTCAACTAACTGAAGTTTGTTTACCGGATGGTAAAAAGGTTGATCTTAATGCAAAACCTTTTTACAGAGATTATGCTTTAAAAGAAGGACCTTGGATGACAGCAGGTAAAGTCGCACTTTACACAGTAGGTTTAGGTGCTGTGGGTACAGGTGCTGGTATTGGGTTTGCGTTCATTCCTAATCCTGCCAAAATTGGTAATGCATTTGCGATTGGTACACCTGTTGGTGCTGGTGTCGGTTTAATTACTGGATTGGTTACCCCTGGGCTTAAATACCATGCAAAAGCAGGAGAACAAATATATGTTATACTCTGCGATGATGCAAGTATAAATAAATAACTATTTTTTAATATATTGAGCAGGAACGGTAAAACCGTTCCTGCTTTTTTAGACTTTTTTCGCAATGCTTTTGTTTAGTTATTCTTATCCTTTTTACCGTAGAAATTGATTATATGAAGTTTAAAATGTTAATGTGGCTAGGTTGGATTAGCTAATTAATAATCTAAGGAGTTTTACTTATGAAAAAAACAATTGCGTCTTTGGCTTTGTTTGCCTTTTTCTTTTTACCAGCACAAGGGGCTTTCGCTTGGACTTATGATGGTGTAAACAGTTTAAATCCTTTTACAGGTTTTAGAAATTGTAACAAGTGTGAAAAAGTCAAGAAACAAAAATGTCACAAAATTAAAAAAGATAAGTGTAATGCTTGTGCTAAGGTTAAAATAGCACCAAAATGCGAAAAATGCACTAAAGCCTTCAATACAGAAGAATCCTGTCCTTGTAACAAGATGGGATACTAGGTAAAAAGGGGTGTTATTACACCCCTTTTTTAATAATCAATATTTCTTAAAGCGTTAAATATCTTATCCGTAATCTGTTGGATATATTCCTGGCTAACTAAACCATTTATAACGGCATCGGCAATTTGGTAGTTTGGTCTAATATATTCTTGAGCTGTTTTATTTACATCTTGGAATTGTAAATCTGCCGCAGTACCTGTTTTTCCCCTTAAGGCTGCTCTTTTGTACCAACGATCTTTTATTACTTCAAGAGGTGTAAAGACATAAACCTTAACATCCATAATATCCGCAAGACCATTGTTTAGAACATATAACCCTTCTGTTAAAACTACTTTTGCAGGTTTTTTGAAATCACCACTTGGGTCGGATACGCAAGTTACAAAATCATATTTCGGTGATGTAATACTTCTGCCATTTTTCAATTCAAGAAGATGTTCCTTCATTAAATCGAGGTCAATAGCGTTGGGAGTGTCAAAGCTAAATCCGGTTTTGAATAATTCTTCGTAACTGCCGGCTTCTTGAAGTTCTTTAGAAGTGTCTTTGTAGTAATCGTCGCATCGAATTACTGTATATATACCTTCTTTTTTTTCTTTAACACACGCTTTTATAGTATTATCTACAAAAACAGTTTTGCCTGAAGCGCTTTCTCCTGTGATACCAATCAGAAAAGTTTTCTTTTTTTCCTGAACAACTTTTCTGGCTATATTTAAAATAAGATTTTCAGATGTTTTTAAAAACAGTGGTTGTACTGCGTGTTTATCTTCTTCCAAAATTTTCTTTAAAGCTTCAACAATTTGGGATATAACTTCCATGTCGCGTCTGCTTGAATAATAATCATAACTGGTTAATTGAAAATCTTTCATTAGAACTTCCCCTTACATAATAATTATTGTACTTTAAAGTTTTTAAATTTTCTCTTAATTATAAATTTTGTAACAATATTGTTTAAAAAGTTAAAGTTTTTGGAATAAATGTACGTATATAATCTTGTGAAGATAGATAGGAGTATATTTCATGTATCAGGAAGAAATTTTTTCAAATGCTATTACGGATGCAAAGAGAGATGGTTTTGATTCTTTAACAAAAGAAATAAAAGGTATGGAAGCTACTCTCGAAAGATTTTTTACGAAAATTTTTGACACTACGTCATCAGTTTCGGAACGTGATTTTAACGTAACGTCAATTTAAAAATTAAAAAAATACCGACCATTGGTCGGTATTTTCGTTTATGCTGCGGGGTTGTAATATTGCGTGAATGGATGAGAATAATTCATTCCATATAAGTTATTTTGCATAAATGGATTTATATAATTGAAAGAGTACATTGGCATATAAGAATTTCCTATACTACTACCAGAGGTAAAGTTACCATTAGCCATTGCAAATAAAGCATTTAAGCCATTGTCAGTTTCTTTTGGATTGCTTGCTGTGGCGTTTGATTCTGATGGTAATGTAATGTAAGTATCTTCCGGGTTTACGATATCAGGGTCTTGTGTTTGAGAATATGTTTCAGCTACTTTGTTAAAGCTTTCTATAACATCATTAGCATCTTTTTCTGAGGTAATATTACCACTTTCGAGCTGTTCTTTTGCAGCAAGTGCAATTTCAGCTTGTAATTCAGGATTGTTTTCGGATTTTTTAACTAGTGCTGCGACTTGTTCTTTTTTTGCTTTATCCAATTCATCTTCACCAACGACTGCTTTTGTTGCTTTGCTGCAAAGCCAACTGCCTAAAAGACCTCCGATTACGCCAATTGCACCTCCGACAACTGCGCCAACTGCTGTTCCTATTGGGCCACCAATTGCAGTACCAACAGTTGCGCCAATTTTAGCTCCGGCTATTCCTGCAACCTTTGTACCAACTACAAAACCTGCTGTTTCAGCTGCAACTTTTGCGGTTGATTTTGCAAGCTGTTTATTACCTCTTTTGGTGCCGAGTTCTTTATATGTTTTGACAACGTTTGGAGCTTCCATTGCTGCGGATATAATAAACATTGAACCGCCGGCTTTTACGCTTTTTGCAACCGTTCTTACTGCTGCATTTTGACTCATTGTTCCTTCAAGTACTTTTGTTTCGATTGCTCTCGCACCTGACTTGGTTTTTACCCAAGATGCAGCTTTGCCAATTTTTGTTGAATGTGTTATTTCGCCCGCTGCTTTTGCCTTTTGTACGGCAATTTTTGCTTTAGTTTCGGCAATTTTTGCCTCTTTTAATTTAGCAGCAAGAGCGTCTCCTTTGAGTCCTTGCGCTTCCTTTAAAAGTCGGTCTGTCTCTTTATATATTTCTGCTTTTTTTATGTTATTTGCATTGGTTACAATTGCTCTTTGATTAGATGCACGTTTTATTGAACGTCCAACTGCCTGGCTTAAGTTATCATTTCCGTTTTTTTCAAAAACTTTACTTAAACGTTTCAAGTTTTTTTGTTCAGTCTCAAGTGCTTTTAGGTCATAAACAGGAATATTTGCAGCTTTTAGTTGGCTGTTTAAATAGGTATTGTTTACTGTGCTCCAAAAATTTCCCTTTAATGCGTTTCTGTTTGCACTATATAAGTTGGTTTGTCCAATTGTGCTATTGTATTTACTTTGTAGTGCAGGAATATAATTTCCATAATTATGATATGCCCATACCGGAAAATCATAACCAATGGCTTTTGCACCCTTAAAAACTGTTGGAAGTGCCATAGCACCGCCACCAAATAGTAAATAACTTTTTAATTCGGCGCTGTCATCTGCACGGTTGATTGCAGCCCCTGTTGCAGCTGCACTTAGTACGTATAAATCTCTATTAGTAACTCCGTTGATATTTGTACTCATATTATCCCCGTATAAATTCCCCGTACTATAATAAAGTTTTTTTTAGAGTATAAATTGCTATTTATGTTAATAATTGTAAAGCTCGGATTTTCCGAGCTTTACTTATGCTGTGACATTTAATCGATTTTGCGAATTTGTAAACTGATATGGAAAGCTATTTCCATTGTACAATAACTGCTGAAGTACCAGTAGCTGTTCAGGTGTTAATGTGGATTTGAGCAACGATGCGTCAGCTGTCCTGTTTAACGATTCATTGTTTGCAACTTCTGCTATTTTTTGTTTTTCTTCAACTTGTTTTTCTGAATAACTCTTGCCTACAATAAACTTTCCTAGCAAATCACCAACAAAGAAGCCAAGAAGACCTCCTACAGGACCTAGAACTGCAGTACCTATTGCACCGCATGCGATACCGGCTGCAAGTCTTACGCCGCTTTTACCTGCTTCTATTGCGCCATTGACGAGACCGCCTTCTTTAGTAGCTTTAAATATATTTGGTAACTCAAAAGCTATCATTAATGCTGTACCGATTAATGGAGCACGTTTGCCCAATCCTTTAAGTGTTCCACCTATTTTCTTCCAGAAACCTTTATCGCTTTTCCACAAAGCTGAAACATCGGTTTTATAACTTTTTACAGATTCAGCTAAGCTTTCAAATACTTTTTTATTGCCTGTTGCTTTTTCTGCTTTTTGAAAAGCTGTTCCGACTTGTTTGTGAAATTTATTAAAACGACCTTTACCGTTTCTTTTGTTCATTCGCCCATAGCTCTTTAGAGAACTTGTTACTTTTGATGCAAATCTGTCATCAAAAAGTAATCTTCCGGCATAATTCAAGCCTGTTTTGGCTACACTTGCAATACTCATAACCAACCTACCTTTTTTTTACTAACCTTACTTTTATAAAAAATATTTTGTGGTAATAATTGCCTTTTAAATAAAATGAAGGTTAATATTTCTTAACAATCTATTTAAAAAATAGCTGTCTTAGAAAGAATACTTTGTGGTAAAATGTTTGTTGTTGGAGGGTTTATGAGAACTATTACTTTAATTAATGGAGATGGTATCGGACCTGAAATATCAGAGTCTGTAGTCAAGATTATTGATGCAAGCGGATTAAAAATCGATTGGGATGTCCAAACTGCGGGTGCGGATGTAATTGAAAGTGAGGGAACTCCTTTACCAAAAAGAGTAATAGATTCTATATTGAAAAACGGTGTTGCTTTGAAAGCGCCTGTTACAACGCCTATCGGTAAAGGTTTCAGATCAGTTAATGTCCAATTAAGAAAAGAACTGGATTTGTATGCAAATTTGCGTCCTTGTAAAAATCTTCCTAATGTTAAAACAAGATTTGATAATGTTAATATCGTTGTCGTTAGAGAAAATACAGAAGATTTGTATGCGGGAATTGAAAGACAAGTTGATGAAAATACAGCTGAGAGTATTAAATTGATTACCAGAACTGCGTCTGAAAGAATATGTAAATTCGCTTTTGATTACGCTGTGAAAAATAATCGTAAAGAGGTTTGTGTCGTAACAAAAGCAAATATTATGAAGCTGTCAGATGGGTTGTTTTTAGACTCATACCGAAAAGTTGCGGAAAATTATCCGCAGATCGGTAAACGTGAAATTCTTGTTGATAATTTATGTATGCAATTAGTTCAAGATCCAACAAGGTTTGACGTTTTGGTATTACCGAATTTGTATGGAGATATTGTATCTGATCTTACAGCCGGTTTGATAGGTGGCTTGGGGGTAGCTCAAGGTGCAAATATCGGCGAAAAATGTGCGGTATTTGAGCCTGTACACGGTTCTGCTCCGGATATAAAAGGGCAAAATAAGGCAAATCCTACGGCGCTTTTGTTGTCTGCAGTTGAGATGCTTAACTATATCGGTGAAAGATCTTATGCGAAAAAGATTGAAGCTGCATTGTTTAAAACACTTGAAGAAAACGTGAAAACTGCCGATTTGGGTGGAACAGCCTCAACTGATGAATTCACTGATCAAATTATAAAAAACTTAAAGTAATCCCAAATCTCGTAAGAACTTTTGATTATTTGCAAGATCAGCTAATTTTTCGTCAACAAACGGATCGGCTACCCCTTCTTCAAAAAGCTCATTAACCATTTTGTTGTGTGATTTATTCTCAGGATCAGAAAGAACTAATTTGGTGAAGTGGTTTATGTCTTGTTGTCTTTCATATAACTCTACAGCTTTTTTGGAAAGATTGTTAAGAAATTTGTTTTTTGGTTTAAGAAATTCTTTGGCAAATGGCACAGAAATAGGTGCCGTATTTGTCTTTTTGTCGTAATCTCTTAGCTGTTGTGCAAGTTTTTTAAACATACAATATCCCTTCATTCTATATTATCCATGTTTTTTAAGAAAATGCAATCAATCTAAAGATTTATGATTTGTTATTTTTCTCTTGATTATAACTTTTATTTAAATTAGAATATTCGCATAAGTAGAAAGAGGTTTTAAGATGCTTGATATCAAATTAATTAGAGAGAATCCAGAAAAAATTAACGAACTTTTGAAACGTAGAAATCCTGATTTATCTATTGATGGCGTTATTGAGATAGACGCTGAACGTAGAAAAATCCAAGCCCAAGCTGATGAATTGCGTGCAAAACGTAAAATTGAGTCACAAAAAATTGGTGAACTTAAAAAGAAGGGTGAAAATACTGATGCTATTCAGGAAGAAGTTCGTAAAATCGGTGATGATATCAAGGTTTTAGAGGATAAGCAGTCTGTTTTAGATGAGAAACAGAAAAACCTCTTGCTTCATATTCCAAATATTCCGGATGAAACAACCCCTATTGGAACGTCTGAAGATGACAATATTGAAGTCTATAAGTGGGGTGAACCGAGAAAGTTTGATTTTGAATTCAAAGCTCACTGGGATATTTGTGAAGAAAAAGGTTTGGTTGATTTTGAGCGAGGTGTAAAACTTTCTCAAAGTCGCTTTACTCTTTACCGCGGTCAAGGTGCAAAACTGGAACGAGCTATCATTAATTTCTTCTTGGATTATCACACAGGTGAACAAGGTTATGAAGAAATTTTACCTCCGTTTATGGCTAATGCTGCAACTATGACAGGTACAGGTCAATTGCCAAAATTTGCTGAAGATATGTACAAATGTGTTGACGAAGATTTGTACTTGATACCGACTGCTGAGGTTCCTGTTACAAATATCTATGCCGGTGAAATATTATCAGAAGATCAATTGCCTATGTATATGACGGCATATACCCCATGTTTTAGACGTGAAGCCGGTTCTGCAGGTAAAGACACAAGAGGATTAATTCGTGTTCACCAATTTAACAAGGTTGAGCTTGTAAAACTTACTACACCTCAAGCAAGTAAAGATGAACACGAAAAATTGACTGAAGATGCTGAAAAAATGTTGCAATTACTTGGACTTCCATACAGAAGAGAAGCATTGTGCACAGCGGATATTGGTTTTAGTGCTAATAAATGTTGGGATTTGGAAGTTTGGATGCCATCTTACGGAACTTATAAAGAGATTTCAAGCTGTTCTAACTATGGTGATTACCAAGCAAGACGTGCTAATATAAGATATCGTGATAAGGAAACCGGTAAGACCCAGTTTGTTCATACAATTAATGGTTCAGGATTAGCTGTTGGCAGAACGTTTGCGGCAATTGTTGAAAATTATCAGCAAGCGGACGGTTCTATAGTTATTCCGGAAGTTTTGCGTAAATATACCGGATTTGATAAGATAGCATAGTTGAGTGCGTTTGTGATGTTTACAAATGTCATTTACCTTTGACATGTGCTATAATATTCATGGATAAGTATAGTTATGTATGAATTTCCTTTTGAACTGGATGATTTTCAAAAAGAGGCCTGCAATTATATAGATGCAGGTGAAAGTGTTGTGGTTTGTGCACCAACTGGTGCAGGTAAAACGGTTATCGCACAACATGCAATCCATCGTGCCATAGAGGAAGGCAAGAGGATTTTCTATACTACCCCCTTAAAGGCATTGTCAAATCAAAAATATTATGATTTTGGTGAAAAATATGGACAAGATAAGGTTGGTTTGCTGACGGGTGATACTTCAATTAATCGTAGTGGTCAGATTGTTGTTATGACTACTGAAGTTTTTCGAAATATGCTGTATGGTACAAACTTTGGTGCTGTAGCTGATAATTTAAAGGATGTAAAATACGTTGTTTTAGATGAAGTTCACTATATGAATGACGAGCAGAGAGGTACTGTTTGGGAAGAAAGTATCATATATTGCCCGACTAATGTTCAAATAATTGCACTTTCTGCAACTGTTGCAAACGCTGATGAATTAACAAATTGGATTAATACAGTGCATTCTAAAACAGAGCTTGTTAATACTGATTTTAGGCCGGTTCCGTTGAGGTTTTATTATTTTGACAGCTCTCAGCCAAATAAACTCCTCCCGCTGCTTACGCCTAGCGGTCAATTAAATAAAAAAATTAAGCCTGAAAAGCATCAATGGGGAAAACATGGGAAAAATAAGCAAAAATCTCCGGTTAAAGATGTTATAAGAAATTTGGCAAATCAAGATATGCTGCCTGCAATTTATTTCACTTTTTCTCGTAAAAAGTGCGATGAACAAATGGAAAAATGTGCATCTATCGGTTTGGTTACAGCAGGTGAACAAGCACAAATCAGACAATTTGTTGACGACTATATTGCGGAAAATCCACATTTATACGGAAATAAGCATATTGAATATTTATTACAAGGTGTAGCATCTCACCATGCGGGGCTTCTACCTGCTTGGAAAAATTTAGTTGAAAAATTATTTCAAAAAGGACTTATTAAAGTGGTTTTTGCAACGGAGACTCTTGCTGCAGGTATAAACATGCCTGCAAGATCCACTGTCATAAGTTCTATAAGCAAAAGAACCGATTCAGGACATAGGATGCTTACGGCAAGTGAATTTTTGCAAATGTCAGGTCGTGCAGGTCGTCGGGGTATGGATGAAATTGGTTATGTTACTATTGTCGGAACACCTTTCCAATCACCGGAAGAGGTTGCAGAGCTTGTTTTGAGTGATGCAAATCCTTTGGAAAGTAGATTTTCACCAAGTTATTCTATGGTTTTGAATTTGCTTCAAAGATTTAGTTTGGATGAATCAAAAGAGCTTATTTTAAAGAGTTTTGGTTATTATTCTGCAGGCTCAAGGATGCAGCCTTTGTTAAAGCAGTTTGAGATTAATGAAAAGGAACGTGCCGAAAGAACGTTTGTTTGTCCGTATAAGCTTTCGGATAGTGATTTTATAAAGTATGATAACCTTCGTCATCTATATGTACAAAACAGGGTTACCTACAAAAAAATCTGTAAGCAGGAGCAGGCTAAAAAACGTCAATTGTCACAAGAAGTTTTGGATTTCAAAAAAAGTAATAAGGCATTATTAGATCAATTGCACGATTACCCTTGTGATAATTGTAACCGCTACAGAAAACATGCAAAAAATATTGAAGTCCTCGGACGTATAGATGTTAGACAAGCAAGACTTGAGAAAGAGATGGAGCGTCAGAAAGATATATATTGGAATAAATTTTTGGCGCACAGAAGTGTGTTAATTGATTTTGGATATATAAAAGATGATTTTCCAACTCCATATGGTGTTACGACATCTCAAATCCGCTCTGAAAATGAATTATTCATTGCTGAAATTATATTTTCTAATGTTTTAGAGGGCTTGACACCATCTCAGTTGGCAGCTGTTATTTGTGCAGTTACGACTGAAGACTTGAGGATAGATATACCTTATTTGCCGATTTCTCAAACAGTTAGAAAAACTCTGAATTTAATAAGAAATATCAGACGTAAGATTGAAAAAGTTCAAAACAGATATCAAGTCGAAGCTCCATTATATATTAATCCTTATTTCAGTTCTTTGATTGAACTGTGGGTAGAAGGTGCTGAATGGGAAACAATAACTGAGCAAGTTGATATGGGCGAAGGCGATATTGTTAGAGCCTTCAAGCGTACGGTTGATGTTTTAAGACAATTTACAACTATTGATAATGTTCCGGAAGACCTCGTTTTCACTGCTCGTGAAGCTATCGAAAAAATTATGCGTGAGCCTGTTGATGTTGATTAATAATTTTTCAGATTAAGTGTATTTTTTCCATTATTTACTTTTGTAAAAAATATGCTCAATCCCTGTTAAAACTGTTATATAAGCGGGTTTTCAGGGAATAATAACAGTACCCAGAGAGTGTTATTCCCCACCCCACTCTATAAACAAAAAGGTATCCGGTTACTTTAATTTATGAGGTAAAGCTATGGATACTATGTTGTTGTGCAATGATAGGCGCTTGATGAATATCTTGGGGTTAGCTATAAACTTTTTTGTAGTTGGTGCTTTTATTACAACTCAAACACTTTTTACGCCTATTATGGCGAGTGATTTGTTGGTTAAAGTTTCAACACCGACTCTTGATACAGGGCAGGCGGCAATTCAAATTATGAATGAAACCTCTAAAGAAAAACGTTTGCAAGAATTCAACAATAAAATAAAACAAAAATATCCGGGAGCTGTTATTGCAGATGTAGATAGAGGGGTAAAACATATAAAAATTACAAAATATTATGACGGCAGGCCGGTAAAAATTAATGTTGTTGAAATTAATTCAAAACTCGCCGAAGATTACACTTTAAAACCCGCTTTGGCTTCTGATACTTTAGCTAGTAAAAGTACAATTACTACAATTGCAAAAAATACTGATTCTATAATTGCGCTTAACGGTACATTTTTCAAACCCCAAACGGGTGTTCCTCTCGGAACTTTAATGATTAACGAAAAAATGTACACGGGTCCTATCTACGATAGAGTAGCTATGGGAATTTTTGACGATGGTTATGATATAGCAAGAGTTCAACTTGATGCTTCAATTGCATCCGGTAAAAATAAAGTCAAAGTCGACAATATAAACCAGCCAAGAATGCTTTCTACCTACGTTCTTGCTTATACGCCTGAATGGGGTAAAACGTCAACCTCAACCCCAAAATATGGTTTACAAGTTGCTGTAAGTGACGATAGGGTGGTTGAAATCTCAACATCTCCTCTTGTAATTCCAACTGATGGTTATGTAATTGTTGGGCCTGCATCTGTTTTGAATAAATTTAAAACGGGTGATAAAGTGAAATTGGTCATAAATACAATTCCCGAGTGGAAAAATGTTCGTCATATCATAAGCGGCGGCCCGTATCTTGTTAAAAATAACGAGGTGTTTGTCGATATGACTGCCCAAAAACTTGGGTCTATTGGCGGCAAAAATCCAAGAAGCGCAATAGGCTACACTGCGGATAACAACCTTATTTTGGTAGCTGTTGACGGCAGAGAAGGAAGTTCTGTCGGTATGACCTTAATGCAGCTTGCAAATTTTATGAAATCAATAGGTTGTGTAAATGCAATGAACCTAGACGGAGGCGGTTCTACAGTTATGTATGTTAACGGAAGTGTCGTAAATAACCCTCAAGTTAGAGGTGGAATTCCTCTTTCTAACGCAATTGTATTGAGCAAAAAAAGTTAGTGGCGGCCGACATTTTGATCAATTATGTCAGAAATCCATGGAATTCTGCTATATAATCCCATAAATGAAGTTACCGCAAGATATATAACTATTCCGTATAATACTACTTGAATTAATGAATAATATCCAAAAAATGGTGCATTAAAAAAGAATGTAATTTGTGCAACCAGCCTGTTTATAAATGGGATAAAACTTAGAATATTCATCAAAAAGCCTAACATCATGCATAGAAGAAAATATGCAATTGATATAAAAATTGATTGAAAAATATGATATTGCATAAACGGTCTTAAATTAGCTTTTGTGAATAATCCGATAATAAGCCATATAAAGCCTGCAAATCCCATCGTGATGTAACTTAATGCTGCAACAATTCTTTCAATCATAAAGGGTTTTGCACTGTATTCACTCATTATGCTCTTTCAAGTTCTCCATTACGCTTTTTATCAATATATTCGTCTAGTACTTGGTTGTATACTAACTTATATTCATCATTTTCAGGTTCAATATTAATTGAAGATCTGTAAGATGCAATAGCCTTTTCGATATCACCATCAAGGTAGTGTGCATTTCCAAGAAGCATATATGTTTCTGCATCGTTAGGTTTTGCCCTTAATGCTTCTTTGTACATATTCATTGCTAAATCAATTCTATTATAGTTTGTATAAAGGTTAGCCAAAAGTACATAGGCATTCTTTTCTTTTGGATTTAGGTTGATTGCACGTTTGTACATCTCTTCAGCCATATTGTATTCTTTGAATTCAGAAAGTGCAATCGCATAGCATATGTATGCTTTGTAGTTATCGCCTTCCATTTTAAGTGCTTTTTCAAAATAACTATAAGCCTGTTCGCGCTCCTTCATTAATGTTAAAGTGTTACCAATGCATATTGCAACAACTTTGTTGTCAGGATTCAAAACAAATACTCGTTTATATAAATCCAACGCCGTTTCATAGTCATAAAGTTTGAAGCAAACATTACCCATATCAATCAAAGCTGTAAGGTTTTCAGGATCAAGCGAAAGCGCTTTTTCGTAATATGCTTTTGATTCAATATAATCTTCAAAATCTGCGTATAAAAGCGCAATAGCGTTATAAATTTCAGGATTTGTCGAATTCAAATCTATTGCACGATTATAATAAAAAAGTGCTTTTGGAAAATTCTTCCATTCCGCAAAAACGTTGCCGATATTAAAGTATATCAAGAAGTTTTTCGGATTAATTTCCAGGGCCTTGTTGTAATATGATAGAGATTTTCTAAAATCTTTTTCATAAAACCACATAGTCCCCATACCAACTAGGGCTTGAATATCATCAGGATGAATAGCTAACAAGCTTTCTAACACTGACATTACCTTGTCATAATTTTCCTGTTGCATGTATAATTCCGCAAGTTTGTGGTAGCCTTGGGCATTTTGCGGATCTTTTGCCATTTCCATAATGGCTTCGTTAATTTGTTTATCTAATTCTAATTTATCCATGCTTTCATTTTATCCTATTTGGTTTGATTTGTAAAATTGTATAGAAAAGTTAAGATATAAAGCAAATTGACAGTCTCTCGAGTTGTATCACAGAAACTGTCAATTTTATATTTAAAACTTAAAAGTTTTTTATTGGTATTCACTGTATTCTTTTGAATTCTCTTTCCAAGTTTCTTCAGAAATACTGAACGCATGACTCCAGAATTTTTCTATTGCATAAGTTTCACGTTCATCTTTATGCAGTATGTGTACTATAACATCGCCATAATCCAGCAAGTTCCATCTGTTTTTCAAGTCATTTTCCGTCCTTATAGGTAAGCGCTCAAAATGCTTTTTTATCATTTCTTTTACACTCATCATAAGTGACTTTACTTGAGTAGGTGAATCTGCTGATGCAATTACAAAATAATCGCCCAAAGAGGATACGTTGCTTATATTTAGAATGGAAATATTACTTGCTAATTTATCATCCAAAACTCTGGCTATAACACAGGCAAGCTTGTTTGAATCAACTTCTACCATATTAGCCCTCAATCATATCTACTCTGCGTTTGTGTCTTCCGCCTTCAAATCCTGTTTTTAACCATACATCAACAATATCCAAGGCCAAGTGTTCACCGATTACTCGTTCACCTAAGCAAAGAATATTTGCATTGTTGTGTGCTCGTGATACTCTGGCTGAATATGTGTCGCCACAAAGTGCAGCGCGGATGCCTCTTATTTTGTTTGCAGTGATTGACATACCAATTCCTGTTCCACAAACTAATATGCCTCGATCAACCTGTCCTGAAACAACAAGTTCGGCTACTTTTCTTGCATATTCCGGATAATCACACGCTTCCATTTTGTATGTTCCAACATCAGTGTATTCAATATTTCTTGCTTGTAAGTATTCAATAATCTTTTGTTTGTACTTGAAACCGCCGTGGTCACTTCCGATTGCTACCTTTAAATGGTCCATATTAACTCCTTTTTTTGAAAACTACCTTTGCAATAAAAACAAAGAACCTGTGTTTATTATACAGGTTCTTTGCTTGTTTGTAAAGATTTGAATTTTATTTATTATTTAAATGGTTGTGTTGAGGCATATGCATTTATTGGTATTTCCATAGGCGTTGCTTTAGGCTTTTCTGCTTTATTTCCATTTGATGTTTTTTCGTTTATTGGATAGCCTTTTCGTTTAAGATACTCTGCAGTTGGTAAATCAAGTTTTGTCCAGTCTGCATTTTCTTTTACAGAACCGTCTTTATTAAATACACTCGGGTTGTGTTGGATTATCTCATTAATCAAATCTTCACTGGCATCTGTTGGTGCAGGTAGGCCCATTTCTGTTAAAAGCATATACCTTGCTACTTCTTGTGCAGATTTTGCATTTTCTATATCGTTTGCATTGTAAGCTTGTGCCTTACCATCAATTTGATAGTTACCGCCAAATCCTGATGTTTCGTTGCGGTCACTGCTAAATATTCTTTCCCAGCCATTTGCCTTGTTGCTGCCACTATTTTGGTGTGTCACGTTTCCGGAAGGGGGATTTTCAGGAGTATCTTCAGGGGTTACAGTCGTGTCCTCCGGAGCGTCGGTTTCATCATTGCCATTGAAGCTTATTCCGAGTTCTTCGTATGCACTAGTTATATCCCTTACTATTTTTGTTGTGCCATCTTTTAGTGTTAATTGGTATTGGGCAAAATTTTCTCCATCTTCAATTACGCTTATTTTGGCCCCTGAGGCGATTACATCTTCATTTTTCATGAATTTTTCTGCTTCTTCTTTAACTTCTATCAACTGCCCTTGGCGTAGTGCGGCTTGTTTTATTTCGTTCATGTTCTGCGTCTCTGGATTTTCGGTTGCAGGCGTTGTTCCTCCAAGTTTTGCCAGCATGTCATCAAAGCTATCTCCTTCAATTAGATTGCCATCTTTGTCTGTTGCTATGAATTTCCCGTCACGTTCACTTATAGTGTAATCTGGAAAGTGCTTTTGTAATATAGTTACATCAGTATTTGTTTGATTTGCGGGATTATTACCAGGAAGTTGGTTAAGGTATGCATAGTTATTTGTTGCACCAGGCATCATAGTTGGCATCATCATGCCTGGCATCATACCTCCGCCATACATGCCTGTCATACCACTTCCAAATCCGAATATGTTGCCAAATAGACCTGAATTAAACAGTCCTCCTCCTAAGAATCCACCTAAAAAACCACCCCAAAATCCCCCATTGCTTCTATGACAATGAGGTTGTTGATTAACTATTACGGTTTTGTTCATTACCATAGGGTGTGGTGTTCGCATCCAAGGTCTGTATAATCCGTGTACCATTTTTATACCTCTCTATATTATTACTTATATATATAAAGTATATATTATTTATACAATTGTCCGGTTTTAAAATTTTGTTTACATATATTTACAAATTACTCCTCAGTATTAGCTTGCATCATTGATTGTTTTGCTGTTTCGGCTTCAGCTTGTGAGTTGTATGTTCCTTGTAGTTCTCCATTTTTGTGTAGTTGCCATGTTGAACCTACTTGAGTTACCGTTACCGCCCAGTTTGTTGCATTTGTAAATCCATATTTTTGTTGTGCAACTGCACTATTTTCGTAATCTGATTTTAATGAAATTTCTTGTCCATTTACAGTTAATTTATCCGGAAGTTGTATATTATCTCCAACTTTGAAATATACACCTTGTTTTGCTTTTTGCATAGCTTCTGCCCCTTCAGCGCCTGAGTTTGCTGCAGCAAGTGCATATGCAACGTCTTTTATGTTTACACCTTGAGGAATATCATATTTTGCCATAACAATTCCGTACCAGGTGTTGCCATTTTGTACCGTATATGTTTTGTTACCAGGAATTTCTGTGATTTTGTATTCATCTGCCGGTTTGTTGCCATCATTCGGATCTTCTAATCCGCCAGCACCTTCAGGCTCTTGTGCTGCGATTGTTTCAGATAATTCCTCAAGTGCTGCTTGTTGTCTTGGACTTGGTTTACTTGGTGTTGATAATTTATCTAACATTTCATCAAATGTTCCGGTTATAGGTTCACCTCCGCCTTTAGGTGTTGCTATAAATTTACCATCTCTTTCGCTTATTATGTATTTATCTCCAAAGTGTTTATTTAGAATATCTAAGTCTTTGTTTGTAGTTTTAGCAGGTTCTTGTCCTTGATTATTCAAGTATGCATATGGGTTTTGTCCGTCTAAATTAACTGTGCGTGTATTCATAAGCATGTTGCCTACGCCTGAAAATAAGCCGCCTAAAAAACCGCCCCAAAATGCTCCGTTGCCGGTTTGTCTGCAGCTAGTCTGCTGATTTATCACTGTAGTTCTGTTAAATACAGCTACTTGTGGTCTTCTTGTTGAAAATGACATTGCATGTCTTATTGGCATATTATTCTCCCATATTTAAACTCGTATATATAAAAAGTATATACTTACTATATAATTGCTAAATTAGGGTATTTTTTGTAATAATTCTTAATATTTGTCTATCCCTTTGATATTTAATATGCCCAAAAGTCTTATATATCTAACCCTGTAAACATATCCAAGGATGTTGCCTCTTTTAATTTCGGGTAATCATCAATATTATTATTTTTTAAAAATTCGATTGCTTCGTTTCTGGCTAACTCTAAAATTTTTGCGTCACGAACAATATCAGAAATAATCAGATCGGGTAGTCCGCTTTGTCTGGTGCCTAAAAATTCACCGGGGCCTCTTAGTTGAAGGTCTTTTTCGGCTATGACAAATCCGTCATTGGTTTGTGTCATGATATTGAGACGTTCACGCGTTTCTTGAGAGCGACTTGAGCTCACCAAAATACAATAGGATTGTAGACTGCTTCTGCCAACTCTTCCTCTCAATTGGTGCAATTGGGAAAGGCCGAATCGTTCGGCATTTTCTATCACCATGACCGTTGCATTTGGAACATCTACACCGACTTCAACAACTGTTGTTGATACTAAAATATCATATTTGCCGTTTTTAAAATCCTGCATTACACTTTCTTTTTCGTCATTTTTTAGTTTGCCGTGTAATAGTCCGACTTTGAAATCCGGGAAAATTTCTGTTTGCAATTTTTCAGCTTCAATTGTTGCAGCTTTTGCAGAAAGGGTTTCACTCTCTTCAATTAGCGGATACACCACATAGGCTTGTCTTCCATAGTTCAATTCGCGTCTGACAAGTTCCCAGACTCCTCTGTGTGAGCTTGTAAGGCTGGTTTTTATAGGCAATCGACCTTTTGGAAGTTCATTTATTACGGTTAAGTCTAAATCCCCGTGTACAGTGAGAGCAAGTGTTCTTGGAATTGGTGTTGCAGTCATTGTTAGAATTTGTGGATTTTGTGATTTTTTCTTTAAAATATTGCGTTGTTTTACTCCAAATCTGTGTTGTTCATCGACGACGATGGCTCCTAAGTTTGCAAATTCGATGTTGTCTTGAATTAGGGCATGTGTTCCTACTGCTATATTCATTTGTCCGTTTCTTAGTGCCGTTTCTAATTGTGTCCTAACTTTTTTACCTTGGCTTCCCAAAAATAATCCAACGCTCAGGCCAAGCGGTGTAAGCCATTGGACCATATTATTGTAATGTTGTTGGGCTAAAATCTCAGTTGGTGCCATTATTGCGCCTTGATAGCCGTTTTCTATTGCAGCAAGCAGCATAATTGTAGCTACTACGGTTTTGCCGCTACCGACATCTCCTTGAAGAAGTCTTTGCATTGGTGCTTCAGAATGAAGATCGTTAAGTATTTCGTTTACGGCATCTTTTTGTCCTTTTGTTAATTCAAACGGAAGGCTATTAATAAATTTCTGCACAAGTCCGTCTTTTTTTATGTTTAGAGCTACAGAGGAGATGTTTTTAGCTGTGTTTTCCCGTAACCTTAAAAGTTTGACTTGCATTCGGAACAGTTCTTCAAATATTAGAGAAAATCTTGCCTTTTCTAATATGTCTTGATTTTCAGGAAAGTGGATTTGTTCAATTGCAATTTTTTTATCTAAAAGTCCTAATCGTTCTTTTATTTCGTCCGGAATTATGTTTTGAATTTCATTTTTGTAGAGTTGAATTGCATTATAGATGGCTTTTCGAAGCGTTTTTATATTTAAATCTTCGCATACGGTATATATTGGAACTATTCTTGCAAGGTTGAGGTTTGAATTGGAATTTGCAAGGAATTCACCTGTCATAATTGAGTAGGTAGGTTTATCCATTGTTAATTTGTGGCTGTAGTTGTTCATTTTTACTTTGCCTGATACCATAATCCCTGCATTATGCGGAAATTGGGATTTTATTCTTTCAAGCATAAACCTGTTGCTTTTTGCTTGAAAAAAATTAAGTTCAAAACTACCGCTTTCATCCGCGATTGTTACTTTAATTACCGATAGATTATTCTTTGAATTGAATGCGGAAACTGATTTGATGTAACCAAAAACGGTTGTAGTTTCACCCTCTTTCAGGTCTCGAATAAGCGTTCTGGAAGAATAGTCAATATGTTTTTTAGGAAAGTAGTATATTAAATCTTGTGCTGTGTGGATATTGAGTTTGTTTAGTTTGTATGCGACTTTTGGGCCTACACCTTTGATGTAAGTGACATCTGTAAGATCAGCAGGCTTTTTAATTTCTTCATGATTTGTTAAATTAGTTTCAGAATTTTCATTATTGGCTAACTCAGCCCTTATAACTTTAATGAGTCTTTCGATAGAGCGTCTTCTCTCAGTTACTGAGGCAAAAGGGTAGTGCTCAAAAGTTTCAACCATAATAGCCCATTTGGGATTTTTTTTAGAATTCTTGTAGTTTTTTTGAGCTTCTTTTTTTATAAAATCGGAAAATGACTGTTTTTTTCCGTGTATATTAATATAACGATGTTTAACTTCAACGTCTATTGCAAGTTTTATTTTTTCCAGATTTTCCAATTATGTAATCCTCAAAACTTCATATATATCCATTTTTTTAGATTTACCACGAATTGTAACTTCACTGATTTTAATAACATCTGCGATGCTGCTTACGTATGAATATGTGGAGCTGCTGATTAAGAGATTTGTTTTATAGACCTTGTTATAGCTTTCTATACGGCTTGCAAGGTTAACCATATCGCCAATTACTGTGTATTCAAGACGTTTTTCGGAGCCGATATTTCCGACAAATGCTTCGCCTGTGTTAATACCGATTCCTATTTCAATTTTTGGCTTGCCTTCAAATAGCCATTTGTCACGCAGTTCATCAACTTTTTTTAGCATTTCATTGGCACACAACACTGCATTTTTGGCATGGTTAATATCTTGTATTGGCTCTCCAAATATTGCCATTACGGCGTCCCCAATGAATTTGTTTATGACTCCGTTATATTTTGAAATTATTGGTTCAATTTCTGTAAAATATTCGTTCAAAATTACTGAAACTTCTTCCGCAGTTAGTTTTTCACTAATGCTTGTAAAGCCTCTTATATCTGCAAAAAGTACGGTAACAACAGCTTTTTTGCCACCAAGTTTAATATCGTCAATATTTTTTACTACATTTTGCATAATATCTTGGGACAAGTATTTCCCCATAGCTTGTTTAATTTTTTCTTTATTTCTGCCTTCCAGTATAAATCTGTATGAATAGCCAAAAATCATTGTCACAAGCTGAATTGCAAGAGGTGTTATGACATTTGGTGCCAATCCATGCATAAAGCATATTGAGCTAAAGGCAACATATGCTATTGCGATAGCAATTAATATTCCTAAAGATTGGAAGAACGACAATTTTGTTATGAGCACAAAAACAGTTGTAGAAAGTACAATCAGAATGATTAAGTCCTGAATGATTGTTGTTTGTTTTACAAACTCATTGTTAATCATATTATCCAAATTGGTGGCCTGAATATCCACTCCCGGGTGCTTTTGTAACATTGGTGTTGGTAGTGCATCTTCAAGCCCCAGTGCGGATGCTTTTGCATTTGCGCCTACAAACACTATTTTGTCTTTAAATTCTGCCGGATCAATTATAGGTGGTTTGCCTTGTTTTATGTTATCTAAAGAGTCTATAATATCTATAGCAGAGTACTTTTTGTGTGAATATTCCGTGTTGGGGATAACTTTATAGTACTTTGTGAAATTTTGTATCGCATCAGGGGAATTTATACTCGGAATTTGCAGGTTTGTTTCGTTTACAACGATTTTGTCTTTGTATAACGTTACAGAGTCTGTTTTGTTCAGCAAAAGATACATCCTAAGTGCAAGAGATGGATATTTTATGCCATTTATGCTTACGATTTGATCTCCCAAAACGATATATCCGCTTGCATTTGGGGTTGTGTTTACAGAACCCGTGTATTTTATAGAGTTAAAGTATTCTGTTGGAAATTGGGTCATGCTTTTATATTTAGAAAAATTAAAGGGGTTTTGCGTAGTATCAACTTGAATTCCGAATTTTTTATTGAATTCTTTTTCGTAATCAGGTTCATTGGTGGCAGTTTTTTGTAAAAGAGGACTAAAGCCGACAACTAGATTGTCAATGTTTTTTATGGTACTAAACAGCTTTTTGTCGGCCTCAGGATTATCTTTATCAGTGCTTGAAACAATTGCATCAAATCCGATTATCTGTGGGTTTGAGTAGGTGTTAAGATATTCAAAAATCTTTGCATACAAATCTCTTTTCCATGGCCAGCGATATCTTTCGATTGATTTGTCGTCAATTACAATAAGTGCAATTTTATCAGAGCCAGTGTTTTTGGCTGTAAACATGTTATGCATAAAATTGTAGGCGGCAGGTTCAAAAAATTGCCAAGATACCAGAATTACAAATATTGATAAAAATATATGGATCAATATTGAGTTTATAAAAAATGCTTTCGATTTAAATTTTTTCATATACTATCCTACCCCTGATTTTATGATATAATAAATTTCGAAAAAGGGATAGTTTATGAACGAAAATTTAATTAATTCTTTAGCTGAACAAAAAATTTTTCCTATCATTAGGAGCAATGACCCTGATGTTGTGGTTAATACTGTTGAAGCTATTTTAAAGGGCGGGCTGGAAATTATGGAAGTTAATGTTGAGTCACCGCTCATATATGATGCTATTAATTCAGTATCAAAGCATGCTAAAATTTGTGCCGGCGGAATTATAACATCAATGCAGGCGCATGCTGCTATTATGGCTGGTGCAAAGTGTATTTCATCGCCAATTTTTCACATGAATTTGGTTAAATTGTCTAAGGATAAAAAAATACCTTACATTGCAGGTACATCTACCGCAAATGAGGCTTATGAGGCTTGGAAGGCAAGAATTCCATTAGTTAAAATTTACCCTATAACTGCATTAGGAGGTCCGCTTTATATTGAAGATTTGAGACGTCCGATGCCATTTTTGAACGTTATGCCTCAAGGTAATGTTAAGTTATCTGAAGTAAAAAGTTACATAAATGCAGGTGCTACGGCTGTTGGTGTAGGTCGTGATTTATATGAAGGCTTTTCTTACTCAGAAATTACCGAGAGAGTTAAAGAAGCTATTGCAATGCTTTAAGAGGTTTTATGGACGAAAAGTTAGATATTATAGCTATAGGCGAAAGTTTAGTTGAATTATCTACGGATGAAAAGTTAAAAGATGCTGAATGTTTGCATAAATATTTCGGCGGTGATGCACTTGCTACAGCGGTTACTGCTGTTAGGTTGGGCTCTAAAGTAGGATTTATTACTAAACTTGGCAATGATGCATTTAAAGATTTTCTTCTTGAAGGCTGGAAAGAAGAAGGGTTGGATATTTCACAGGTAACTTTTGCAAATGAGCGCAATGGACTTTATTTGATTGCTCGTCCAAGTTATCTTGAAAAGGAATTCGCCTTTTATCGTAAAAAAACTGCTCCTGCGAAACTTTCTGTTGAAGATATTTCGGAAGAATATATTTCAAACTCTAAAGTGGTTTATAGTACAGGAATTACTCAGGCCCTTTCATTATCTGCAAGAGAAGTTGTTAAAAAAAGTTTGGAATTGGCCCATAATATGCAATTATTTGCGGCTTATGATCCAAACTTTATTTCTTCTGTTTCTACTTTGGATGAAGCAAGAGAATATTTTGATGAAGTTATATCAAGTGTTGATATTCTTTTTATGAGTGCAAAGCATGATTTGCCAATTTTGGGCATTGAGTCAATTGATGCATCTATCAAGTACCTTTGGGATAAGGGTGTGAGTATAGTTGTTATAAAATCCGGTCTGGATAAAGGTTATTATGTCGGGTATAACGGTAATATTACGTTTATTGATTTTTATACAACCGATGTTAGTGACACAACTTGTTCAGGTGATGTATTTAACGGTGCTTTCTTACATGGCATTACTCATGGTTGCCCGCCTATTGAATCGACTCGTTTGGCATCTATTGCGGCAGGAATTCAGGCAAAAGGAATTGGTGCTATTAAATCTATACCTTATCATGATGAAGTTTATTCTATTTTTAAAGGTGTATGATGCCTAAAAGAGTTGTTGTTTCAGGATATTACGGATTTGGTAATTTTGGTGATGAGGCAATTCTTTCACTTATTATTAACCATTTGAAAAATATGGGGTTTGAAATTGTCGTTTTGTCCTCTAATCCTCGTAAAACCTCTATGGATTATTTTGTTAATTCAATCAGATCATTTGACTTTTATCAGGTTGCTGGACTTTTAAAACAGTCAGATACGCTTATCTCAGGCGGTGGAAGTTTATTGCAGGATGTGACTAGTATAAAATCATTGATTTATTATCTTTGGGTTATTGCAACGGCTCTAAGGTACAGAAAGAAGGTTATAATTTTTGCTCAAGGGATTGGACCTATTAATAATAAAATTGCTAAATTTATTACCGGCAAAATTTTAAAAAAGTGTACTTATGTTTCGGTGAGAGATGCCAAAAGCTATAACTTGCTAAAAGATATGGGCGTTGAGTGCGAGTTACTTTGTGACCCTATTTTTTCTTTGGAGTTTCCTGTAAAAAAAGAAAAAGGGGTTATAGGCGTTCAGTTGAGAGATTTCCCGACTCTTTCGGATGAGTTGTTGAATAAGTTGGCTCGACAAATTGTAAGAGATTTCTTTGATAAAGAAGTTAGAATCTTTTCATTCCAAGATTCTATCGACTTTGCCGTTTGCAAAAAGTTCCAAGATATAATTCATGCTCTAAATCCAAATATAAAAACAGTGCTTAAAAGCGGATTGTCTAATCAGGAAGTTATATCAGAGCTTTCGAGTCTGGAATATATGATTGCTATGCGGTTCCATGCCATTGTTATTGCATTAAAGGCAGGTGTTAAGTCTGTAGCTATAAATTATGATGCCAAGGTAGAAAAATTGGCATCAGACTCAGAAATCCCATTGATTTCAATGGATGCTTCTGAAGATTTTGATTGTATTTTTAATAGTATGAAGTTACTTAATGAAAATAAATTGAAAAGTTTTGCTGATTCGCGTTCGTTTAATTGGGTAAATATTGACAACGTACTGAAATCATAAAAAAAGACTTACATTACGTAAGTCTTTTTGATTAATGCTCCAGGCCAGACTTGAACTGGCACTGAGCTATTCACCCAATTGGATTTTAAGTCCAACGCGTCTACCGATTCCGCCACTGGAGCATTTGTTTATAAAATTTTCAAGTTATTACTTGTTTTCAAGCTCTTTTATATTAACTGAAAAATATTTAATTGTCAAATAGGAAATTTTACTATATAGGATTCAATTTCGTAAATTCTGTCAGATATAACCTCAATAAGCATTTTTAAATCCTTTTTTATGTTAACGTCATCTTCCAGTTTAACACTGCCGAATAATGCCGGGTATCTAAGATTATGAGAAAATGCTTTACTAAAATGCTTTATTCTGTCGATGATTTGTTTATCCAAAATTTCTTGCATATCAAATAATTCTTCAAATACTTCAGAAATGGCATGCTTTGCTTTTATTATGCGTTTATTTTCAATGTATTTTTCAATTTTTTTTAATATTTTATTGATTTTGTAGTAATTATTTAGTAGATATTCTTTTTTATGTGGTAAAACTTTGGTGAAATAATTCATTGTTTGTTCATAGCCGCTTCGAATTAAATCTTCACGTTTTTCTCTAGGGTAATTGAAGTCAACAACTATTACATCTCCAGTATTTATAACTACATAGTCGAATCTGTCTCTTTTTCCAAATAAGTCAACAATAAACGATGTTGCTATGGCGGTTATGCAACTGTATATAGTATTTACGTAGTCCAGTGCATTATGGTTTGAACCTTCAAAATCTCCTTCAAGTCGGAATTCTAAAATTCTTTCACCTTCAGTCATGAGATTATTTGACAGCTTCCACATTGGCACACCTTTTTGTAAATCACCATCTACAAGTAATGTATTGTTGTATTCTAATGGTTTCATAAGTCCGGGCATGCTGCAAGAAATCCTTACTGCTGTTGCTATCTCAAAGTCGGGCGTTTCGTATTTTGAAAATTCTTTGCATTCAAAATTTGACAAGTCTGTTGTTATTATAAAAAGATTTTTCTCAATATCCTTAAATCTTACAGCACGATTTTTACCTTTTTCGTAACTTGTGCCGTAAAATTTTTTTTCTATTAATTCTCTAATCCAATCAAGAAAAACTTCCCCTTTACTTAGCGCAAATTTTGCACCCAGACCAAATTGAAGATCTCTAAACAAGTCAAAATTTACGTCAAGAAAAACTTCTTTCATTTCCTGAGCGCTATAACCAACTGCCATTAATGCTGCGACTATTGAACCTACAGAGGATCCTCCGATATTTGTCGGGTTAATTCCTATTTCTTCCAGAGCCTTTACCGCTCCGGCATATGCAGCTCCTCTTATAGCTCCGCCTCCAAAAAGGCATGTATATTTTAATGATGTATTTACAACCATATCTTTATAATAGCATAAAAAGCCGGTTCTTAATACCGGCTTTTTTCAATATTTTATTTCAAGTTATGCAGCTTTTGCTCCTTGAATTTCTCTAATTAAGTATTCTGCAACCCATTCGAAATCTTTGTTATCTTCAGCTGCTTTTTTTAAGTATTTTACTGAGGCATTGCCAATTCTTATTAATGTCATTGCAACAACTCCACGTTTAATACCTCTTACAACTTGTAATTGATCTACTAATTGCGGTAATGCAGATGTTCCAATGTTTACTAATATATTTTCTAATTCATTTTTTGTTGTATTATCTGCTGATTCTAACTTGTTTAAAATTTCATTTACTGATTGCATAATTATCTCCAATTTTTCTTTCCTATGTTTTCATTATAATTCAAAATTTGCATCAACTTTGATTTCCTTACATAATCTTTATATCTTTATAAAGATGCAAAAAAAATCCGAGAATTACTCGGATTTTTTGTACTATGAATATATTTTGAAAGATCGTTCAATATTTTTGTCTATTACAGATTTAACAGAATCATATTCTGTTTGTAATGAGTTGTGTTCGGTATCAATATTTTTAAGTTCCATATCGTAGCGTTTGTCTTTATTCTCTATATTGTTCATTGCTTTGTTATATTCAGCTTCAGCTATTGTAACTGCAGTGTCATCAGTAACTTCTGTTATATCACTACAATTTGTATAAATTGTTGATGTCCAGTTGTTTGATTTGTCAACTTGTTCCATTGTTACTAATCCGCTTTCCAGTGCAAATTGAATCCATTCATTGCTTGAAGCCAAACCATCTTCAAGGACACTATATCCTTGTTGCATACGGTTATATAAGTTTGTATACCATTGAACTTTTGCATCTGCATTTTCGTCAGGATTATTTACGTCAATCCATCCTGCAGAAGGTTCTCCGTATACGTTAAATAATGAATCTAATATATAAATATTCTTTATTATTTCAAAACTATCTGATGTTTGTATTCCATTTTCTTTTGCCCATTTTATAATTGTTGCCGGGTTGTTGTCAAATATTTGTTTGTTATTTTCTATTAAAGTTTTTGTATCTGTATCAACATTACCAAATACTAAGCCAATTAACTTATTTATTGCATTATTGTAGTCCTGTTTGGCACTTACTGCTGCAGGATCAGTTCCGCCATATTTGTCCCTATTTATTGCAGAAGTAATACCTGATCTGAATTCTGTGAAAACTTGATACAAAAAGCTTTGAACTTCCGCTGAATCTGTTGTTGTATAACTGACTTGTGCATAATTATCGCCTGTTTGGTATTTATAAATGTAATTTGATGTGTAGCTTGTACCATCATCATCTGATTCTGTTTCTGAATATGTGAAACTAATATTTTGACCAACACCTGTACCATTAAAACATACTGAATCTTGCCCGTCGACTTTAGTTGTGATTTCGTCGTCACTATCACTGTTTATGATGCTAACTTGTGTATCATAATTATCTTCATCATGTTCGTGTTGTGTATTTATCAGTATTGTATCACCAATTTGGTATGTGCCGTCACCATTATCTTTAACTGCAACATTTGATGTAATTGTGCATGAATTACCAGAAATGCTAATTGAGTTTAGTACTGAGTGCATATCTTTGAACCATGCATTATCTGCAGATAATTTATCTTCGGATTGTAATCGGTTGAGTATATCGGTTATATACTGTAAGCCTGCTTTGAAATCATCAACTTGCATACCTGATGGATCGCTTGAAATATACTCACTATATGCATCATCCCAACTGTCGCCAAATAGATCATTATTTATTGCATCTGCAACCGCAATAGTATAATTTTCATCGGCTAATATATATTCATTATAATAATCACTAAAGTTTATATATTCTGATGATTGTAGTGAATTATTGTAGCTTAAAATATCATTACTTCCGTAATACATTTCTTCCAATTCTGCAATCGTATAAATTTCACCTATATCTTCAAAATTGATTTGTTCTGCACCTAATGTGTCACTTGTAAAGTAGGTTGATTTATATTCCAATCCGTAAAGTGCTAAAAAGTCATCCAAATCACCGTTTTGATCCATAATGTTGCGATAATTTTGTGCATCTTTTTCTGATACTAATAGCTTACCATTAGCGTTAACCAGACCATATTGGTTATTGTATGAACTATAACTTGTTAATGAGTTGAAACTTAATTTTTGATATTGACTTTCGCCTGCTGTGTCATAATTAGACATCATCATTGTTGCTGAGTTCAAGGCATTGATGTATTCCTCGCTGACCTTTGAACTTTCAGTGGCAAGACGCATCTTCGAATTGTTGATAATTTGAGATCTGAGCTCATTATCAGCCATACGAGATGTGATTGACAATAATCTTGCTTGTGATGCTGCCATTCCCATAGTTGGCGTCGTCCTTTCCTGATTGTATCCTTACTACGGTAATCGGCTTTATTTCTTTAAATCTTTAATAATTGATTGCTTTTATTAACAAATTGTTACAAACTTAATAATGCATTTTTGAGTTTGTGTAGATTTTTCTTATTTGTTCCAATTCCACACAAAAGCATTGTTGATTTTTCATTTGTTTTTTCATCTTCTATATTAAATTCTTCAAACAAAATTTCAGATAATTCAGGACCTGTTAACTCGGGAACCCTTACTAAAATTTTTGTTATATCGTCACCGAAAAATTCGCAATTATTGCATTCTTCCCTTAAAATTTCTAATTCATCAAGCAGTTGGTCTAATTTTCGCTTTCCCCACCAGCTATTTAGGTAATTTATATTTTCCTCTATTGATGCCAAAAGTGGGTAAGAAGGCGATGTCGTATTTATCATTTTTAAGGCCTTTTCTACTTTTAAGTTACAGTTGCAGTGTAGTAGGGCAGTTGGATTAAGCCCTCCTGCAGTTTTGTGTAAAGATTGTATGGTGAAGTCTGCTATTTGGGTGGCGCTTTCGGGTAACCTTTCAGAAAATGGGTATAGTGCCCCATGAGCCTCATCTACAATTAAATAAACATTATGCTTTTCACAAATCGCTTTTAATTTTCTTATATCTGATACAATTCCTTCGTAAGTCGGTGACGTTACAATAAGGGTTTTGATATCGTAAGCATTGAGGTAATTTTCAATCATTTTGCATGATGTTTCTAGTGGAACGCCCCATTCTTCATCAATTTCCACATCATAATAAATTGGTATTGCACCGGCTAAACGTACCGCATTTAAGTGGCAGGGGTGAGAATCTCTCCAGATCAGAACTTTTTCACCCGGATTTGTGCAGGTTAATACAGCGGCAATTATGCCGCTTGTAGAGCCGTTTGTTAAAAATGATGTTGAATTGGTCTTATAAATTTTTCGTGCACGCTCTTGAGCCTTTAAAAGGGCTTCCGTTGGATTATGTGCATCGGTCTCCGATATATCAATTTTATACAATGACTTGAGCGGTTTATAGATTATATTTTTTTGCGCATGCGACGGCGTTGTAAAAAGTATTTTCTTATTTTTCTTTTTTAATAACTTTACTAAACTCATAGTTATTTATTTTTAATTTCAATACTTCTTTTTGCACAATATTGAATTAATGTCATTCTATCGCGGCTTGAATTGTACTCAAACCTTCCTGAAACAGTGTAGCCGCCTTCGTTATTTTTCTCAATACGAATAGGAGAAAATACGCATTCAATATTTTGTTCTTCTGAAAGTGGCAAGGTAATTTTATAATCTTTTTCAATATTAATATTTTCACCTGTTTTCAGCTTCATACCGCCTGCAGAAATATCAAGCGTTGTAATCTTTAGTGCATTTCCTTCCTCAAACATGTCTAAATCAAGTATGTATTTTATACGCGTATATTGACGTCTTTGAAGAAACTTATGTTTAGCCGGACTTGCTATTTTGAGAGTCTTTCCGTTAATTTCCTTCGCATAGGAATCAAAGTAAAGCGTTCCATGTGTAGTCTGGGTGTAAAACTCGCAATAGTTACTGCGCAGAATACCATCCGGTTCATAGTCCAGTTCTAACATAAAATAATCCGGCGCAACTTCTGTAATCGTACCTTTATTTGCAAACTTAAAATCGTGTGGTACCATAATTATTCTTTGATCTTTAGAAATTAATTCTCTCATCGTTAACCTTCCATGCATGTTACTATGTCTATATTATATCTGATTTGTCAAATTTTGTCAGCATCTTAACAAAAAAAGGCCTCTCTTTAAAGAGAGGCAAAGCTGAGCAATCAGAAGAGTTGAGGATTTACATATTTATAATACGATATTATTTTGTTTATTCATTGCCTGAAATGTTAATAATTTACAAAAAAAATAGCCCCAAATGCGGAGCTATTTTTTTATATAAAAATACAACTTAGTCTTTTAAGAATGATTCATAATTTCTTGCCAGCAAGTGTGTACGAACTTGGTTTATCAAATCCAAAGCAACACCGACCATGATTATTAGTGATGTAGCTCCAATACCCTGCAAGGTTTTTATATTTGTTATGTAGCTTGCAAGCGATGGAACTAATGCAATAATACCAAGTCCTAAAGCCCCGATAAACGTTGTTTTTGTTAGTATTCTATCAAGTGCTTCGGCTGTTGGTTTGCCCGGTTTAATGCCTGGAATTGATGAGCCATATTTCTTCAAATTATCAGCAATATCTTTTGGTTGCATATTTGGCATAATTGATGCGTAGAAGAAAGTTAATGCAACAATTAACCCAAAATACAGAACGTAATATGTAATTCCGTCCGGACTCAACCAATGATTAAGTGACATAACTAAGTTCTTTGCAGCTTCTGATTTGAAGTTTGCTTGTCCAACAAGGCTTAGTACTGTCGAAGGAAATAGTAAAATCGCAATTGCAAAGATGATTGGCATTACACCGCCCGGATTAAGTTTGAACGGAATAAATGAATTCATTCCTCCGTAAACTTTATTTCCAACCTGTCTTTTGGGGTTAACAATAACAACCTTTCTGACAGCTTCTTGCATAACTACGATAAATACCATTGCGGCGAAGAATATAGCAAGTAAAGCGGCTAATCCAAGTTGCAGTGATGTGCTATTTGCTACCATCTGTGCAGTCCTTGATGCGTAAACCGGTATACCTGACAATATACCTACAAAGATTATTAGTGAACCGCCGTTTCCAATCCCTTTTTCTGTTATCAATTCAGATATCCACATTACCAAAACTGATCCTGCTGTTAATACAACTACTGAGCTGATAAAGAACATTATAGGGTTAACATTCGGTAATACTGCACCTGGTAGGTGGTGCAAATACAACATGAATATTAAGGATTGGAATACTGCCAATACAACTGTAAATACTCTTGTATATTGTGATAATTTTCTTCTGCCTGCTTCGCCTTCTTCTTTTTGTAATTTCTCTAAAGAAGGAATTACAACAGAAACCAACTGAACAATGATTGACGAAGTGATGAAAGGTCCGATACCTAAAGCAAAAATAGATACAGTTCCCAATGCACCACCTGAAAATAGGTCAAGGAAGCCAATTATATTGTTACCTTGAGCTATGTTCGAAAATACTTGGTTGTTTATACCGAAAAGAGGCATCTGAACGCCAAGTCTGAATGCTGCAATCATCAAGAATGTAAACATGATTTTTTGTTTTAAACCTGATGCTTGCCACATTGACATCAAATCTTCAGTTGTAGGCATTTTAATACCTTGTGCCATTATACTAACTCAACCTTTCCGCCTGCGGCTTCAATTTTTTCTTTTGCTGATGGTGTTACATAAGATGCTTTTACAGTAACTGCTTTTTTGATTTCACCGTTACCTAAAACTCTTAAGCCATCTGCTGAAGGATGAACTCTTTTTGCTTCTTTAAGAGCTTCTAAAGAAACTTCTTTCAAGCCTAATTGTTCTATTCTGCCAACATTAATTTCTGCATAATTAAGTTTATTGATTATTTGGAAGCCTTTCAATTTAGGAAGTCTTCTGTAAGCTGGCATTTGACCACCTTCAAAACCTCTTTTTGAGCTGCTTCCGGAACGTTGTCCTTCACCGTTATGACCACGGCAAGATGTTTTACCTCTGCCTGATGATCTTCCTCTTCCAACACGTTTTGTTTTATGTGTTGAACCTTCTGCCGGTCTTAAATCTTCTAATGTGATATTTGTCATTTTAATTTTCCTCTTAATTTTTACCGCTCGCTATTAACTGTCGTTACACTAGTAACTGTACGCGGTTGTACTGTATTTCCTATTTTGTTACTTCCAATAAATGAGATACTTTGTTTACCATTCCCATTATTGTTGGAGTTTCAGAATGTTCAACTACTTGGTCTTTTTTGGTTAGGCCAAGAGCTGCAACGACTTTGCGTTGTGCTTCTGATGAACCTATTAAACTTTTTACAAGTTTAATTTTTACTGTGTTTGATTTAGTTTTTGCCATAGTTTTATATCCTTTTATTTAATAATATTATCTTTATTAGTCAATTACATACTTGATTAGTTTAACAATTCAGCCATTGTTAAGCCACGTTTTTTAGCAACTTCATTGAATGGTGTCAATGCTTTTAACGCGTTAATTGTTGCATAAGCAGCATTCAAAGGTGATTTTGAGCCCAATGATTTTGCTAAAATATTTTCAATACCGGCAAGTTCAAGTACCGGACGAACTGCACCGCCAGCGATGATACCTGTACCTTGTGATGCAGGTCTCAACATAACTTCACCTGCGCCTGATTTACCGGTTATTGGGTGAGGAATTGTTGTTTTAAAAATAGGTACGGTTATAAGATTTTTTCTGCCGTCAGCAATTGCTTTTTGGATAGCAATAATAACTTCAGCTGCTTTAGCACATCCTATACCAACTTGGCCTTTTTTGTTACCTACAATAACGATTGCACGGAAGCTTAATTTTTTACCACCTTTTACAACCTTAGTAACACGGCTTATTTGAACAACTTGTTCTGTCCATTCACTTTGAGGTTTTTCTTCGATGGTTTCAATTTTAGGTTTTTTGCTACCGCGAGATCTTCTTTTTGAAGGTTTACCTTCTTCTGCTGGAAGTTCTTCTACAGAAGCTTCTTCAACTTTTGCTTCTTCTTTTACTTCGGCTGTTTCTTCAACTGCATTTTCAGTTGCTTCAACGTTCATTTCATCTTTGTTTTCTAAATCCATTGATTTTACCTTTCATTTTTAGTGTAAATAAATTCTTCTATAGGTTACGAATACATCAAAATAAAAGCCTTTTAAAGCTATTGATAAAATATTCGTGAGTAACTTTTCTGACATTTCTAAGAGTAACACAAACTATTTACTTTTGCAAGTCTTTTCTATAATACTCTTCAAGTATTTTTTTAGTAAGGTCATCGAAGTCTTTAGCTTCTATAAAATTATTTTTACGCACAAATGTTTTAAATTCTTCATCTTCTACCTTGCATGTGTCTACAAATTTTGCAAGCATCCTTAGATGAGCCGGGTATTTTTCGTAGTTTTCACTACTTTTATTAGTAAATAGTGATTTAATTTTTGAAAAAATATCTGTTTTGCTGGACACTCTTTTTTTTAAGTAACGTCCGAGGGTAATATTGTCCTTTTTGCCCGTTACAATCCATAATTCTTGTATATCTGGAATTTCGGGCATTTGGAGCCCATGTATTTTAGCATTTTCGAATAACCAACTTTTTGAGGCATTATTTGCTTCACATATATCCTTAATTGTCATGTCAAGAACGCCTAAAAATGGATTTGTGCCAACAAAAGCCGAAACGTCGTCTTTCATTACATTTTGTATTACAGGAAACATAACTTTTTGAAAAGCATCAATGTCTTTATCAGAAACATTCATGTGAAATTTACCTTTGAATGCAGGTTTTGGTGGGGTAGTGTTTATGGAATTTATTCTCAATTATATTTCTCCGTATAATTTGTGTGGATTTTCAAAGATTATTTCATCTAAGCTTTTGATCTTTTTAAAAGGGTGTCTAAGTGTAAACCTGTAAAATGTTTTGGATGTGTCATTTAATGCTTTGTCTGTAGCAAGAATTTCAAGCAGATTAGGATTTATGTTCGGGTTTTTTCTGAATATCCTGAAGATATTAACTATTTTTCTAACATCAAATTTTAAACCCAGTTTATCATCAATTTGGAACAATAAATTACAATCTTTTTCACCTGTAGTATTGTATAGAATTGAATTGTCGCTGTTTTGAAATTTGATCCCATGTCTTGCTAAATTTTTGTAAGCCCAATCTCGACTACCACCTGAATTTTTTGCATGTTTATCCAACGCTTCGTCAAATATTGTGTCAATTGGCATTTTACCGTAGAAATAATCAACATTTTTGTTATGTTGTTTGTCTAAAATTGGCAATACATCAGATTTGAATTTCTCAAATTCTTTTGTTGAAAGCAAAATTTTATATCTGCCGTTAAAATTTATATTTTGATTATTAGCTGTGATTTTCATAATTTACCAAGAGGTTAAATGTTGATGAAAAAATTTTTTTGCTAATAATCACCTATTTTATAAAGTTTTGTAATTTATCAAGCATGCATTTTTCAATATGCTCACATTCAGCTTTGGTTTTTGCTTCAAAACGGAGTGTGAAAACAGGTTCTGTATTGCTTTGTCTGATAAGAGCAAAGCCCCCGTTAAAGACAATACGCATACCGTCAAGCGTTACGATTTCCTTGATTTCAACACCAAACATGTCTTTATGTGTATTAACATATTCTTTTAATTTTTCCAAAACTGATTTTTTTAACTCATTCGGACAAGGGAAACGGACCTCATTTGATGTATATACTGCATTAAAAGGTTTAAGCATGTCTTGTATTTTGAAATTAGGATTAGTTTTTTTATTTTTTGAAATAATCTCAATAATTCTGCAGCCCGCATAAATTGCGTCGTCAAATCCGTAATATCTGTCTTTAAAGAAAGTATGTCCGCTCATTTCACCGGCAAGGATTGCGCCTGTTTCTTTCATTTTTTCTTTAATATAACCATGGCCGGTTTTGCACATCACAGCTGTAGCGCCTGTTTTATTTATAGTGTCATAAAGGACTTGTGAGCATTTTACTTCTGAAACAATGGTAGGTTTCTTTTCACAGTTTGAAATTAAATCCATAGCATAAATCAGAAGTAGCTTATCTCCTGTTAACGGATTGCCTTTAGTATCCACAATCCCGATTCTATCGCTATCACCGTCGTATGCAATTCCTACATCTGCTTCATTTTCGACAACGGATTTTTCAATATCTTTTAGTGTTTTTAAATCGCTTGGATTTGGGTGGTGGTTTGGAAATCTGCCGTCCGGTTCTGAAAACAATTCAATAACTTCGCACCCCAGTTCACGGTAAAGTTTTGGCCCTACAATCCCGCCTGTCGCATTTGCACTGTCTACAACAACTTTAATGCCTTTGCCTATATGTCCAAAGCGCTTTTTCATATCTTCAATATATTCAGGTATTATGTCATAGTCTTTCACAAGATTTGTAACTATTGGAGTTTGTGTATTTTGCCAATTTTTAAATGTAAGTTCTTTAACCTCTTTTATTTGAGCTTCATTAAGAGTTTGATGCTGGTATGTCATTTTAAGACCGTTGTATTCAGATGGATTGTGGCTTGCTGTAATAATCATTGCAGAAATGACTTCAGACATTGTTACTTCCGAATAATACCCGATTGGAGTTGGTGCAAGTCCAAGATTAATAACATTTGCGCCTGTTGAGGTTAGGCCTGCAATTAGTGAATTTGAAAGCCCGGGGGAATGCAATCGAGCATCTCGGCAAACAGTTAGGGTCATATCGGAAGGCTTTTTGCCTGATTTGATTTTTAACCACTCGATAAATCCTATTCCAATGTTATAGTATAACTCTTCAGTTATATCCTTTTCGTAAATTCCTCTAATATCATTTTTGCCGAAAGCGTGTTCATATTTTTGCATAATACCTCTCCCTCATTGTATAATTATAACATGAAGTTGTGTCATGCATTTTTTAATAAGCAAAATTATGCAGCTTGGCTGTTTATATTACCTGCTATTGTTGGAACTCTTGTATTTATTATCATACCTGTCATATGCTCATTCGGTTTGAGTTTTGTTAAGTGGGATTTGGTTAACCCTATGGAGTTTGTTGGTTTTAGTAATTATAAAGAAATTTTTACAGAACCTTTATTTTACAAAATTTTCTTGAATACTATTGTTTTTGCGGTTTCGACATCTGTCTTTGGTGTTATAATTCCGCTCGTGTTGGCTGTAATTTTAAATAGTAAAATAAGGGGGGCTGAATTTTATAAAACAGCTTATTTTTTGCCGTTTATTACTCCTATGATTGTAATCGGTGTTGTATGGCAGTGGATTTTTGATCCAAATATCGGAATTTTAAATAACTTTTTACATTTGCATATCAATTGGTTATATGATGCTAAATTTGCTATGCCGGCTCTTATAATTGTGTCTGTTTGGAAGCTTATCGGCTATAATATGATTATATTTCTGTCATCTCTAACGACAATTAGCCAAAGTTTGTTTGAGGCTGCAAAAATCGATGGAGCCAGTCCTATCCAGACATTTAAAAATGTTACGGTTCCGCTCTTGTCGCCTACAATATTTTTTGTTGTGATAATTACAGCAATAAGTTCATTCCAGATTTTTGATTTGATTTTCCTTATGACTCAAGGTGGGCCATTGGACAGTACCAACGTTTTGGTTTATGCAATATATAAAAATGCTTTTGAATACTTTAACGTAGGCAAAGCATCCGCTATTGCCTACGTTTTGTTTGTTGTTATTCTTGTTTTGACGCTAATCCAATGGAATTTGCGCAAAAAATTGATTTACTTGGAAGAAAATTAATTATTTGCAGTCATTGAAATATTCTTTGAATACCTTAACGCTGCAGTATTTGCCGCACATAGTGCAAGGCTCGCCATTATTGATGTCTTCTAAAGTACATTTGTCGATTGCTGCAGCCCTTTGACCGTCCCAATCAAGTTTTTTCCTTGCATTAGCCATATCTAAATCCATCTGGTATGCCTGTTTGTTTCCTCTGGCAAGATCAGCAGCATGTGCAGCAATTTTGCTTGCAATAATGCCTTCTCTTACTTGTCTTGCATCAGGCAATCCGATGTGTTCTGCAGGTGTAACGTAGCATAAGAAGTCCGCTCCGTGGTATGCTGCAAGAGTTCCTCCGATAGCTGATGTGATATGGTCATATCCAGGTGCAATATCGGTTACCAATGGTCCTAGAACATATAAAGGTGCATAATCAGTCAAAACTTTGGCAGTTTCAATCATTGCAGGGATTTTGTTCAAAGGAACATGCCCGGGTCCCTCAACCATAGCTTGTACGCCCGCTTCTCTTGCTCTTTTTACAAGTTCGCCAAGTACAATTGTTTCGGCTACTTGTGCTCTGTCACCGGCATCTGCTATACAACCAGGTCTTAAGCCGTCACCAAGTGATAATGTACAGTCATATTCTCGAGCGATTTCCAATAATTCGTCATAGTATTCATACAAAGGATTTTCTTTGCCAGTAGCCTTAATCCAAGCTGCAAGCATTGCGCCACCACGTGATACTATGTCCATTATTCGGCCTTGTTTTTCAAGCTGTTCTACAACAAATTTTGTAACACCGCAGTGAACAGTTATGAAATCTATGCCGTCTTCGCATTGTTTTCTTATATCTGAGAATAATTTTTCTTTTGAAAGTTTTGATATATCTTGAAATTCATCAATAGCCTCTTTACCTGCTTGATACATAGGAACTGTACCTATCGGGAGCTTTGTGGCTGCGATAATTTGTTTTCTGGTTCCGTCAATGTCTGAGCCGGTTGACAAATCCATTAAAACGTCGGCTCCTGTTGCTTCAATTATTCGAACTTTTTCAAGCTCTTGTTCAACGTTAGAGCGTTCCATTGAGGTACCAATATTGGCGTTTATTTTTACAGTCATTCCTTCGCCTACTGCTGTTGGAATTACGTTTTCGCGCCTATTGTTTTTTAATATTACAACTCTGCCTTGGGCTACTTTTTCACGCACAAATTCAGGTGTTACGCCTTCTTTTAGTGCAATATATTTCATTTCCTCGGTAATATTCCCCTTTTTAGCTTCAATTATTTGTGTTGTCATAATTCTCCTCTCCTAATTTTCTTAATTATACCATTAATATTATTAAGATATGTAACAAATCTCATAATGTCTGAAATCCGCTATTTTGAATTTTTTTAATAGATGTATAGAAGAATAAGAGAGGAGCATTTAATATGTTAGCTATTACGCAAGGTATGACTAGAACATCATTAAATTCAATGGATCAGTTGACATTTGATGAGTATGACAAAGATGGTGACGGTGTTATAAGTTTTTCCGAGTACAATAATTTTGTTTCGGTTTCTGGTATTAACAAAGTAAATGAGAAAAAAACTGAAAAAACAAATAAAGGTTTTGATGTGGAACAATATGATCCGCAAGGCAGTATTAATTTTGAGAGTAATGGGGGTTTCAACGCTAAAAAATTGAACATTCTTGCGTAATTTTTATTAAATTATGTAAAAAATTGAATATTTCACTAAAGTTTATTGATGCACACTCCGTAGTTATTCATGTAAGAAGATAACATGGGGTGTGTATTTTATGGAAGAAAATTTTAACAAAGAAAATGTTGTTGACGAATTGCAAACTTTGTTTGATAAAGCTGAAGAATATAAATCAGAAATAGATGCTTATTGTGAATTTATGAAGGGTGTGTTTTTAGCAACATCAGGTTTGAATTAGTCTCATGTCGAATGTATTAAAAAGTATTTTTTAATACATTTTAGTTATGAAGATTGTAATTTTAGGTGGTGTCGCTGCGGGTGCAAAAGCTGCGGCTAAAACAAGAAGGCTCTTGCCGGATGCTATAATTGATTTGTATACGGATGACACTCATATATCATATTCGGCTTGCGGGTTACCTTACTATATTCAGGGAAACTTTCAAGATTACAGGACTTTACTTGTAAGGTCTCCTGAGGAGTTTGAGGCTCAAGGTGTCAAAATTCACCTTCAGTGTCGTGCAATTAAGCTTTTGCCTGACTGTAAACAGGTTTTGATTCAGGATTTAAGAGAAAATAGAGCGTTTCTTGTTGATTATGAACAGCTTGTTATTGCAACCGGTGCAAGGCCTGTAATCCCGCCAATAAATAATGTTAAGCTTAAAAATGTTTTTACGCTGAGGCATATTGAAGATGGAATTGCAATTCGCGAAAAGGCTCTTAATTCAAAACATGCTACAATAATTGGGAGTGGATATATTGGTCTTGAATTATTGGAAGCTTTTATTGAACTTGGGCTTAAGGTTACTCTTGTTGAGTTTGCTCCGCATATAATTCCTATTTTTGATGATGATATTTCGAAAATAATTCAAGAACAGCTTTTGAGTATATGTGATAACAGATTTGAAATTTTATCATCAGAACTTGTAACTGAATTCTTTTCTAATGAAAATGGAGAAGTTACCGGTGTAAAAACAGGGACAGGACGTGAATTTAATACTGATATGGTTGTTATTTGTGCCGGTGTAAAGCCAAATATTGAATTTGCACGCGAAGCCGGTGTTGCTATTGGTGAGACCGGAGCAATTAAAGTTAATAAGCACATGCGTACTAATTTTCCTGATATTTTTGCTTGCGGCGACTGCGCAGAGAAAACTATGATTATTAATGATTCAAAAACTTGGATACCTCTTGGTTCAACTGCTAACAAAGAAGGACGAGTTGCGGCTATTAATTTGTCCGGTGGCGATGAGGCGTTTAATGGTGTTTTGGGTTCTGCTGTTGTCAGGTGCTTATCTTTAACTATGTCTATGACGGGTTTTACTGAGAAAAAAGCTAAAGCTGAAGGATTTCAGCCTGTTTCTGTAACTGTTACTAAGAATGATAAAGTTGGTTATATGCCTGACGTTAATAATATTACTTTGAAACTTATAGCTGACAGGACGACCGGATTGCTTCTTGGTGGTCAAGCTGTCGGATGCGGTGATGCAGATAAACGTATTAATACCTTAACCGGTGCACTTCTTGGGCGTTTAACAGTTGCCGAATTTACTAAAAATGATATAACGTATGCCCCACCTTTTTCGCCTACTATTGACCCGCTTTTAAATGCTGCACAATTATTAAGAGAAAAAATTAAGAAAGAATAGATTTTATATGCTTTGCTACAGCTTCACCCATTGAAAAACAGCTTGCTTGGACTCTTAATGCTCCTTGTGACATATAATCTGCTGAAAGACAACGCCCTGCTACATATAGGTTTTCAATATCTGCTGACATAAGGCTTTCTAATGGAAGTTGATAGTCTTTCACAATGTCCAGAGTTGAACTATCGCGCTTTTCTGAATGTACGTCTACCGGATAATTCGATATAACAACCGGATTTTTAAAGTTTTTCCTTGATTTTATATCGTTAAGAGTATATACATACTTTCCTTTAATTCGTCTGGAAACACGTATGCCTAACATGTCCGCAATGTTTGAAATATAGGCATTTTGAAAGCCGGGAAGATATATTCTACAAAAGTTTGCAAGTCGAAAGATGTTCTTTCTCGCTAACTGCAAGGCTTTTGACATATTTTTTACGTCTAATGTTTCTGTATAATCGATGATTCTTGGGCAGTTAAATGCAATAGTAGTAGGCATTCCAGCTACGGTGAATATCTGAAAATAGTTCCTGTCGTGGTCTTTCAGTATGCCTTTGGCTACAGCATCCTCAAATAGCGGCGCAAGAGCCCACTTCTTTTCTCTGTCCCAGGTGTATGCTGTAGAGAGGTGTATAAAGCCGTTTATATCCTCCACAGTAGTCACATTTCGGTCTGTATCATAGCTCTTTAACCATTCTGCGAAGTATGGAACATCTACTCCGCCCATCATAAATCTTAAACTCACAGGTTGATTTTCATTTTTTTCTTCTAAAAATTTACATCCACAAAGTTTTCCGATTTCGCAATTTCCTGTTGCATCAATTATATATCTCGCTTCGATAGGTTCCGATAACTCTTTATTTTGTTTTTCTATCGTGTCGTTATATACTGATAACATTTCCTTTGATATCACAATTGCTTTAAGAGTCCTGTTATCAAGTATTACATCGCTTATATGGGTATCAAAAAACACTTCTACATTGGCTTTTTCCATAAGAGTGTCTAGAGCAATTTTTGTAAGTTCCGGATTGAACCATCCGGGGTTATTTTGATAGGTTGCTTGTCCCCCGATTGAGTGTAATTCGCGGATTAATTCTTTGTAAAAATCAGTATTGATTTGGTGTTCACCCGATTTCATTGCCGGAACAACAAGCGCTGAGGTAATCGTACCGCCTAAGTGTATGTTTTTTTCGATTAAAAGTGTCTTTAGGCCTAGCTTTCCGCATGTATAAGCGGCTGAACACCCCGCAGTTCCTCCTCCTACAACGATTACATCATACATTACTTACACCCCCTGTAGGTTTTAATGAATTTAGAACTTGAAATTAAATTGCTTTGTTCTACGTCTTTGTTGTGTCTTGAAATTATGGCCTCATTATCAAGTTTTAAAGTTTCATCCCTATATGGGATACCTGCTTTTGTTTTTATAAGCCCTAAATCGTATTCTGAGAGTCCGAATTTTATAAGCTCAAGTTTTTTTGTGGCAATTGTCCCCGTAAATTTATCATTTTCTTTGTTGTAAATCTTTCCCACCCAAAAGCCTGCTTGAATAAAAGCATTTCTTATTGCTGCTGAATTTGAATAAGTAAGTATCATTCCATTGTCGTCCAAATTTTTATGCAGCAGTTTAAAAAAGTCGATTGTCCACAAACATGGACATTTGGCCGGGGTAAAAGCATCTAAAAATATAAAGTTGTATACATTTTGATCTTCTTTTATGATCTGACGAGCATCCCCTATTTTAGCCTCAAAATCAAATTCGTTTAATCTAAGGTATTTTGCAGCCTTTTTATAACTCTTAGATAGGTTCCTATAATATATATTATGTAAAAACGCGTTTAAACGTCTTAAAAGGGTATATTTGATCCCCTGTTTTTTGTAAAATTCGTATAAATGGCATATATTTTTGTCAAAATATCTATTATATTTTTTATTTTTCAATATTTTGTTGAATTCTTGATCTTCAAAAATATCAGGGTGAGTTTTTATGATTTTTTTTAAAAGAATCATGTTTATATGTTTGTTTAATTTATAACGAGTTTTTGTTTTTGTTTTTTTGTTTAAAAGTTTTGAAATTTTTTCATTATAAAAATTTAGTTTGTTATTAAATATTGTTTTTTTATCACATCTGAAAAATGGAGATAGATATACTAAATTTTTGTCACTATCAATTGCTGTAATAGAAATTTTGTTAAATTTATTATCGGTACCTATCGCGTCGATATTTATATTTAAGTCTGACAATTTTTTTTCGAAATTTTCAAAAAAATAATTTAAAAAACTTTTTGTATTATAACCAATGCCATAACAAATATCTAAAATTTTTATTTCGTTATGTTTTTTAAAAAAATCTTCAAAGTTAGCAGGTAAAATGAATTTTTCGTAGGCTTCTGTTAAGGCACCATAAGTTGAGTGGTATATATCGTCGGCTTCAGGGCTATACAGTCCCACTGAGCCATCGTTCGTAAAATATGGGTATAATTCGTACATACTGCAATTATAGCCTATTGTCAAAATAGTTCAACTTCGTTAAGAATCTTATTATTAGCGTATTTTTATGTTTATGTTATACTATATGGTAAGTTATGAGGGAAATATGAAAATAAGTGTAAAAGTGCCTGCCACAACGGCTAATATTGGCCCCGGATTTGACTGTCTGGGTATGGCACTACCAATATATAATACTATTACTATTGAAGAAACAGTTTTGCCCGGTACAGGGGTGCAAATTAACGTAATATCAGAGGATGCGGCGGTTGATGAGTTGTCAATCGAGCACCTTGCTTTGGATGAAAACAGCCTTGTTTATAAGGCTGTCGAGCTTTTATACAATTCGATAGGACAGGCGCCTAGTGAGTTGAAAATAAACATACATTCAAATATTCCTATTGCACGTGGACTTGGGAGTAGCGCTTCTGTTATTGTAGGTGGCTTAATAGCTGCAAATGAATTGCTCGGGCGTCCCGCTGATGAAGCAGCTTTGTTATCTATTGCAACTGAGGTAGAGGGTCACCCGGATAACATTACACCTGCTATTGTCGGTGGTTTAGTAATTTCTTCCCAAGAAGATGATTGTACGGTGGTTTATAGAAAACTTAACTGGCCTCAAGAGTGGACTATAACTGTTTGTATTCCTGATTACGAGCTTTCGACTGATATATCAAGGTCAGTTTTACCAAAGGAAGTTCCAATGTGCGATGCAGTATTTAATGCAAAACGCATGGCTATGTTTGTCGAAGCTATTAATACAAAAGATGCTGAATTAATGAAATTAGCATTGCAAGACAGGCTTCATCAGCCGTATAGAATGAAGCTGGTTCCGGGATTAGAAAAAATTATTGAAAATTTAAAGCACGAAGAAAATGTTTTAGGCTGTGTTTTAAGTGGTGCCGGACCATCTATATTGATTATTTCTCAGAAAAATAATTTAGACAAGATACATTCTGTTGTTAAAGAGACTTGGGCAGATTTGAATGTCAAAGCTGTTATAAAGGCAATGAACATTGAAGAAAATGGTGCTCAAGTTATAAGTAATGAAGATTAAACTTTCAGGGCATAAAATTACTCGTAAATAATGCAATAATCAATTTATGCATGTTAGTATTTCTAATAATTGTGTAGGTTGCGGGGCCTGTTCTGCGATAAATCCTGAAGTCTTTGAAATTAATAGCAATTTTGCTGTTGTAAACCATGACTTTGTAATCGGGAATGAGGACAGTTGTATTGATGCTGCAATTGAATGCCCTGTTAATGCTATAAATATTATAGATTTTTAATAAAAAATACTCAAAGATCTGATCTTTGAGTATTTTGGACTATTTAATTATTTATTATATTAACCTTGACCTGTGTATTGCGGAGCTAAGTTCTTAGAACCTGCTTTTTCCATTTCCTTACAAGCTTCGTAATCTTGTTGTGCTAACTGAATTTGTGATTCTAGAGAATCTTTTTCGAGTTGTAAATCTTCTTCTAAGTCTTTTAGTGGTTGTAATTGAAGTTCTTTGTATGTTTCGAAGTTGTTTTCTATCATTGAATTTTGTTGCATTAATGCAGACTGCATAGCTTGTTGTTGATATTGGAATTGTGTTGTCATCTGTTGTGTTATGCTTGACATATAGCTTGCCTGTTCGCTTGTTAATTGTGAATAATCGATAGAATTACCATTCATTGGCAAGTTATTACCAAATTGTTTTTGTAACGCACCGAATATTGATGATTGAAGACCTCCGCTCATACCTAACATCATATTAGACATCCAGCTTTGGTTCATATATTTAAGATTCTTTTCCTGTTGGTTCAGGCTGCGTTCCATATTTTCGATATCACGAGTAGCGCGTCTCAATTGTGATTGAACGCTCATCATACGGGCTTGGAGTTGTCGAACTCTCTTGCCGGCCATCAATTTTCCGTATGCGCCTAATAAGAAACCCATGTTTCGTCCTCGTGTTAGTCCTCGTTAATTATATAAAGTATATATACATTATATTATTGCTTTTTTATAATAGATTTGTTACATAACTTAATATATTTAATATTGTACTTTTGGGCTGGATATATGATTTATTGCACAAAAGGTATTTTTTGTATAAAATTACAAATAAAATGTGAGGTAATATGTTTAAGAATTTTTGGACAACTAAAAACGTAATCTTTTTAATATTGACTGTAATTTTGTTATTATTTATTCCAAAAATTACAGGTATTTTATTGCTATTTTTTGCATCCTATGTCATTGCCGCAGCATTGAACCCTTATGTAAATAAGTTACAAAGTAAGATGAGCAGAGGTTTGGCAACAACAACTGTTCTGACAACAGGAGTTATTGCTGTTGTGGCTTTGTTTTTGCCTATTTTTATAATTGCGTATAAGGAAATTCGTGTGTTTGTGGCTCTTTTACCTGAAAAGCTTATGGCTCTTTCAAACTTTTTATTAACGCAAAAATTTAACGGTCAAAATATTTCGGACATGATTGATTTGAACTCTATTTTGGGGTCTTCATCAAACATTGCTCAGAATATATTTAACCAATCTGTAAATATAACAATGGGCTTTACACAAGTTCTTGTTGTTGCATTTGCAATTACCATGATTGTATTTTACCTGTTGGTGGACAAAAGTTATCTAAGAACTAAGTTTTTAGAATTTTTTCCACCAAATATGAAAGATATGGCAAGTTGTATTTTGTCATCAATTACGTTAAAAGTTGGTAGCTATGTGAGAGCGCAAATTTTATCAATGGTTACAGTTGGTATTATGGTTATGTTTTCACTTGTTTTGTTGGGTGTTGAATACTCACTACTTCTTGGTTTGATAGCTGGTATTTTAGATATTATACCGATTTTAGGTCCGACTATTGCTTTGGCATTAATTATCCTTGTTACAGCTCAGTTAGGTTGGGTTAAGGTGGTTTTGGCAATCGTTGCTTTCTTAATTGTTCAGCAAATTTCAAATTATATGATTAGGCCATTTTTGTTTGGAAAATTTATGGCATTGCATCCGTTGATGGTGTTTTTCTCATTATTCGTTGCACAACAGTTTTTAGGTGTATGGGGTGTGATTTTAGCACCTGCAATTGCTGCAACTGTTTGCGTTTTGATTGATGAGTTGTATTTAATTCCTATAAATAAAGGTAAGGACATTGAAGAAAATTCAAACTAGCAAAGATATTTATCTTTATGAACGCGTAAAGAATAAAAATGCCTCATTTAACATGTGGATGGCTTTTCCGGGACCTGAGGCGTTTGCGCTTTCTTCTTTAGGTTTTCTTTGGATGTTTAAATCTTTGGATGAAGCTGAGGATATTAATATTGAAGCTGTATATCAAGATACAAAATCAACTGTTATAGATTCTAGGAGTCTTAATATGGTTGGTTTTTCATTTTCTTTTGATATGGATTTTTTTACAATATTTTCCATGTTAGAGCAACACAAAATACCAATAAGATTTTCTGATAGAGGTGAGGACTTCCCGTTAATTTTTGCCGGCGGACCTGTTGTTACAGCAAATCCTGAGCCTTATACTGATTTCTTTGACTTTTTTATTATCGGAGATGGTGAAGATTTAAACTTAGCTGTTGCAAGGTTGGTTAAAGATAATTTAGCGAAATCGAAGAAGGAAATTTTAGAGTTGTTAGCTACTATAGATGGGGTTTATGTGCCGTCTGTAATGAAAGGTTCTTTTGTTAAAAAAGTTACAAAAACATTATCTGAGTGTATATATACGCCTATAATTAGTGAAAATTCTTTCTTTAAAAAGACATTTATTCTTGAGGTTGAGAGAGGTTGTGCAAATCGTTGTGGATTCTGCCTTGCTTCTTACTTAAATCTTCCTGTAAGGTTTGTGTCTTATGAAAAAATTATTGAAACAATTGAATTAGGGTTGAAGTATACAAATAATTTAGCTTTACTGGGGGCACAAATTACAGCCCATCCGAGGTTCAAAGATATTTGTAATTATATTTATGACAAAATCCAAAATGGTGCTGATATTAAGATGAGTATATCATCTATGAGGGTTGATGCATTTTGCCCTGAAATTGTCAGAACTCTTGTAGCAGCAGGTCAAAAAAATACTACTCTTGCGATTGAAGCTGGTAGTGAAAGACTTAGGAAGGTTATTAACAAAAATCTTACCGAAGATCAAATTTTTAGGGCAATCGATATAGCCCAAGAAAATGGCTTAAAGGGTTTTAAATTCTACGGGATGATTGGTTTGCCAACCGAAACTTATGATGATTTGGCTGAAATGGTTAATTTGGCAGCTAAGATTAAAAAGAATTATAAACGTTTTGATATTTCATTTGGATTTTCAAGTTTTGTTCCAAAACCGAATACTCCTTTTCAATGGTTTGGACGTGATGATACCAGAGCATTGGAAAAAAAGGTTCAGTATCTAAAGAAAGAGTTGCACAAACTTGGTGTAAAAGCACAATTCTCAAGTATTAAATGGGATTACTATCAAGCTGTTTTATCCAGAGGCGACTCTTCGATGGGCGAATTTATATTTAACCTGTATAAAAGCGGCTATAGTCTTGGGTCATTTAAAAAATCAGCAAAAATATCCCAAACAGATACTGATTTTTACGCATTAGAAAATTATTCGTATGACAAAGTACTTCCTTGGGATTTTATTGATACAAAACCAGGGAAAGAATTTCTGATTAATGAAAGCAAAAGGCTTTTGAGTTTTAAAGATCAAAAAATAGGTGTGTAGTCTGAATATACAAGGCTTGCCCATTTTTCATAATAACTGATTTGAGTTGCACTTCCTGTTTTTATGAAAATCTTTGCGATTTTATTATGCGGCATATCTAATGCTGAACAAATAGCGGCTTGTATTACTTCAGGGTGTGTAACAATTATTACCCTGTTGCTTTGATTTTGTGCTACAACATTGTCGATTATTTTTTTTGTGTGATTAATGAAGTCTGTAATGCTTTCAGCTTCAAGATTTTCGTCGTATTCTGTATTATTAAACCAACTTTCCAGCAAATCAGGATATTTATTCTCGATTTGTTCGAGTGTAAGACCGTTTAATTTGCCGCATTTACGAGGTCTTAATTCATCTAATACCGTGCAATCTTTTTTATAAAGTTTGGAAATAATTTTAGCAGTTTGCATGGTTCTTTCTGCGGGAGATGTATATATAACATCATTTTTTACACCACGACGGCGAAGAAATTCTGTTATACGTTCCACTTCTTCCTGACCAAGTTCACTTAATTGGGGGTAATTTTCAACATCTGAAAGTCTGTTTTCTTCTGAATATATTGTTGCGCCGTGGCAAATAAAAGTTATTTTACATTTTCTGCTAAAATACATATGATACCTCTTTATTTTTCTTAATTATAGCACAGATTTCTATAAATTTGTAGTACAATCACTGTATAAAGGAGAAATTATATGAGAGGAAAAGCTTTTAAATTTGGCGATAATATATCTACAGATCATATTGCACCGGGTCGTTTGTACCATTTACGTTCAAATTTGCCTGAGTTTGCAAAACATGTTTTGGAGGATGCAGATGAAACCTTTGCATCAAGAATGAAAAAAGGTGATTTTGTTGTTGCCGGAAATAATTTTGGCTTGGGGTCTTCTCGAGAACATGCACCTTTGATTATGAAGATGGCTGGTGTTGGTGCTGTTATCGCAAAATCATTTGCAAGAATTTTTTACAGAAACGCTATAAATATAGGTTTGCTTGCTATTGAATGCGATACGGATTCAATTGATGCAGGTGATGAGTTGGAATTAGATATCGAAAAAGGTGTGATAAAGAATCTTACAAACGGTTCTATTACTCAAATTGAACCTATACCACCTGTAATGGTTAAATTATTAAATGACGGCGGTTTGGTTGAACATATCAAAAAAAATGGCGATTTTAAGCTTGTATAGCATTTGACATTTACTTTTGCTTGTAGTTATATATAGATACACTTAGTCGAAATTTTCGTGCTGGATTTGACGGCAAGTGGGGCGGAAATTAAGTTAAGAACATTGTTCTGCTTGATTGAACCGGAATGAGTAAGGGTTTCAGGTTTGATAAATATTTCCGCAAGATGTAAGAAAAATAAAAGGAGAAAAAAATGCCTACAATTAACCAGCTAGTACGTTCTGAACGTAGAAAGCTAAAAGACAAAACAAAATCTCCGGCTTTGATGGATTGCCCTCAAAGACGTGGAGTATGTACAAGGGTTTATACAACAACCCCTAAAAAACCAAACTCAGCACTTAGAAAAGTTGCCAGAGTACGTTTGACCAACGGATTTGAAGTTACTTCTTATATTCCGGGTATTGGTCACAACTTGCAAGAACACAGTGTTGTTCTTATAAGAGGCGGAAGGGTTAAAGACCTTCCTGGTGTTAGATATCACATCGTAAGAGGTACTTTGGATACAGCAGGTGTTGCTAACCGTGCTCAAAGCAGATCTAAATACGGTGCTAAAAGAGCAAAGGGAGGTAAGTAATGTCTAGACGTTCTAAACCTGCAAAAAGAATCCCGTTAGCGGATCCGGTATACAACAGTGTTGATATATCTAAATTTATTAACAGAATCATGAGACGTGGTAAAAAATCTTTAGCTGAAAAGATTTTCTATTCAACAATGACTAAAATTGAAGAAAGAACTAATGAAAAACCTATTGAATTGTTCCAAAAAGCTCTTTCTAATGCAACTCCATTGTTGGAAGTTAAAGCAAGACGTATCGGTGGTTCTACATATCAAGTTCCTATCGAAGTTAAGGCTGACAGAGGATTTGCTCTTGCTTCATCTTGGTTGATTGAAGCAGCTAAGAAACGTGGTGGCAAATCTTTCGTTGATAAGTTGACTAATGAACTTATTGATGCTTCTAACGGACAAGGAGCAGCTTGTAAAAAACGTGAGGACACTCACAAAATGGCTGAAGCTAACAAAGCTTTTGCTCACTATAGATACTAATTTTGGTATTAAAAATAAAAAAGAGTCCTTTTTTAAAGGGCTCTTTTTATTATGTTATTTATATCAGTTTTAGGTGATGTGATTGGTTTTATTGAGTAGATTTTCATAAATGAATTCATAACTGTCGGGTTGATTACGGTCGGCGGGCATGCAGAGAGATAAATATTTTTTGTGCCATGTTCTTTTAGGCTTATCATTCTGGATATTGTGTTTGAGTCGCATTTGGTGATGAAAAAGTGGATATTTTCTGCGGTCAAAGGAATTTTATTAAACAGTCTTTCCAATATATCCAGTTGCAGTGGAAAATTGTTAGCAACATTTATGTGCAAAAGATTTTTGCAATTGCATTGATATGAAAAGCTTATTACAAAGTTGTTTTGTGGCAGGGAGTCTAAAAAGCTCTCAAAATATGTAGTTTGCTGATCTGTGAAGTTTGAGGTGCCAAATATGAATAAATTTTCTATTTCTTTATTGTGAAATTTTTTAGAAATAAGATTAAATTTTTCTTCTATATCTTCATTATTATAGCCAATATCAATGGAATCTTTTGTTCTGCCTTTAGAAAAACCTTTAGCAATATTTGTTGCGGTGATAATTGGTTCAAATTCGTTTGTACCAATGCTTACAACGCCTTTTGGGGCTATTGTATCTGTTGTAAAAAGTCGGCCTCTAATCAAAAATTCTATGTTTTGCGTTGCGTGTTTTGTTAAAAGAATTGTGCCCGGAAATGTTGCAAAATCAATTAAACAGTTGTCGTTGAAGCTCCCGAAATGACCTTTTAGATTTGTTTTTTCGCTGAATTTTTTAAATGCATGCGCTATCAAAAGATCACCGTGCGTATATACAGAGATAGAATCATCATTTATTGCTTCAAGAAGGTTGTATAAGTCATTTAGACTTGAGCCCGATACGAGAATTGATTTGCCCGGTGTCGTTGATAAAGATACATTTGTTTTGGAAACTTTGCCAAATTTTTCTGATTGTGCCTTTTGGCGTTCTTTCCACAATTCCAAGTCAATTTCAGCTAATTTTTTTATTAGTTTTTCTGCTTTTTTTATTGAAAAATTAGTGTAGTTATATGTGTTAAGGGAAATTATTATCTCGTCAACTGCTTGATTAGAGCATATTTTGTAGTCCAATAGTTTTACAAGACTGAGTGAGACACTTTTAATCATTACAAAAAGGAGCTCAGAGTAGCATTTTTGCTCAGATGACATTTTATTATTTTTATTTGTTATATATTTATGTCCGAGCGAGAGAACTTCAGAAAGGCTCATTTCAGGACTAAGTTTAAGTGCAAGCTTTATGTCACGAGGACTTTGCCCAAGTTCCTTGCTTTTACTTAAGTACTCATTTCTTATTTTTATTAAATCATTATAGTTGCATATAATAAGGTCAAGAAGCTGCTCATCTGAGTAGCCGGTTGTGGATATTAAATCAGAAATACCATTTACAATATTTTGTTTTAATAAACTGCAATCAGTGCCGAGTTTTTCGAGTTTTAAAATATAGTAGCTTTCCGTTCTGAATATTATTAGCATAACTTCTTGAAATGAAGCTATAGTCGGAAATATTGAGCACATTCCTCGTCCGACACATTCGTTATATTCAAATAAATTTCCTTTGTTGTAATACATTTTGCACCTATGTGTATTGTTTTTTTAGATAGTCTATAATCTCATCTGATTCATACATTTTTACATTATTTTCTTTGTCGTACAAAAAAGGTACCTGATGTTTACCGCCAAGTTTCATCAGTTTGTCAGAATTTATCTCGTTACTTATATCGTGTTTGTTAAAAGTTATTTTATTTTCTTGGCAAAATTCCATTACTTTTCTGCAAAATGGGCATGTTTCTAGTATGTATAAGTCAATCATATTCCCTCCGCAATATTATTATAAATGTTTAATCAAATATTTAATCGCCAAATTGTATAATTGTTATTTAGCCTTGCATGGTTCAAATGTTTATAATAAACTTTGAGTTATGAAAAATATATTAGTGGTTTTCGGCACAAGACCCGAAGTAATAAAATTAGCACCGGTTATTTTAGAATTAAGAAAGTATCCGAATAAGTATAGAGTTACTGTATGTAATACAGAGCAGCAGAAAGAGCTTTCCAATCAGACTTTAGAGTATTTTGGATTAAAGGCTGATATAAATTTGGATTGTATGAGAGACAATCAGTCATTGATTTCTGTTCAAACAAGAATTCTGACAGCTTTGGATGAAGTTTTTAGTCAAAATTCTTTTGATGCAACAATTGTTCAAGGGGATACAATGACTGTATTGTGCGGGGCTTTAGCTAGTTATTACAGAAAGATTCCTGTATTCCATGTGGAAGCTGGTTTGCGTTCTTATGATATATATGAGCCGTTTCCGGAAGAAGTTATGCGTCAGATGACAACTCGTGTTGCAGAATTGAATTTTGCCCCTACCGAAAAAAACAGGCAGGCGCTTTTAAGAGAAGATATTTCTGCAGATAAAATTTTTGTAACGGGTAATACTGTCATTGACGCGCTTTTTTGTCTGTCAGATGATGTTTTGGATGGCGCTAAGACATTTTTTGCAGATAATGATGTCAAAATTGATGATAAGTTGGTGTTAATAACCGCGCACAGACGTGAAAATCATGGTGCAAGAATTGACAGAATCATTGATGCTATTGAATATCTCGCAAAAGAATACAGTGATCATACCTTTGTTATTCCTGTACATCCAAATCCAAACGTACATGATAAAATTCACGCACGTCTTGGAAAATACAAGCAAATCAAGCTTTTAAAACCATTGAATTATCCTTACTTGGTATATTTGATGAAGAATGCAAAGTTGATATTAACTGATTCAGGTGGAATACAAGAAGAAGCTCCGTCTTTTGGATGCCCGACACTTGTAATGCGTTATGAAACAGAACGACAGGAAGGTATTGATGCCGGTGTTTCGGTTTTGGTTGGCGCAGATTATGATAAAATTATCGATTATAGCGAAGAAATTTTGGCAAAACCTAAAGAGGCTTCTCGTTTAGAGGCTCAAAATCCTTATGGAAATGGAAAATCCTCTCAAATAATTGAAAGGATAATTAGGGAATATTTCGCTTAGATATTTAAACTTATAATCTTGCCAATTCTTTATAATTTCTTCTGGATCTTGGCATTACATTACTTGCGTATGCATTTTTAATTTTGCAGTTTATGTTTGGCATACTTGCAAGTTCTTTTTGGAAATTGCGATATAATTCGATTTCTCTATCTTTGATGTCTTTTTTGATAACTAGTGAATTTTCGTAGTCTGTTATGGATTTTGCTGATTTTGCAAGCATTGCAAGTATTACTAAAACCGCAAACGACCACAATACTTTTTCCAGCGGAAATCTTTCACTTAATATAACAGGTTCACCTGATTTTGTTTGAGCCATGATTGTGGCTTTTGAAATGTCTTTTGCTTGTACATAGATTTTTAATTCGTCATTGGCAACATTTTCAACTATAAGGCTGTTAACATCGTTTGTGCTCTTGTATATTGCATTCACAGCAGCTGATGTTGTAATCCTTTTTACATCCAAAACAATGTTATCGTTACCCTTAATTGATTTTTTAACTTGCGGTAATTCATCAGATTTTAGAATAATATTGTATCCGTCATCTGTGCCTTCAAGCACTACTGTGTGTAAAAAATTCTCTGATGCCTGCACTGCAAGTCCAAAAAATAATATAGTTAATGTTAAAAATATTCTTTTCAATCTCTTCCCCTAATCTATTTCTTCTCTATCATAATAAATTGTTCTGTGCAATATAACATCAATCTTTAGGTTTATTTTCACTTAAATCAATGGTTTTAGATTTATGTTAACGTATGTAACAAAAAAGAACCATGCTGAAATCGAGAAAAAAAAATAACCTTTATATATATGTAAGACGCACGAGGAGTTCAAAATGATTACATTATCTCAACCTTCAAATTCAGAAAGAACATATGTAGCAGAAGCACAAAGACCTGCTGAAGCTGTTGAAACAGCCGGTTCATTGGCTATGTTATTTGAAGATGGCTTGATGACAATGGGACAGTATGATGAATTCATTTCAAGCAATCCGTTCGCGGTTGATTATAGTATGTATTCAGCAAGTTTTGTTGGTGATGATTCAATTGCTATGGGCGGATTTTTGAGCGATTTTTCAAACGCGGTGTCTTCTTTGGGAAGTTTTACAGGTGGTGGATTTGCATCTGCAGCAGGAAGTTTTTCAGCAGGTAGCTGCGGCGGCGGTTCTTGCGGTGGTTTTTCATCCGTATGCTAATAGTTTAGATATATTTGGTAATTTTATATAAATACATCAAAGAGCGGTTTATCTAATCGCTCTTATTTTGTTTAATATTTTTATGGATAAAAAATATTATGTTTATATTCTTTTGACAGAATCTAATACTTTCTATTGCGGGTATACAGATGATGTTGAAAAACGCTTTAGGGCTCATTTGAACGGGCATGGGGCGAAATACACAAAAGCTAACAAGCCTGTTAAGGTTTTATGGCAATGTGAATTTGATAATAAATCTGAGGCTCAAAAAGAAGAATATCGTATAAAACATCTTTCACGAAAACAAAAAGAAGAATTGATAGGAGCCAGTTCGTGCATTAGTTATTAACTTTTTGCAATTCCTTGTTTAGCTTTTCAATATATTTTAATTCTTTTTCAAGCTCTTTTTGACCTTTTTCAATTTCCTTGGTCAATTCATTTATTTTTACTTCACGAAATTTATCAGGGGCTTCATTAAAAGAGGTCGTACCACCAATGTTTTGCTGCTTGGTATAATCTTTACTCTGTTCTTTAAATTCAGCTTCCATCTGTTTTATTTTTTCTTTATATTCAGTTTCCATCTGTTTAAAATCTGCTTTTTCTTTTTCTTTAGCAGCCTTGGCTTGCATTTTTTCAGTTTCTTTTAAGGCTTTTTCTTCTTTTTCAAGTATAACAGGTTTTACAACGCCATCTTGAACCAGTTTGAAGCCATTTACGCTCAACTCAATTGTGTCAAGATCGAATGAGTATAATCTTGATTGTTCTCCATGGCAGTCAACACTCCAGATACCTAAAAATACAGGTTTTCCGCCAGTGTAAGCATAGGCATATGCTGCAATTCTATCGGGTTCATTTTTTAGAAATCCAAGAGGATATATATCCCAACGGGTATAATCTAAATTCAAACCGCGGTATTCTTCCCAATAGTATATGATAGCATCTCTCAATTCAAGCAAATCATATGATGTTTTGGTTTCAAAGTCATAAATTATTGCATTTGTTTTCCATATTCCGTCTTGTGAACTGCCAAGTTTTTCTTTTACAAGCAGCTTTTTACCGTCAGGAGAAAAATCAACAGGTGTGAGCGTTCTGAATACATATTCATCGTTAATCGATTTTTCGGTTGATAGTATAGGTTCATGGTCTCTTTTTGTGACATGAGCTTTTTTTAATTTACTCAGTGGAGTGCCGGATTGTTCCAGATTTATTACAAACAAATCGGATGCTGTAGACGCGCTGTTTGGGTAGTAATAAACCACCGGATATACCATTATTGAAAAATCAGGAGAGGCAATGCCTTGTCCATTGTATTGTCTGGTTTTATAAAATTGTTTAGGTGGAATATTTAATTCCGGACTGCCAGGCGGATCATTGTATCTTACAATTTTGTATGTTGGTTGAGGAACATACTTCATATCAGAACCTTTTTGGACTTTTGGAATTTCAATATTTTGTTGGCTCTTGTCTTTGTAGGTTGATAGTGCCTCATATTCTTCAACCGTCATATAACCTGATGGTTTATAATCAAGTTTTTTACGCTCGTAGCGTTCTTTTTCTTCCTGTTTTAGTACATTTAAAATATATTCGGCTTCCCGCTCACGAGCATCTTTCTTCTTGAAAGAAAATGCATCGGCATTAAGCGAATTGAGTAAAATTATAAAAGAAAGCAGAAAAATTCTTTTATACAATTATACCAAACCTTCCTTCATTGCGGTTGCAACAGCTTTTGAACGGCTTTCAACATATAATTTTTGCAATATACTATGCACGTGTGTTTTGGTGGTTGATAGTGTAATTACAAGTTTTTCGGATATTTGTGGATTGCTCATACCATCTACAATAAGTGCAAGAACTTCCATTTCTCTCTCTGTTAAACCGTACAAATTTTTGCCTAGTTTGTAGTTAATTTCACCACGTTTTTTCTCAACATCACTGCTTTTTCTTATATTTGTAAGAACAACTTTTGCAATAGCAGGATCAAGCCAGCCTGCACCTTCTGAAACTGCAATTACAGCCGCTACAGTTTGATCGGATGTGGCACCTTTTGTTATGTATCCGTCGGCACCAGCTTTAAATGAATCAAATATATCGTCTTCGTCTTCTCTTGAAGTGTACATCAAGACTTTAATTGAAGGATTGGAATTTTTTATCTTTCTTGTCGCTTCAATGCCATCAATTGTCGGTAAGCCAATATCCATAATTACTACATCGGGTTTTAATTTAAGTGCTTTTTCAACACCTTCTTCGCCATCAGCTGACATATCTGCGATTTCGATTTTTGGATTTTTAGATAAAATAACCGACAATCCCATTCTTGCCATGTCGTGGTCTTCTACAATTAAAACTCTTATATTAGCCATTTGCTACCTGTCTTTCCTTAATATTATTTTGTTTTAATACATTTGGTAATAAGAAACTAAATTCGCTGCCTTTGTTCATTTTTGTTTCCAGCCAAATTTTGCCTTCATGAGCTTCAACTATTTGTCTGGATAAATATAGCCCCAAACCGGTTCCGGTTGAACGTTTTTTGCTTGTTCCTTGAGAAAATCTTGTAAAAAGATGAGGAATATCTTCTTTAGGTATGCCGTTTCCGTTATCAGCAACAGAGAAGATAAAATCGCCTGATTGTACTTTGGCAAATACCTCTATTTTACCGTTTTTATTAGTGTAATTAACGGCATTCCCGCAAAGATTTATTATAACCCTTTTGATTTCTGCTTTATCTGCGCAAATTTCAACTCCACCGTCAATATCACAATTTAGAACAAAATCTATATTTTTATTGGTTGCAAGAGGTTTAAGTTCTTCATAACATTGATTTATTAAGTCTTTTACAGGGAAAATAGTTTTGCAAAGCTCAAGTTTGCCGCTTTCAAATTTGTAAACTTCAAGCAGTGCATTGACTAAGCCCAATAAATCCTCATTACTCTGAAGCATAGTTGAAAGTAACACTTTTTGTTTTTCTTCCAACTCACCAAGGGAGCCGTCAATAAAGAATTTTAGTGTTTGTATAGCAGCTAAAAGCGGTGTACGCAAGTCATGAGTAAGTGTTGCTATAAAATCATCCCTCAGTCTCTCGGTATCTTTCTGAAGGCTTACATCTCTTATGACGCCTACATATCTTTGCTTATCGGAAGTCGCAATTGTTGCGAAGTTTATTTCTACAGGAATTCGTTTATCACTCAATGAGTTTCTTATATAGCAATCTCTAACAAGAATTTCTGATCTATCGCTTCCTAAGCCAAATATACCGCTTTTGTTCTTTGTAGCTTTATTAAAATCTATATTATCAGAGTACGCAATCTCTTGTAACTGCATGTGACAAAGTGCAACCTCAGAAAGTCCTGTCATATTTTCACAAGCCGGGTTTACCTGTTCAATTATTCCATGGTTATCAATAATGATTATACCGTCTGCACAGTAGTTGATAATGCCGCTTAGTTTCGAATTAGCAGCTGTCAATTCGCTGGTTCTTTCTGCAACCATTTGTTCTAATTTCTGAGAGTAATCTTCCAGTTTTTTGTTAGCGTTTTCAAGTTCGTTGATCTTTTCGCGTAAGTCGGCAAGCAAGTGACTTCTTTCAATACCGTTTTTGATAGTAATGATTAAGTCATCATTGTCCCAGGGTTTTTCAATGTATTTATATAAGCCTATCTCATTTATTGCTTTAATTGCATTTTCTTTGTCGGCGTAACCGGTAAGAAGTATCATACTGACTTCAGGGTGCAACTTTTTTGCAGCAGTCAAAAACTCCAAACCATTCATTTCTGGCATAAGAAAGTCTGAAATGATTATGTCCGGAGTTTCTGTTTTTAAAAATTCTACAGCTTCTTCAGGATTGTTGAAAAATACGCCATTATCAAAGCCTTCAACCTTAAGCAAGGTTTTGAAAGCTGAGGTAACCATTTTTTCGTCATCCACAACTACTATCTTACCCATAACACTATATATTTTAATTTATTGTTTGAGATAAGACAAATAGTTTACAAATTCGAAATATTTAGCTGTATTCATGTTTTTTGTATTCACGTTTTTGAAGCTCTTCGTTTATAAGATAAAGCGAAGCCTCTTCATCACCGAATAATTTCAATTTAGTGATTATGTCCGTTGTGTTCTTTTCTTCTTCGATTTGTTCTTTCAGGTACCAATTGATGAAATTTAATGTTGCAAGATCACATTCATCAAGTGACAGTTTTGCTATTGAATCAATAGAGGATGTTACGTATTTTTCGTGGTCAAGTACTTTTTCAAAAACTTGCAATGGATTTTGGAAATCAGTATCAGGTATATCTATTTGTTTAAGCTGTACGGGAGTATTTCTGTCTATCATATAGTCAAAAATTATCATCCCATGGTCAACTTCTTCGCGTGCTTGAACTTTTGTCCAGTTAGCAAAGCCATATAGCCCCATCTTGTCGAAAAAAGCTGACATCGCCAGATATAGATATGCTGAATAAAATTCTTTATTAATCTGTTCATTTAATATGTTTTTTATATTTTCGCTAATCACTTTCGCCCTCCCATAGTCCATGTAAATTGCAGAATTCACGTGCGGTTGTTTTGCCTAATTTTTTTTCTAGAATCATTTTGGGTTCCATACCCGGTTTTAGATATTGTAAGTTTGCAGTATTTCTGTCTTCAGAAATTGTTTCGATGAACATTATATAATGGTCATCATTCATAGGGTGCAAAATGCTGCCAACACGTACTTCTAAACCACCATTTTCTTTAATTTCAAAAACAGGGACGTGCTTTTCCAGTCCTTCATCATCCTTGTTTTTCCCTTTAACGAGTGTCATTGGCTGACCGCAGCATACAAGCTCGCCTTCTCCTTCTAAAATTACTTCGACAAGGTTACCGCATATTTCGCATCTATACATTTCTAAGCGCTTTGTCATTATAACCTCCTTTTTCAATAGGATATTATGCATTGCAATTTTATACATTACCCTTTTTAGCTAATAGGAATTATTACCTTTAAAAAACTTAATAAATTAGCAAAAAAATCGGTGGTAGGTTTTAAAATGTTATTATGAAAGTCGCACGTGTATCTTCATATTCGTCATCTTTTAGATCAGGAAATTTTGATACAAACAAAGAGGTTTTGTATCCGTTTCTTTATACTGCAAATCCGAACTTTAAACCGAAATTTGCTGTTAAAGAAAATAAATTTAATTATGTTGCAGGCTTTCTTGCATTATGTTTGGCTTTAGCCTCGTTAAATAAGTTTTTTGGTAAAAGTTCGATTCCTAAAACTGTTGTTGAATTAAATCGTAGGAATGCCGGATTTAATAAAATTGATTTTGGGCAACGCACAACTGAATTGTTGAAAAATAAAATTCTTTACCCGATGAAATCACTTCTGTTAGGTGATCGTAACGTATTAAATAACGATTTTAAAACAGGGTTAATTATTGCAGATCCAGATGAAGCAAAGTTAAATAACTATGTAAGAGCATTTATTGACCATGCAGAATCCATTGGAATCCACATTGAGAAAATTAAATATCCTACTAAAAAACAACGTATAAAAGAGGTACATAAAGCCTTAGATAAGGCTATTGAGTATTACAAACAAACAGGAGAGTGCGTTATTGTCAATATAGGTGACCTTGCTAAAATTAGCAACATGAAAATATCTAAAGTAGAATCATCTTCAAATCTTGAAAAACGCTTAGCAGAAATGCCAAAAGGAATTTTATGGACAGCTTGGACTACAGCGGGCGAAAAATTACCTTATTTTTATAATAACATACCTACTTTAAGTGTAAAAATTGTCGATTAATTTCACATATTTATGAATTTTGTGTTATAATAATCTTGCCGTGCTCCACGGGGAATTGCAATCTCTCGACCCGAAGCTTATGCGGGGTGCAGAGCCTGTTGTGAGGGTTTGAGAAGTATTGCTGATATAAATAAAATTGTTGACATTTGAACATATTGTGGCGTAAGCTGTCGAACCGTGTCAGGATGGAAACATAGCAGCACTAAGGCAATCCTTGCGGGTATGATATCGTTTAAAAAGAGATTTTATTTGT